>NZ_JAVREH010000039.1:0-29397 GCF_031845305.1 Jatrophihabitans lederbergiae | reverse complement strand
CCGATATTCTTCACCCTGAAGGTGCTCCTCGCTCCGCATGAACTGGTCGTCGCAACCCTGATTCTTGCTGGCTTGGAGCACTTTTCAGTTGATCAACGCGCCGCCCTCATGAAAGCCCCGGGCTAACGTACTTGCTAGCTCAGTTCCCATCGGCAAATGCATGCGCCTAGGAGGCGTCTCACTTGGGCCTTTATGAGATCAAAAGCGGCAGCTTGGTCGAGCAGCATCCGAGCGACTTCGCCGCGCTCGGGCTGCGGGAGCGGCAAGACCTGCAGGCCTACCTGTTCCGCAACGTGGAGGTCTCGGGGAGCACCTAAAGGTCGTCGCTCAAGAGTACGGCTCCTGGGAAGACGCTCGACGACGTCTCGACCTCTTGGCCCTTGACCGAGAGGGCCACCTCCTCGTCATCGAGTTGAAGCGGACCAACGACGGCGGACACGCTGAGCTGCAGGCCCTGCGATACGCCGCGATGATCTCCTCCATGACCTTCGACGACGTGGTGGACGCCTATACGGTGACGTTGGCGACGCCGCTCGGCCGCGAACTGGCTGGGGCGGAGTTGGACCCACGCGAGGACTTGACGACCTTCCTCGACGTGGGCGTCGGCGAGACTCCGACGCTCGATGACGACGTCCGCATAATCATCGTGGCAGCCGACTTCGGTATAGAGCTGACGACGGCTGTATTGTGGCTCAACCGCCTCGAGCGGATGGACATCCGATGCATCCGCCTACGCCCTTACCGGATCGAGAACCGAACCCTGCTCGACGTCGAGCAAGTCATCCCCCTAAGAGAGGCCGCGGAGTACCAGGTCCGCATGCGCCGCAAGGAGGCCGCCGTTCGCAGCGACCGGGTGGAAGCTCGCGATTGGACGCAATACGTGGTCTTGGCGGGCGGGGCCCGCAGTGAGCCGCTTCGTAAACGCCGAACGGTCCTGCGCATGGTCCAAGCCGTCCACGACGCGGGAGTTCCGCTGGAGAGCATTCAGCCTGCCATCACCGGGCCGCGGTTTCTGCCTGTTGAGGGCGAGCTGACCGGCGACGCCCTGAAATCTGCTTTCGTGGCCGCCTACCCCAAGGCGGCGGGCAGGCTCGGACGTTGGTTTCTAGAGGACCCTCTCTGTGATGACGGGCGCACGTGGGTATGGTGCGGCCGCTGGCCGAGCGAGTGCACTGCGGGCTTGGCGCGACGCAGCGGCGCGGCTCGCCCAGCTGGGCAGCTCACGGTGCCGCCTGCCAGGTCGATGTCGAAGCGGTCCTTGCCGAACAGGCCTCCGGCCGCGGTCGGCGGCTGGGTCTTGCACC
This sequence comes from Jatrophihabitans lederbergiae, assembly GCF_031845305.1. Classification (NCBI taxonomy): domain Bacteria; kingdom Bacillati; phylum Actinomycetota; class Actinomycetes; order Jatrophihabitantales; family Jatrophihabitantaceae; genus Jatrophihabitans; species Jatrophihabitans lederbergiae. The sequence continues at coordinate 28,093 of NZ_JAVREH010000039.1, read as the reverse complement.
GGTCGGCGATGCCCTTGGCAACGCGGGACGAACGAGAACACCAATGGCATGCTTCGCCAATACTTTCCTAAAGGGACCGACCTCGCGCGCTGGTCGGCCGACGACATCGAAGCTGTCGCCAACGCCCTCAACACCAAGCCCCGCAAGACACTCGGTTGGAAGACACCTGCCGAGGCATTCACCGAGCAGCTACTGTTACTCCAACAAGCCGGTGTTGCATCCACTGGTTGAATCCGGTCAATACACCTCGATCTAGTTCACCGAAAACCTGGCACTGCAAGGGTTATCGGCCTCGATCGGCTCCGTCGGTGATGCCTGACAACGCCGTCGCCGAGTCGTTCATGGGCCTGTTCAAGAACGAGACCATCGCCGCCGGATCACCGTCTCCGACCGGTCCACTGCGTACCATCGCCGACGTCGAAGCGATCACGATGAACTACGTCGACTGGTACAACAACCACCGCCTACACAGCCTGCTCGACCACACCAGCCCGGAAGAATTCGAGCAGGCCTCCTACGCTCAACACACCGGATCACCGCCCGGCGACGCCGCCACTTCGAAGACGGCATGAACCCGGGACGGTTCAAGACGCAGAAGCGACGCTATTGATGCTATTTCCAGGCAACGTCAATCACGCCCGAACGCTGGAGTTCGCCTGAGACGCCCGTCCTTGTCGACAAGCTTCCACTCGTCCTGGAAGTCTTCGTTGTTGCCGGCAGCCTTGCCGGGCAGGAACACCCGCCTCGGACCACCGTGCGGGTTGCTGGTGTCAGCGCCGTTGTAGCGCTCGTCCGGCGGGTCCGAAGCCAGTTGGTAACGAGTATCCGAACTGAGCCTCGCGTGCCGAACCGGTGAGTTGTTGTCCAAACTCGAATGCACCAGATCCGGACCGAAGAGAAGCACGTCGCCGACTTTGAAGTCCGCACTAAGCCATCGACCGCCCAGTGATCGCTGCAAGCCGATGGGGTCTTCGCTTAGCCAGCCCAAGTTCTCCCGGTCGGCGTCGCGTCGGCCGTAAGTGTCGCGCAACGTTTCCAACCGGTGGCTGCGCTCGAGAATCATAATGGGACCGTTGATCATCGGCACGTCACCGAGAGGAATCCAGGTCGACCAGACGTTACGGGTACCACGGGTGATGTACGGCCCATCGCAGTGAATTCCGGTGAACTCACCTGTCCGCATGAACCGGGGCCACCGGAAGTCGAACGCGCGGGCCGGACCGCCAAGAAAACCCGAGAAGAACTCGATCAGCTTCGGCGCGAGGACGACGTTCGTGTATGCGATGCCTGCACGTAGGCTCTCCGTGAAAGCGATGGCATTGACCTCGTGCACGTAGGTTTCGTCCGCCAGCACGGCATCCATCATCGGATGGTTGACCGAATCGATCTCGCCGACGATCGCGAACTTGTACAGGATCTCCTCGCGAGCGGCGAGCACTGCAGCCTCGTCGAGGAAGCCCGCCAGGTAGAGGTAACCCTCGTCGGCCATCTGTCGTCGCACGGCTTCGACGTCACCGAGCAGATGGCTGGAGTCCACCAGCTCACCGAACTCGCTGCTGTCCATGCCCAGTTCGTGCCGCCCCGAGGTCAGTCGGGTCGTCGTCCTCAGCTGTGTCGTACTCTCCATGTCCTTGCCTCTCTAGATCCGGGTTGGGCGTTTCGCCGTCGGTCAGCTCCTCGGGAGCGACTCACAGCTCGGCAAGCCGAGGTAGCACCGTGTCAGCAATTGTGGTCAATACTCGCGGATCGCCCTGGTACACGCCGCTCTCGCGGGGCCAGTGGATGATCAGATCTGTCATGCCGATCCGTGCGTACTCCGTCGCGATACGCAGACATTCCTCCGCCGACTCCACGGGATTCCCGCACATGGGCGTCGCGATCATGATCCGGCTCATGGCGTCGAAGTCTCGTCCCGCCACGGCCATGTCCACGCGGAGTTGCGCTACCTGCGCCGCCGTCTCGTCCAGGCATTCCTCCGGGGTGTGGCCGGCCGTCCAATCTGCGGGCCCCGCGGTGATCCAGGAGTCACCGAGGCGGGCGGTCAACTTCAGCCCGTTGCGTCCGGACGCCGCGACGGCCAGCGGCAGGCGCGGCTTCTGGACGGAGCCGGGAATCATCCGGGCCAGCTGGGCGCCGAAGTACCCCCCTGTCCTCGTGGTCACATCGTTGTCCAGCAGCTCGCTAGTCATCTCGACGAATTCGGTGAACCGCCGGGTGCGTTGCGCGGGAGTCAGCGCCGGACCGCCGAGGACTTCGGCGTCACCCGCGCTGGGTGCTCCTGAGCCCACCCCGAGCGTGAACCGTCCGATGGAGATGTCGTCGATCGCGATGGCTTCCTTTGCCGTCATAACGGGATTCCGGAAGTTCGGCGACGCCACCATGATGCCGATCCGGACCCGGTCGGTCACGGCGGCGGCCGCGCTCAACACGGGGACAGCGGCATACCACGGATCGTCGCATAGGCCGCGCCACCAGATATGATCGTAGGTCCATGCGGAATCGAATCCGAGCTCGTCGGCTCGCCGCCACTTGTCGACAGCGACCGCCCATGGGGAATCCGGCAGGATCAGGACGCCTAGTCGCATTGTTCCTCCCACTGCGTTCGTGGCCACCACGGTCCGGGACCGTGTTCGGACGACATCAAATCGTCAGGATCGTTGCCCCGCACCGTGATACCCATCCCTGTTCCCAACAGCTCGATCGCGGTGCGCAGCTGGGTATCGAGGCCGATCCGGTCGGGTCCCCAACCGAAAGCGTAGCCCGCCCGTCCCGCCTCGCTCAAGGGCATGCGCGCTCGCTGACCTGGGAGTATCTGCTGGCGAACCACCTTGACGTCCGGCAGGTCACGAAGCACGTCTGCCGGCGGGACGAACCGCTGGACGTTGCCCTCGCCCACCAGATAACGGGCCTGCGCGAACGGTGCTACCACCTGGCAGTCGGGCCGCGCCGGATCGCTCTCACCGAGAGCCGCCAGCGCCTGGGCGGCGTAGAGATCCACTCCGCTGACCTTCACCGTCAGCTCGGGAACCAGCGCACCACCCGGTCGCAACCCGACCTCCACGATAGTCCATACGTCGTCGGAGCCGATCTTGAATTCGGCGTGGACGGCTCCGGTGTCGACGCCCACGGCGGACACGATCCGGCGGACCAAGGCGGTCGCGGGCTCGACGTCGGGATTGACGGTCGCGTAACTCGATGACGTGCACAGGAAGCCGATCGTGCGCATGTGCTCGCAGTCGACCGAGGATACGAACAGCACCTCGCCACCGCGCACCACCGCGTCGACGCAGATCTCGCGCCCGTCCAGGAACTCCTCGATGACACCGACCCGCGACGGCGACAACGACTTGACGATCGGCCAGTGCCGAGCTGCCTCGGCCTTCGTCTCGACCCGCAGGACTCCCGAACCCGCAGCGGAATCGCTGGGTTTGAGCACTGCCGACAGCGGACCGTCGGCGTAGAACGCGTCCAGGTCGGCCACGGAGGCGACCCGCGCCCACCGTGGGACACGCAGTCCGGCGTCCTGGCAGACCTGCCGCTGCAGCGCCTTGGAGCGTGCAGTGTTACCGGCGTCGACACCGATGCCCGGCAGGCCGAGTTCGTCGGCCAGCAGCGCGACGGTGCGTTGGGAACCGTCGGCGAGGGTGGTGATGCCATCGCAACCCTTGGCAATCCGCCGGAGCGACTCCAGATCCGCGGTGCTGTCGCGAGCGTCGAAAGAATACGTCTCGGCGACCAGCTCGTCGTATCGCTCCTGTTCGTGGCCGTCGACCAACACGACGTCTAGACCGAGCTGACGCCAGGTTCCGAAAGCAGCCACCCGGATCGGGCCGGCACCAATGACCAACAGCCGCTGGGCATCGCGGCGACCTCGAGGTCCGGCCCGGCCGTCGACGGACGTGACATGGGCTGCCATAGCGCTCAGCGCGCCGTCAGCGAGTGCGAGTGAATCCACCGGGACCATTCGACGACGTCGGCGTCGGCGCTACCCTCGGCGATGCGCCCCAGAAGGCTGAACACTTCCAGGACGTCGAGCTCCGCGGCGAAGTACCGCTTGATCAGGATGGCCAGCACATCCCTGGCGTTCGTCCTGTCGATGATCTTGTCCAGGTCCAGCAAAATCTCGGTTTCGTCCGCGTTCAGTGGGCGTCGGCCGACGAGAGACTCGGCCGGAATCTGCGGTGCCCAGTTCGGAGCCACCGTGAACACCTCGCGAGGGTCCGACACCGCGAAGTCGAGCAGCAGGTGCACACGTCCGACATCGGAGAAGTTCGCGATGCTGTGCACCTCCGTCGCGTCAAGAAACCAGACCTCGCCGGCACGCATCCGGTAGATGGTCTCGTTCTCGGAGACGAGCGCCCGTTCGGTGGTGACGAGCGGCACGTGAATCCGCACGAATGAGCTGCTCAGCTCGACGTAATCCCGGTGTGGCACGACGACGCTGTCCGGCGCCAACCGCGTCACCCGGGCGAAGCGCAGGTTGTCGGTGCGGAAGTGTTCGGTGGTGATCCGATCGAGATACCCCAGCCGAGCGCCGAACTCGGTCGACTTCGACGGCCCCTCGTAATCACCGATCTTGGCGTCGCCGCCGTCGCCGGAACCGTTGCGCAACATGCACGTGCGCCATGACCCGCAAACGAACTCGTCGTAGGAGTCGACATAACCGAAGTTTTCGATGCCCCGCAGATCGACGTCTACCTGGGTGGGATCGATCGACAACGTTCCGAGCGAGTACGACGACATGGTGTCCTCCTGACGCGGGCCGCACGGGATGCGCAACCGACACCAACCTCACCCGGCTCGATACACCGTTGATACGTGGCTGATTGTGAATCCTCGCTATATCGGGCCTGTATGCGCGCGTCCGAATTTGGTTCGCAACCGTCCGACGCGACGCAGCACGAGAGGCACGGTACGTCATGGAACCAGCATTCGTAGAACTGCTCCGCTCGCATCTGAAATACGCCGGCGACCAACCGATCTCGCACACCTCCCGGTTGCGTGACATGGGGTTGGACTCGATGCGGTCGATCGAACTGCTCTTCGACGTCGAGGACAGCTACCGCATCACCATCTCCGACGAGCGGCTGTCCGGACCAACGTTCGAGACGGCTGGGGCGTTGTGGGAGGTCGTGGCCGAACTACGCGCGGGCGACGGGGACGTCGCGAGCCGGTGACCGCCGTCGGCGTCGACACGGCCACCACTGCCCGGGCGGTATGGGCCGAGCTGGGGCACCGGGGTGATCTTCGGGCCCTGGTCGAGGCCGGGCAGCCGCCGCTACACGTGGAGGCTGGAGCGTTGAGCGCGCTGGTGGAGCAACTGGAGAGCTCGGTCGCGCCGGGCCCGATGTTGTCGGTCTGCGTCCAGGTCGCAAGCGTGCTGCCGCTCCTGCGTGGCTGCGCCGCCGGCAGCGCCGTCGCCGACGAGGTGCTGGCCGGCATGATTCGTGGCGAGACGATGGTCGCCCTCGCGGTGACCGACGCCCAACTGTCCGGCTCCGGCCTGCTCGACCTGCGGACTCGCGCGACCCGGGACGCCGGCGGCATCGTCCTGACCGGCGGCAAGGAATGGATCACCAACGCCACGGACTGCGACTTCGCCCTGGTGCTGGCACGCACCGACGGCGCCCGGCGGGTGACCAGCCACTCGTGGGTACTGGTTCCGAAGGGTCGGCGTGGTGTCCGGGTCGAGTCCGCGACGGATGCCGTCCTGGCCGGTTCGGGCCTCGGACACCTTCACTTCGACGACGTGCGACTCGACGCGGACCATCTCGTCGGGCGCACCGGGCGGGCGCTGCCGGAGTTGGCCCGGCAACTCACGGCCGAGAGGTTGATCGGTGCGTTGTGGGCGCGCACCACCTGCCGCCGCATCCTGCGCGAGACCCGCAACTATCTCGCAACGCGTTCCACCGGCCAGGGGACTCTGTGGGACAACGCCTCGGTCCAGGAACGATTCGCTGGCTGCCTGGTCGACCTCGCCCACCTGGACGCGATGTGTGCGGCCGCTGCCGACGTGAACGCCATGACGGCCGCTCACGGGATGCTGCTCAAAGCGTCATATGCAAGCGCCACCGAACGGATCCTGACCGCGGTGATCGCGTTGCGCGGAGCGGACTCGTTCCGCGACGGCGGGATGAGTCAATTGCGCGAACAACTCGCCATGTTCGCGATCGCCGGCGGCGCGACCGCCACCATGCTCGCCGGCGTGGCCGACCATGCCGAGGAGTTCCTGTGCCCCGAGAGATCGAGGAGTCACTGAGCAGAGCTGCGGACGCGGTATTCGCGTTCGAGGAGAGGAGGTGGCCAGATGACCCCGGCGGCAGGATTGAGTTGTTACACCTCTGCGTTGCACGCTTATCTGTCGCTGGAGTGGAAGGCAACCGAGATCATCTCGCGATCGGTACACCTGGCCGTGCGCCGGGATCGCGCCCACGAACAGCTTTCGTTCTCACATCATTCGCCTTCCCTGGACGTGCTGCCGGACGGCAGTCATCTGGAATACCTGAGCGGATCGACGTACGACGTGCTGGACGCGCTGTCCAATGAACTCCTGCGCTACGGCCGCGCCATCGTTGTCACCGACACAGCCCGGTTGCCGTGGTCCGTTGGTCACGGTGGTCCGTCGGCACCGCACTGGATCCTGCTGGACGGGTGCTCGGATCAACGGTGGAGCATACGGGACAAATTCTGCGCGCTAGTGCCGAACGGCCAGCAGCAGCCGTGGTCGGGTGAGCTGTCTGATGCAGAGTTGATCGAGGCCATGACCCTGCCGGCGGATTGGCGACCGGTTCAGTCGACGCGCAACAAACTTGTCTTCGGAGCGCCCGTGCCGGTCCCGGCGGGACCCATGATGTGGTTGCGAAGGCACGGCGGAATCGCGGCGATACACGCGTTGCGCTGCGAGGATGGTTGGCAGTTCGGCGACACCGCAATAGACGCCCTGGTTGAGGACTTCCAGGCGGACGACACCCGCTTCTTCCGAAGCATGGACGACCTGTGGGCCGCGGCCGGGCATCATGGTTTCGCCTTGCGCTGGCAGCGAGAAGTCGCGAGCACCGACCGGGAACGGCAGGCACTCAGCCCCCGCATCGATCGCTGGGAGGCATTGCCGAAGGTGTTGCGGATCGCCCAGGAGTCCGTGCTCCGTGGGCGGCCCCGTCCCAGCCTGGTGGAATCGGCATTGGGAGCACTGCGTTCGGAGCCGCAGTAGATCGCAGGGATGACACGTACCCGAGGCGTTGACCAAGCGGCGTTAACCTAACCGGTGAGCTGGGCCTTCTCGACACCGGCGGCCTGGCTCAATCCCTCATGAGCCAGCCGCTCTTTCGCGTAGGCGTGCATCACGGTCGGAAGCCGGTAGTTCGGAATGCCGGACGACGACATCTGCGCCACGAGCATCCCCTCGTTGGTCAGGCCCTCCAACTCACGGTCGGCGGCGTGCGCCGACGTACGCGCGACCCGGCCGACCGCGGCTGCCGAGATCGCCTCGGGCGTCACTGCGCCGATCGCGCGGAAATGTTGTTGCTGCTGCGGGTTCATCGACTGGTAACTCCGGTCGAGCCGGTCACGGAGCGAGTAACCGTCCCAATCGAATTCGTCCAGCAACCCTTCGCCGTCGGACAGCCGGTCGGCGAGAACCTGGATCGGGTACGCGGCCCGGGTGGACAACCGGACGGCTGCAACTCGGATCACGGCCGGCAGGCAACCGCACGCCAGCACGACCTGCCGGGCTGCCTCCGGCTCGGCCGCCACCCGGTCCGAACCGATCGTGTTGGCGAGCATGGTGAGTGCGTCCTCGGCCGTCATGACGTCGAGAGAAAGCCGAAGGTCGGCATACACCCGCGTCAACCGTCGCCTGCTGGTCACCAGCAGCACGCTGTGTCCCGGTCCTGGAATGAGCGGAACGATCTGGCGATTGTCCGAAACTCCGTCGACGATGACCAACACGCGGCGCTCGGCCAGCAATGATCGGTACAGCGACCGCCGGTTGCCCGCGGAATCGGGGATGGCACGCGGCGCGACGCCGAACGCGCTGAGCAGGCTGGCCATCGCGTCCCACGAGGTTGCCGAGGACGTGTCCCTGCCGTCGAGGTTGACATAGAGTTCCCCGTCCGGCACCAAGTCGCGCAACTGTTCGGCGGCGGTCACGGCCAGCGCGGTCTTGCCGACCCCCGGCAGTCCCGACAGTAGGACGGTGGCAGGGTGGTTCAACTCCCCAGAGAACGATCGCTCGGCGAGCTCGCGGATCGCCCGCAACTGACACTCGCGGCCGACGAGTTGCCGGGTGTCCGACGGTAGCTGGTGGGGCACCGCGTTGGGCACGCTGCGCAGTACCGCCCGCTCCGGGTTCGGTTCCCGCTCACCGCGTAGCAGGCTGGCGTGTAGCTCCCGCAGCTCGCGACCGGGCTCGCTGCCCAACTCGTGAACGAGCGTCCGGCGTGCTTCGTCGTAAGCGGCCAGGCTCTCACCGGTGCGACCGCTACGAGCCAGCGAGCGCATGAGCAGGTGCCACAGGCGCTCGTCCAGGGGTCGTTCGCCGAGCAGGCCCCGCAACGGCGCGATGACCTCCCCGGCCTCGTTCAGCGCGATCCGGGCCTGGATCCACTGCACCTGCACCTGCAGGTGTTGCTCTTCCAGCGCGACGGCCTTCGCCCGCATTGCTCGGCTCAGGGTCAGCCCGGCCAACGGCGCGGCCCGCCACAGCTTCAGCGCAGACACGAAGAGCGTGCGCGCTTTCTCGTTGTCCTCACAGCTCAACGCGCGTCGACCCTCCTCGGCGAGGCGTTGGAAGTGAGTGAGGTCGAGTTCATCGGGGTCGATGTCGAGCTGGTAGCCACCCGACACACTCTTGAGTATCGAATGGCGGTCAGTGGAATTCAGCAGCCGACGAAGCTGGTACACGTAAGTCCGAACGTTCTCCACCGCTGAGCGCGGCGGTTCTTCCGGCCACATGTCGTCGATGATCCGATCGACCGACACGACCTGCCTCGGCGACATCAGCAGAATCGCGAGCATCGCCTGGATGCACGTGCTGTGGATCTTGACCGGTCCGGCAGCGGTGTGTAATTCCACTGGACCCAGGACGGAATATTTCATATCAACCCCACCGTCGCGCGGAATTCGACGTCACACCGGCCGGCACACGTCGTCGAAGACAGTGACCCGTACCGCCCGAGCGAACCTGACGGACGTAGACTGAGAAGGTATGACCCATTCTTTTTATGGCCTTATAAGCATATCAAAGTGATCAGACAGGGTCTAGAGGTCGATCGCGATAAATTTCCTTATTGCCTCATCGCACCGAGCTGAGGTCGCCCGCCAGTTCTTCGCGCAGTCGGCGCCGATCGATTTTTCCGTTCGTGTTCAACGGGAAATTCGCGATCTTGACGGTTCGCGACGGCACCATGTATGACGGCAGATGCTGGCGTAAATGGTCGAGGAGGTGCCCGTCGTCATCCCGGCCGACGTACGCCGCGAACAAGCAGAGCTCACCTCCACGCCTGGTCGGTGCTGCCAGTACGACGGCCTCGTCCACGAACTGGTGACTGCGCAACACCGCTTCGACCTCGCCCACTTCGACGCGGTGTCCGCTGATCTTCACCTGGTCGTCGATGCGGCCCAGGTGAACCAGACTGCCACCCTGCCAGGACACCAGGTCCCCCGTCCGGTACCAGTCCTTCGGACCTGGAGGTGCGAACGCCTCGGCAGATTCACCCTCCCTGCGAAAGCGGTCGCAGTTGTCTTCCATGCTGAGATAGCCGGCGAATCGCTGTGAACCCCGAACACAAAGTTCACCCGCGCTGGGGATCGCACCCTCGGTGCCGGTGTCCAGCAGCACTGACTCCAGATGCGGATACGGCGTCCCGATCGGGACCGTGCCGTTCGACGTCCGCGGCCAGTTGTCGACGTCGCGGGGTAACCGGTATCCGACGCAGGTCACGGTCAGCTCGGTCGGACCGTAGGCGTTCTCGATGATGCTCAGCGGAGCGGCCGTAGCCCAGGCGCGTGCCTGGTCGAGTGTCAGCTGCTCGCCCGCGAAGATGCTCCAGCGCAACTCGGGCATGCTGTTCGGCGTCAGGTTCCGCAGCCGGCCGGCCAACGAGATCACCGAGGGCACCGAGTACCAGTGGGTTATTCGGTGCTCATTGACGAAGCGCGCCGGGGTGAGGATCTGCTCCCGGCTGGGGACGACCAGTGTCGCGCCCGCGAACCAGCTGACCGACATGTCAAAGACAGACGGGTCGAACGTCAGGTCGAAGGTCTGGCTGAGCCGTGAGGTGGGCCCGACACCGTAGCGCTCGGCGCAGTAGGGAGTGAACTCCGACAGCTGGCGGTGTCGGATCGGAACACCCTTGGGACGTCCGGTCGAACCCGAGGTGAACAAGATGTATGCGATGTCGTCCGGGTGCGCTGGTGTCAGTTCGGCGGGGCCGCTCTCGGCCGACTCGACCGTCAACCAATCCCGATAACCCAGTGAAAGTATGGGCGCCGGGTATTCCCGGATCAGCTCACGCCGCGTCGCGAGTTCCGTGTCGTCCGAGAGCACCAGCCGGACGTCGGCCGCCGCGCAGATGGTCGCGTTGCGGGCGGCAGGCACCTGCGGGTTCATCGGTACGACGGGTACTCCGGCGCGCAGGGCGGCGAGGTAGCCGACGTAGGTGCCTACGGTGCGGGACGCGAGCAGGCCGACGGTGCCGGCTCGAACGGAGTCCGTCGCAAGGATCTCGGTGGCGACGCGGGCCACCCACACGTCGAGTTCGCGGTAGCTGAGACCGACTCCGTCGACCTCGAGCGCCGACTGATCCGAATCACGCTCGGCACTGCGGTGGAACCACTCATAGATTCCGACCGGCGGCGCGCTCACCGGGACACCGGCGCGGTGCCTCGGGAGAACAACCGAACCAAGCCCGCCACGTCCGCCAGATCCGCCGCGGACGCATCGGATGCCGGCACCGCACCGGTCCGCTCCTCGACGAGATCGACCACGGAAACCAGCCGGAAGGAGTCGAAGCCGGGAAGCAGGCGTAGCGGGCTACCCGCGGTCAGCTCGGCCAGCTCCCGGTCCGTGAGGCCGACTACCTCGGCGATCACGGAACGAATGACATCCTCCAGGTTCGACCCGGCGGCCTGCGGGATCGGTAGCGCGCTTGCGCCCAGCGCGGTCATCAGCTCGGTGTCGGCGTACAACTGCGCCCCCATGTCGTCGATCAGTGCGGGATGGGGCGGTGTGCCGCGGTGTGCCCGTCGACTGGCCAGGTAGCTCTGGCTGGCCAGTTGCTGCCACGCCTGAGTAGCCGCCAGGACTAGCGGCGCGGCCTCGTGGTCGCCGAGCCACAGCCCGTAGAGCAGCCGTTCGCGGCACAGGTGCCACACGTCCAGCACGAGACGCTCGATGCCTTCCGGCCGGGTCAGGCTTGCCCGGGCCCGCGCCAGATAGGCATCTATTGCAGGCTCGGCCCGCCGGGCGACGACGGCGTTGTCGGCCATCGCGGTCCTCGGGTCGATCGGCGCGCTCTTCGTGGTCGTAGTCATCCGGACGGCCAGCCCGGTGCCGCCTATGGCGCTGTCGACCTCCGCTCCAGTCATCCGGACGACGGTCGGGCGAGCTCGTCCCCATTCGGTGTCGGCGTAATAGGCGTCAACGACGGAATATTCTCGCCCAGTCCGTTCCAGCAGGAAGCTGTGCGGCATCTCCCGATAGCGCTTCGTTGCGCGCGCGTACGGCAGCCACGACAGGTCGTACGCCTCCGACACTATGTAGATGGGCCCGGTTTCGGCTTCGTCGCGCAGGTGAGCCGAGTCTAACGCGACGCCGACCGGTTCTACCCGCATGCCCAGCACATCGCGGGCTTGGTCGATGCGCTCGGCAACCGACGGCTGAACGGCAAACTCACCGCTGTCGTCCAGGGTCGGGAATCGCCATCGGCTTCCCAGCGCCAGATGAGCGCCGGACCCGTACGCGGCATCGGCCAGGACCGCCACGGTGCTCTGCAGACAGTCCAGTGCTTCGGCTCGGATACCTGGCAGGACGGCGTCCCAGCGACTGACGGCAGTCTCCTCGGCGACATCGAATTCTGTGGTCACATCGTTCTCCTCGCTCGCCCGGAACCGCGTGCTCGTTGTGTGGGATTCCCTGTCGGACTCGACCGTCGCGCGCGCGGATACAACGCGCCTACATGAGAGTTGGCGGAATGGTGGCGTGCGCCAACCGGGGCGTATGAGGCGTAGGCCCCATGTATACGACGCGTAGCGAGCCCGACGAAGCTCGATTCGACCTTGCGACACCACTGATTCGACCTTGAGATACCACTGAAGCCGTCGGCCTAAGACGGATCTCACGGCGCGCGAGAAGGGGATTGACCCATGTTGACTTCAGGAAAAGCAGATGCGGACACCGAGCAGGCAGTGCGTAAGACGGTCGCGGAGCTGATGACGGCCGAGGGCCACGAAGCCGTCGAGATCACCGCCGGCACGTCACTGGCCGAAGGCGGCCTCAACCTGTCCTCCCTCGAGCTTGTGCGGCTGTTGGTAGGGCTGGAAGAGCGGCTCGACATCGAGTTGGACGACGCGACGATCATGAACGCCCGGTTCGACACCGTCGAAGACCTGATCACGTTGGTGCACCAGGCAACCTAAGCCGAACGGAGCCGCCGCCGTGGTATCCATCCCCCAAGCCTGGTGCAATGCCATTCCCGCGCTGGGCGTCACCCTCGCGCCTGATCTGCCGTCGCCGAGGTCCGCGCCGAGCGGTATCACCCTGCAAATCCCTCCCTCGCTCGTGCGGCAGGAGCTGACCCGCGAACCGTCGGTACCGATTCCACCGGCTGTCCTGGAGCGGTATCGGCAGTGGCGCCCGACACCGTTGGTCCGGGCGCACCAGCTCGAGTCCGCGCTCGGAACGGGTTGCCGCCTCTACTACAAGTACGAGGGTGGAAACATCAGCGGCAGCCACAAGCTCAACACCGCGGTGGCTCAGGCGTACTACTACCACCGAGCCGGCGCCACCTACCTCACCGTAGGTACCGGCGCCGGCCAGTGGGGCACCGCTGTCGCCGCAGCTTGCGCCATGTTCGGCATGAAGTGCCGGGTGTACATGGTCCGATCCAGCTACGAAGCCAAACCGCACCGCCGCACCATCATGGAGATGCTCGGCGCGACGGTCATCGTGAGCCCCAGCAGTCGGACAGCTGTCGGACGCGCGGAGCTGCACGATCACCCCGACTCCACCGGCTCTTTGTCACTCGCGCTGGCCGAGGCCCTGGAGGATACTGCCGAACCCGGGACGCTGTTCTGCACCGGCAGTGGCGAGACCTATTCGCTGCTGCACCAGACCGTCATCGGGCTCGAGGCCCAGGAGCAGCTGGCGGAGCTCGGCGATCGGGCGGACGTCGTGATCGGCTCACTCGGCGGGGGCAGCAACTTCGGCGGACTCGCGCTCCCGTTCCTCGGCGCCGCGGCACTGGGTGGGCCCGCGGTGCGCTGCGTGTCGGTCGAGTCGATGGCCTGCCCCAAACTGACGCGAGGCCATTTCGCCTACGACTTCACCGACGCCTCGGGTCTGGCGCCACTGCAGAAGATGTACACCCTGGGCCACAGCTTCGCGCCGCCGTCGATGCACGCCGGCGGCCTGCGCTATCACGGCACGGCCAAGTTGATCAGCGCCCTCTATGACGAGGGCTCCATCGATGCCGCCGCCTACTCCCAACGTGACGTCTTCGGCAGCGCCGTGCTCTTTGCCCGTACCGAAGGCACCACCCCTGCCCCGGAGAGCGCCCACGCGATCCACGGCGCCACCATGGTGGCCGCGGCCGCGGACCGCCAGGGAGTCAGTAGGGCAGTTGTCTTCGGCGTCAGCGGCCACGGCATGTTCGACATGGCGGCGTACCGGTCCTACCTCGACGGAACCATGGTCGACTCGATCGTCAGCGACGAGGCCATCGCGCGGTCGCTGGCCGATCTCCCGCCGCAGCCGGCCGAAATCACCAGTCGCTAGGCCGAATCACCCGCATCAGTGGGCATTCCTCGCTGGTGGTGGGTGATGCTGAGATCAGACGTCGATGGCGTCGGTCACGTTTTCCGACTCCTCCGCCGGGCTGGTCGGCTGCTCTCGAACCCGCCACACCGGTGAGGCCGCCAGCAATAACGGGGACAGGATGCCGCCCGCGACGCACAGCATCAGCGCGGGCCGCAGCCCGAGCGCGCTGCCGAGCACACCGCCCATGAGGGCGCCGATCGAACCGCCGCCGTAGACGATGAAGCGCTGCCCGGCCGTCACTCGCCCGGCGAGTTCGTCCGGTGTGAGGGACTGACGCAGGCTCCACTGGTGGATGTTCGCCACCGTGAACGTCAGCGCCGTGATTGCCTTCGCGGCAGCCAGCATCAGGATTATCACCACGGTGGAACCGGTCGCGAACGGCACCAGCAACCCGGCGGCCGCGGAAAGTATCAGCCCGACCACGATCGCCGGCCCGACGCCGATCCGGTCTCCCACCACGCGCGCCAGCATGGAGCCCGGAATGGCCGCGATGCCGCCGGCGACGAACACCAGGCCGATCGTTGCCGAACTCAGACCCAGATCTCGGATCGCGTAGAGAACGTAGAGCGCCACGACCGCCTGTTCGAAGAACGCCACGAACATCCCGGTCAGCACGATCGGCCTGAGCACGGGATGCCGCACCAGCATCCGCAGCCCGTCGACCAGTGACGACCGAACCGTGCTGCTGTGGGAATTGTCGATGCGTGGCTCGACATGCCGCACCGAACGCAGCAGCACAGCCGACACCACGAACGAGAACGCGTCGATGAGCACGGCGAACGGCGCCGTGATCAGCTGAACGAGCACGCCGGCAAGCCCGGGTCCGGCTGATTCCGACACCGAGTAGCTGACCTGCAATCGGCTGTTGAACTGGGTGAGGCTGTCCCGGCCCACCAGGGTGGGCACGTAGGCGTAGTGCGCGACTTCGGACAGCACGGCCAGCGTCCCGACGACGAAGGCGACCAGGCACAGCTGGACGAAGTACGGACCGCCGAACATCACCGACAGCGGGACGGTAGCCAGCACCACCGCCGATCCGACGTCGCAGGCGACCAGGATCGGCCGCCGCCGCACCCGGTCTGCCAACACCCCGGCGGGCAGGCTGCAGAGCAGAAACGGCAGTTGGCCGGTCGCGGCGAGAATGCCCATCTGAAACGCCACCAAATGCAGTTTGGTGGCGGCGAACAGCGGCAGGGCGAGCAACGTGATCTCCGAGCCGACCAGTGAGACACTCAACGCGCTCCACAAACGCCGGGCGTCACGATCGAATTGCGCGGGCATCAGCGCCAACCCTTCTGAACTGACTCGTCACCGGTTCCAAAAGTATGGAGGCTTTGAGGTTATTTGAGCAATCGCAGGTCGAACTCGGCCATGGCTTCTCGGTAGTCGGCAAAGGGCTCACTCCAGCGGCTCAGCGCCGCTGCGTCGGTCAGCTGCAGACCGGTCCGGCGGGCCGAACCGGCGTCCACGGCTATAGACACCATCCACAGCGGGCGCAGCTCGGCCCCGCGTTCGACCTTCGGGGCCGTCGCCTGGCCGAGGGACAGCCGATTCAATCCGCGTTCGGCCGCCGCCTCGATGCATCGGTAGAGCAGCACGTTGAAATACGCGAAGGAGCGGCCGAGCCGTTCGTAGTCCAAGCCGACGACGCGGCTGTACATCGTGTCGCGCCAGCAATAGTTCACGGCGCAGGCCACCGGCACCCCGTCGAGATCCTCGCAGATCAAGGTCAATTCCTGCCCGCCCACATGCGTCGCTTCCCGTCGCAACAGCCGCTTCAGCAGGACGTCGGGCGTCTCATGCCCGTACCGACGCTCGACGTTGGACGCAAGCCGGGACACGACGTCGAGGCACTCGGTCATCGGCGCGGCTCGCACCGACCACCCGGTGTCGTCGAAGGCTCGCATCTCCCGCCGAATCTTCGCCCGCTGCTTGCTGGTCCGGTCCGCGAGGTAACCCTCGATGCCGCCGCCGGTCGGCTGGACGATCGACTCCGCCGTGTCGAACGAGGCAGTCACCGCGCGCACGCGCGCCAGCCGGCGCACCGCGTCGGTCGGGAGACAGAACATCCCCAGGCCGGCGTGACCCAGTCCCGCCGCGACGTCCAGGGCCTCGGTGATCAACGCGTCGGCTACCCGATCCGCGAGCTCCGGTGCGAACTGGTCACAGATCAGCAGGTCGCTGTGATATCCGCGTCGGCCGCCGGCCAGCAGATGTCCGGCGCGAATTCCCAGGCTTGCCTCGAGCCGTTCAAGCCGATAGGAGGCATTGGCTTCGTGCGCCACTTCGTACAGCGCCAGCGCACCGACGATACCGTCCGAGTTCCGCACGAGCACGTACCTGGCTTCGGCGGTGTTGTCCCGTTCGATCAGGGACAGCCACTCGTACGACTGGTAGAAATGATCGTGGTCGGCCAGGGCGTTCCACTCGGCCGCGGGCACCTCGGCGATGTGATCGATCGACTGCGTGGTCAGGCCGCGAGCATCCATCATGAACCGGGACTAGCCGGCCGCGGCAGCATCGAGGATCCCGGGTAGCGCGCCGACGAACTCACCGGCCTCCTCCGAGGCCAGGATGAGCGGCGGGGAGATCCGAATCGCCTGCGTCCGGACGGCGCTGATCAGGAACCCGGCCGCCTTGGCCGCTTCGCTGACCTGCACGCCGAGCGGCTCGGTCAGCACCAGTCCCCGCCAGAGGCCACGGCCACGTACGCCGGCCACCAGCGGGTGTCCGATCGAGGTGATCCCGGCGGCCAGCTCGTCCCCCACCGTGACCGCGTTGTCCATCAGGTGGTCCCGTTCGATCACGTCGAGCACCGCGAGGGCGGCGGCGCAGGAGACCGGGTTCCCACCGAAGGTGCTGCCGTGCTGGCCTACCTGCAGCCCGTCGGCGTAGTCGCCGATGCTGACGCAGGCCCCGATCGGCAGGCCGCCGGCCAGGCCCTTCGACAAGGTCATCACGTCGGGCCGGGCGTCCTCGAACTGGTGCGCGAACCATCGGCCGGTGCGACCGATACCACTCTGCACCTCGTCGAGAACGAACATCGCCCCCGCCGCGTCGCAGATCCGGCGAGCGGCCGCCAGGTATCCGTCCGGTGGGCGGACGACACCGGCCTCGCCTTGGATCGGTTCGAGGAACACCGCCGCCGTGTCGTCACGGACGGCGCCGGCCAGTGCCTCGGCGTCGCCGAACGGCACGAACCGGATCTCGAAGACGTACGGCGCGTAGGCGTCCCGGACCGACGGCACACCAGCCAGCGCCAAGGCACCCATCGTCCTGCCGTGGAAGGCGTCGGCGGCGGCCACGACGACCGGACGGTCCGGGCGCTGGCGGCGGACGAATTTCAGGGCCGCCTCGCTCGCCTCGGCGCCTGAGTTGCAGAAGAACACCCGGGAGTCCGTCGTCCCGGTGGGATCGAGCATCCGCTGGATGCGCTCGGCGAGCTCGACCTCCCGCTCGTGGCAGTACTGGTTGGACGTGTGTATGAGCTGACCGGCTTGGGCGGTCATGGCAGCCACCACGTCGGGATGCGCGTGACCGACGACGCTCGCCGCCAGGCCGGCCGCCAGATCGAGATACTCGTGGCCGTCCAGGTCGGTCACCCGACAGCCCTTGCCGTGTGACAGCGCCACCTCGGGCGCATAGTCGTCATACGTAGGCATCAAGGCCTTGTTGAAGCGTTCACGAAGGTCGAGCGTCCGTGTCATGGGGTGATCTCCTCAGGCTTGAAGTCCCGCGATTTCGGGCAGTCCGAACATCAGGTTGGCGCCCTGGACGGCTTGTCCAGCGGCCCCCTTGCCCAGGTTGTCGATGGCGCACATCACTACGCACCGGTCTGCGTGCGGATCGGCGGCGACCTGCAACAGCGCGATGTTCGTGCCGATGCAGGCGCTCGTCGCCGGCCACCTGCCTTCCCGCATCAGGCGGACGAACGGCTCGTCCAGGTACATCTGAGTCAGCAGCTTCCGCAGCTCCTCCGTCGTGGTCTCCCTCGTCAACGGCAGACTGCAGATCGCGAGGATGCCCCGGGGGGTCGGCGCCAGTACCGGCACCAGCGACAGCCGGGCCTGCCGGTCGGTCAGGGCAGTCAGTTCCTGCTCGATCTCGGGGATGGAACCGTGCTCACCACCGACCTGGTAACCGCGCATGGCCGCTGAGATCACGCTGCCCAGGTGACCGCCCTTGGCCTGGGTGCTCCGACCGGTCCGGCCGGCGCTGCTGGAACCGGCGAGCACGGTCACGACGGCGTCGTCGGCGCCCGCGATTCCGGCCCGTACCAGTGGCGCCGAGCCGAGCAGGACCGCGGTCGCGTAGCAACTGGGCGTGGCGAGACGGGAGGAAGCCCCGATTCGGGCCCGCGCACCGGGTAGTTCCGGCAGCGCGTAGGGCCAGCTGCCGGCGTACGGCCCCCCATAGGTCCGGGCCCAGACGGAGCCGTCGGTGAGCCGGTGGTCCGGCCCGAGGTCGACGACCCGGATCGACGCCGGCAACTTTCCGGCCATGACGGCCGCCTCACCGCGCGGCAGGGCGAGGAAGACGAGGTCGCTGTCGCCGAGGTCGCTTCCGTCGGGTGAGTCGAATACGCGATCGGCCAGCCCGGGTCGGCCGGCCAGCGCGGGATGTACCTCCGAAACCGGCTGTCCGACCTGGGAGTTGGCAGTGATCGCGCCCAGACGCAGGTGGGGATGCCCGGCGACCAGCCGCAGCAGTTCGCCGCCAGCCTCGCCACTGGCTCCCGCCACTCCGGCTACGAGTTCCACGATGCCTCCTCCGACGTCGCTGCCGGGCGGCCAACCGCCGGACGCGCCCGGCCTGTCCCGATCACCGGACGGCCGCGTAGGCCTGGTGGCCCCGGGGGCTCGCCCCGGCACGTACGAACCCGTGCGGGCCGCCGCTAGACACCATGCAGACCTTGCCCATGGACCAGGCCGGGGCCACCGCAACCCGGTGTCCGCGGGCCCGTAGTTCGCCGATGGTCGCCTCGCCGACGTTCTCCTCGATCGACACCACGCCGGGGCGACTGGCGTGCGGGGCGAACGACGTCGGGAAGTGATCGGAGCAGAACATGCCGGCTTCGGTCGCGGACTGCAGATCCCAGCCGTGGTCGATCACCGCCAGCAGGCTGGCGACCGTCCACTGGTCCTGGCGATCGCCGCCGGGGGTTCCGAAGGCGAGCGCCGCTCCGTCGCCCACCACGACGGTCGGGCTCAGGGTGGTCCGCGGGCGCTTACCGGGTCGCAGCGCGTTCGGGTGCTCCGGGTTCGACAGCCACATCGCCTGACCACGAGTGCCGAGGGAGATCCCGAGACCCGGAATGACCGGTGAGCTCTTGAGCCAGCCGCCGCTCGGGACCGCGGCGACGGCGTTGCCCCACCGATCGGTCACCGAGACCGTGCAGGTGTCACCTGACTTGATCGTCGCAGCCAGGACGAGATTGGGGACGCCCTCGTGAATCTGAGCCAGCCATTCCGGGTCGGCCACCGGGGTGTCCACGACCGGCGTCACCAGCCGGGGTGCCCGACCGGCAACCGACCCTGGCCGTGGATCGAGGTTGGCGGTCGTGCCGAGGAGGGTGCGCCGCATCGCGGTGTACTCCGGACTCAACAGAACCGGCAGCGGATCACTGCCGTGCGTCGGATCGCCGTACCAGGCCTCGCGATCGGCCAGGGCAAGCTTCGCCGCTTCGCAGACGAGGTGCACGTACTCGCCTGAGTTGTGATCGATACTGCTCAGGTCAAAACCCTCGAGCAGGGCTAGCTGCTGCAGGAACACCGGGCCCTGCGTCCAGCTGCCGGGCTTGTGCACGGTGTGCCCGCGGTAACCGATGCTGGCTGACGGCTCGATCGTCGGCTGCCAGCCGGCCAGGTCGTCGGCGTCGATCAGACCTCGGTGCTGCTGTCCGGTGGCGTCGAGCACCTCGGTCCCGGACGCGAATTCACTCATTGCCTCGGCGACAAAGCCGGAATAGAACGCGCGGTGCGCGGCCTCGATCTGGCCCAGCCGATCGGTTGACGCGGCCTCGGCCTCTTTCACCAGGCGAGTCAGGGTCGCGGCCAGCCAGGGGTTGCGCATCTTGCTGCCGCCGGTCGGCACGCCACCGGCCAGGTACACCTCGGCAGACCCAAACCAGTGGTTGCGGAACAGCGGTGCGAGCAGGGTGATCGCGCGAGCGGCCTCCGGCAACAGCGGGTACCCGTGGGCCGCGTAGCTGATCGCCGGATCGAGCACCTCGCGCACGGTCTTCGTACCGCACTCGGCCAGTAGCTGCAGCCATCCACCGAACGATCCGGGTACCGTCGCCGGCAGCAGACCGGATCCGGGAATCTGGGTGAGTCCCAGCTCGTCGAAGGCCCGTTCGGTGGCGGCGCGCGGCATCGGGCCCTGCCCGCAGACGACCCACACCTGGTCCGCCGCAGCCTCATAGAAGACCGCTGCAAGGTCACCACCGAAGCCGTTGGACTGCGGCTCGACGACCTGCAGCACGAACCCGGCGGCCACCGCTGCATCGAAGGCGTTGCCCCCGGATTCGAGCAGTGCCATCCCGGTCGCGGTCGCCAGCCAATGGGTCGAGGCGACGGCTCCGAACGTACCGTTGAGTTCGGGTTTACTGGGTTTAATCAAGGTGGCCTCGTCTGGGTGCGCTGTCGTTGGAGGGCGCTGTAGTTGGAGGGTGCTATGGTCGAAGCGGTGCTGTGCGTGAACAGCTCAGAGCTGTCGCGCGGGTGTGCGGCCCATGGCCTGGTGTCGTCGGGCGAGCTGCAGGCCGACGAGCGCCGGTCGACCGACGGAGCGGCGTGACGCATCCAGCAGGATCGAGCAGGTGGCCCTTGCGCAAGCACGCAGGTCGACCGGCAGCTCGGCGATTTCCTGATCGGTGGTGAGCCCGTTGGCCTGGATGTCCTGCACGACCGCGGAAACACGACGCAGCAGCTGTGCGGTGATGCCCGACCGGGAGGTCTCACCGCGGTTCGTCATGAAGTAGTTGTCGTACAGCTGGTTCAACAGCCGTGCGCCTTGGTGGACGGCGGATTGCGAGGTGCCCCGCAGCAAGGACACCCCGTCGGGAACGAGCTTCTCGGCAATCCATTCGTGCACGGCGATGTTGACGTCAACCGCGTGCCGCAGTTGGTCGCTATTCGGCGCCTGGTGGAGGGGTTCGAGGCGTCCTCGAAGCAGGTGCCGGATTGGCACGTAGTCCGGCGCCCAGCTGCCGCTGAAACCGGGGTGATGCAGTTGCATGCTCGGGCGGATGTGGTCGTGATACCGCCGGCTGGTGCATGAACCGCTGTAGATCAGCATGGCGCTGTAGACGTCGACGTACGTCGATATCTCGGCCACGGTGGCGGCGGTGGGCTGACGGCCACGGTCGATCTCGGCCAGCAGTTGTGCCGCCATACGCCAGGCGATGAAACTGATCTGATGGCCGGTGATCCACCGGAACCGGTCGAGCTTCTCCGGGGACTCGGGTGGCGGAACGGCAGCCTGACGCAGGCTCTGCAGTTGGTCCGCCACCCGCCAGCAGGCCAGAGCGAGGGTCGCCGTGCTCGGCTGATCGTCGTGCACGTCCTCGTGCGCGGGGTAGGGCAGCGTTAGGGGTTCGAGACCGTAGGGATATCCGCCGAAGTCCCAGCCCGGTTCATCGCCGAGATCCATGAGCGCTGTCAGCTCGGCGTACACCCGCGCCATCAGACGCTGTCCGGAACGTAGGTGAACTCGAATTCCACACCGTTGACGTCGTAGACGTACAGGCTGTGGACGCCGTCGCCATCCACGACGATGTCGGTCGGTTGGTCCGGCAGGGCAAAGGCATAATCACCTGACTCGAACAGGGTCATCCACCGTTCTCGCAGCTCGACCAGGTCGGCCGGGTCCGTCGTGGAGAGGCAGAAATGCTGGAAGCCGCCGATGCTCTGTGTCGGGTGCGGCGCGGTGTCGCCCGGTCGTTCGAACAGATGGAACCGTAGATCACCGGCGGTGAGCTCACGAAGCTCGCGGGTTCCCGGCAGCCGGGATTGCGTCAACTCCGAGAATTGCGTGAGGGTCCATGACGGCACGCACTCGAAGAAGGCCTCGTACCACGATGCGGCGTTGGCCAGGTCATCGGTCTGGATCCCGATATGATGGAACGCCCGGCGCGCCGGCGCCGGGGTCGTCTCTAAGTTCGTCATGAGCGCTCCATTCCAACGTATTGCCCCTGTTCAGCGGCCTTTTTTCGACCCTGTCGGCCATCCCTATGTGATTCCTACATGCCGGATACAACGGTCGGCAGCGGGCAGGGCGCGCCTCGGCTGCCCGGAAATCCGCCATTCCACCACCGGCGAAGTAGAGGCCATGTATGACGATGCTGAACTCTCGGCCCATGACATCCAGCGCTAGTGAGCGGTACGGCGGCGCGCTCGTCCACGACATCCTCGACGGCGCATCCGATCAGTGGCCCGAGTCGACGGCCGTGCGACACGATGCAATCACCAGGACGTTCGCGGAACTGCGAGCGGACAGCATCCGGATTGCCGGCCAACTCCGTCTCGCTGGTGTTCGTCGCGGGGACCGGGTGATCATCGCCGAGCCGACGAGCGTCGCCGTCCCGGCGGTTGTCTTCGCGTGCTCCCGTCTCGGAGCGGTATTCGTGTTCACGCCCGGCGATGCCCCGTTGCCGGTGATCCGGCACATCCTGACAGATTCGCAGGCGACCGTGGTCGTGACGTCGTCGCACACCGTGGCCGAATGTGCTGCGCTGCTCGAGGTAACGTCCGTCTCGATCGACGACCTGATCCCCGAGCTTGTCGACATGGACAACCACGACGCCGACCTGCGCGACACCCGACCGATCGCCGTCGACCCGGTGTGCTTCATCTACACCTCAGGCACCACGGCGCTGCCCAAGGCCGTCGTCAGCACTCATCAGCAGGTGGTCTTCGCAGCCACGGCCATCCAGTCCCGTCTTGGGTACCGCTCGGACGACGTCGTGTTCTGCGCCCTGCCACTGTCCTTCGACTACGGGATGTACCAGATTCTGCTGACCGGCCTGGCCGGCGCGACGTTGCATCTCGGCGGCATCGCCGATGCGGGGCACCGGCTCGTGGCCAACCTCCAGGCCGGGCCCGCCACGGTCCTGGTTGCCGTGCCCTCCCTGGCCACCATGCTCAACCGGTTGCTCGACCATCGGCCGACCAGGCTCGACTCGCTGCGCCTGCTCACCAACACCGGTGCCGCAATGCCGCCCGAGGCACTCCTGGGACTGCGCGCCAAGCTGCCCTCACTGCGGGTCCAGCTGATGTACGGGCTGACCGAGTGCAAGCGCGGTGCGATCATGCCGCCCGACGGGGACCTGGAGCGACCCGGGTCGTGCGGGATCGCCCTCCCCGGCACGCGGATCTTCGCGGCCGACGAACACGGTCATCCGCTTCCGCCGGGTGAGGTGGGCGAGCTGGTTGTGCAAGGCCCGAACGTGATGTCCGGCTACTGGCGACAACCGGCACTCACCGCGGAACGATTCCCTCGTGCGGGAGGGCTCTTCCCGCAGCTTCGCACCGGTGATTACGGCTACCTCGACGGTGACGGATACATCTATTTCGCGGGGCGTCGCGACGACATCTACAAGCAGAACGGAACACGGGTGAGCACCGTCGAGATCGAAGCGGCCGCGCACCGCGTCACCGGTGTGCGGGCGGCCGCGGTGGTGCTACCGACCGGTGCCGACGCCGGTGCCGTCCTGGTCGTACAGGGCGACGTGGAACCGGCCGAGGTGCTGGCGGGACTACGCGCTCGGATGGAGTTGGCCAAGCAACCGGAACTCTGTCTAGTGGTCGAGTCGTTACCTTTGACCTCCAACGGAAAGGTGGATCGGCGCCGTCTCACCGACCTGATCAGGACGAGTAGCTATGTCCGTTGACCTGGTGCAGGACGACATCCGGCTCGCGCTCGAGCACGTCGACCCGCCGTTCTACGTGTACTCGCTCGACGAGGTTCGCGCGGCGTATCGGCAGCTCCGGGCAGTATTGCCCGAGCCGAGCCGAATCCTCTACTCCCTGAAGGCGAATCCGCATCCGGATCTGGTACGGGCACTGATCGAGGAAGGCGCTGGCGTCGAGATCTGCTCCACCGGTGAACTCGACGCGACGCACGAGGCTGACGTCCCTCCCGACCTCGTTCTCTACACCGGTCCCGGCAAGCGCGATGCCGAGGTGGAGGCGGCAATCGCCGGTGGCGTGACCCGGTTCTCCGTCGACTCCCTGGCGGGTCTCCGGCAGATCGACGTCGTGGCCAGGTGTCATGGTGTGCGTGCGGAGTGTCTGGTGCGGCTGAACGACTCGGTGTCGGCACCCGGCCAGGGCCTGGCAATGACGGGGCGCGCCTCCCAATTCGGCGCCGACATCGCGGTCCTTCAGGCCCAGTCGGCGGAGTTTCAGCCGTACTGCACTGGTGGTCAGTCGCGCTCCGGCGCGAGCATCGTCGGCCTGCACGTGTATCAGGGCAGCAATCTCGACTCCGAGGACGCGCTTGTCGCGCAGTTCGACGCGGCCCTGACGACCTGCCGTCGAGCCGCCACCGCCTTGCGCCTGGACCCGGCGGTCATCGATGTGGGTGGTGGCTTCGGCGCACCCTACGCCCGACTGGGCGATCGGCCCCCACTCTCCATGCTGGCTGATCGACTGGCTGCTCTGCTCGATCATCATTTTCCTGGCTGGCACGGCGGAGCCCCCACCGTGATCTTCGAGTCCGGCCGGTATCTGGCGGGTCGATGCGGCCAGCTTGTGACCCGGGTCGCCGATGTCAAGATCTCTCACGACACGCCCGTCGTCGTGCTGGAATCGGGAATCAACCACCTCGGCGGCATGTCCGGACTCCGCCGCCTACCGCCGATCGCGCCGGACGTCGTCGCGGCCGGAGCCGCCCGGGAAAGTGTGACGACTTCGACTCTGGTGGCCGGCCCGCTCTGCACCCCACTGGACAGCTGGACTCGGTCGGCGGAACTGCCGCCGTTGTCCCGCGGCGATCTGGTGAGCGTGCCCAACGTGGGCGCGTACGGCCTGTCGGCGAGCTTGGTCGGATTCCTCAGCCATCCCTGCCCGGCTGAGGTGGTACTCGAAGGAGGTTCGGTCGTGTCGGTGTCCCGAGTAGATCTTTCCCGAAACCCGCTCCCCCGCTCGCGTGCCACGGCAGCTCCGGTGTCCGGGTCCGACACAGCCGTGGACGCGCTGTGAAAGCCCCGTTGTCCCAAGCCGTCGATCAGACCTGTGCCGTGATCGCCAGTTTCGCCTCGGCCTGCGACGCGACCGCGACTTTTCCCATTGATGCGCTCGATGCCATGAGAACCACCGGCCTTCTGGGTCTGCTCATACCGGCTGAGTTCGGCGGTATGAACGGCAATCTGGACGACCTCGTCGACGTGACCATGGAGTTGGGACGCGCAGACCTGTCGGCGGCCCTGATCTTCGCGATGCACTGTCAACAGGTGGGTGTTCTCGATCGGTACGGAGCACTGTCGCAACGCGAAAAGATTCTGCCGCCCATCGCCAACGGCGAGATGTACCTGGGTTCGATCACGACCTCGCCGGGTACCGGCGGCCACCTGCTGACGCAGGACTCGGCCGCACGAACCGTTGACGGCGAACTACGGATCGACCGTCGGGCTCCGATCGTCACCGGTGGGAACCACGCCGATGCCTTCCTCGTGACGATGGGAACCCCGGAGGCTACCTGGCCCGGGCAGGTGGATCTCATCTTCGTGCACCGGCATCAGGTGGACCTTCAGGTACTCGGCGACTGGAGCCCACTCGGTATGCGGGCCACCGAGAGCGTGCCCATGGTGATCGCCGGGTCGGTGCCGAAGGATCAGGTGATCGGCCGGTCCGGATGCTTCTCCGAGATGGCAACGGACTACTTCGCGCCGCTGGCCCACATCGGCTGGTCCAGTGCCTGGCTGGGAACGGCCACTGGCGCCTTGAGTCGAGTGCTGAACCTCATTCGCGATCCCGAACACCGTCATCACTTCGATCCACGTTCGGAGCTGTTGCTGACCAGGCTGGCATCGGTCCGAGGCCGGCTGGAGATCGTGTATTCCGTGCTCACGCGAAGCGTCGCGGCCATCGCCGGCACGACACCTGCCAGTAACCCGTCGGTGCAGATGCTGGTGAACACGCTCAAGCTCAGCGCATCCGAGGAGTGCGTCCGGGCCGTCGATGACCTGATCGAACTGGTCGGCCTGCGCCATGGCTATCTCACCGGATCGACCCTGCGTCTCGAGCGGGCCCTACGCGATCTGCGATCGGCCTCCCTCAACTACGCAAACGACCGTTTGCATGTTTCCAACGGCGCGCTGACCTTGATGGATTCGCGGGTCCACTTCGGCTGACGTCAGCCCGGGCGTCCTAACAGGACTTCTCGACCGTCATGGATGCGCAGCTCAAGTCGACCGGGCGCGAGCACGGCGACCGCCCCGGCGTAGCCGGTTTTCACCTCAAGGTCGGCCATGGCGCAAGCAATCGGCCGTCCTCGATACGCCTCAAGTCCGGCTTGCTCCGTCATCGGCCGCACCACAACCTCGGAGAACGGCACCACCAGCCCCTCACCGGTGGCCTTCGCGACGGCTTCTTTGCGACACCACAGCGGGTAGAACTCGGCCGGCCCGCTAATCGACTCACCGGGCGCGCAGACCCTTGTGGCGAGCGATGAGATATCGGCGCTACGGACTTGCTCCACATCTACGCCGACGGCGCCAGCAAACGTGGTGGCCACGACGACGAGGGTCCCGGAGTGCGACACCGAAACGTGAAGGCCGCTGTTCTGAATATATGGCTTCCCGTGCTGCCCGCCGCAGGTCGGACACGTTCGATCCACGACAACAGCACCCGGGTCGACACCGACCAGGATTGCGGCGACCGACCTCAGCAATCCTGCTCCGATCTCAAACCTGGTGCGGTCGGCTGCGTCGCGGAAAGACGCGCGCCGGGTGCGTTCGGCAGCCACGAGCACGGGTTCGCCGATATTCGAGCAGAGTTGTGTGTCGGCCACCCAGATTCCGCAGGGGATGTCCCAGTCAGGTGAGAACGACGCGATTCGCCCCAAGGGCCCCTGGGTCGACGTCTCGATCACGTCAGCCACAGACGCATGATCGGCCGTGACGGCGTCCGTGCGGCAACGACGACGAAACCTGCCGCCGCGAACATCGCTACCGTACCGGTGAAAACGTTCGAAGTGCTACCGGGCACGTCGGTATCGACGGGATAGGCCTCCACGGCAGGCGCATTGGCCCGCTCCGCCATCTCGCAGGCAGCCTTCACCAGAGCCGCGGCGACGCCCCGTTGGCGATACTCACGGTGCACGTAGAAACAGCTTAGGGACAACACGTCCGCATCATCGACGGGCTCTGTATAGCGAGGGTGGTCAAGCCAATCGAGATCCGCACGCGGGGTCAGCTGGCACCAGCCGACGGCTCGATCGGGATTGTCGTGGTCGAACGCGAGTAAGCCCGGCGGTATCCCATGAGACACGATCGAGTGCATTGCGCGCCTGTTGTCGTCGCGCGGTCGGCGCTTGTACTCCGGTCCGAGCCGCCAGTACATGCACCAGCATCCATTGGACCCGCCCGAGCGCCCGAACAAGTCCTCGAACGCCGGCCAGAGCCTCGGAGTAAGTGGCCAGATCTCGAAGTCGGGGCTGCAGGATCCCAAGATGCACCCATTTCGTTCTGTTATCGCTCCGGAGCTTTACTCAGTCAGTTGCTTGGCTACCAGGTGGATGCTACCGGGTTTAGTCATCGAATGCACGGCATTCGAGATCGCAGATTTTCGAGAACTATGTAGACACACTGCGCACCCACCGGAGGTGGTGCTAGTGGTTCGTCTGTGATTTAGTGCGGTAATATGGTTTATGACTTTCGAGACTGCTGCGGCGATGCCGATGAGTGCTGATCAGAGCGGTGCGTTGGTGGGACCTGACCCCGAGTAGTGGACACGCTCAATCCCTGCTTCGGTGGGGTGGAAGCGAGATGATCCACTCATGGCGAGGAAGAACTACTCCGAGGAGTTTCGCCGCGACGCTGTCGAGTTGTATCGG
>NZ_JAVREH010000038.1:0-30567 GCF_031845305.1 Jatrophihabitans lederbergiae | reverse complement strand
GCCGCAATCGAGACTTACATCGACGCCTGGAACGAACGCTGCCAGCCGTTCACCTGGACCAAGACCGCCGACGAAATCCTCACCAAAGCAACCAGCGGTCAAAGATCATCGTTCACGCTACACTAGTTTGACGCCGCCGGTTCCTGACACGAATTTTAGACGACGATCGTGCGGTCTGTCGGCGCCGACGGCTTACGTAAAGGAAACGATCGTTACCGGACACGTCTGCTCGACTGCTCTCGGCGGCCGCTCACGAAGACGTCGCTCGTGATCTCGGGCGACACAAATCGAGGACTTGTCGGTGTGCTGAGTCACCATGGAGTTATGACTTTCATGCAGATCTCCGAAGGACCCATCCCCCACAGCGCAGGCTGCGGCGCACGTCGTCGTCGGTGTCATGTCCGCCGGCGTCGCCGGCTACGTTCTGGTGGGGGTGCTGGGCCTCGGCAAGAACGCACCCGGATACGTCCTCGCCTCAGCCCTGCTCGGCATGTACATCCACCAGCGGATGGATGCACCCGTCGCGAAGCGACTGTCCGAGGCCGGCTTATAGCGACGTGACGGATCGCCTGGCTCGCTGGGGTGATCACCCCGGCTAGGCATGCTGGCGAACCCTGCGACGTCGAAGCGGTACTGGACCGACGCGTCATCCCCCTGGCCGCCTGCAGCGCTCTTGCTAACGACTGGTTCACGCTCTTCTCCGTCTTTTTGACGTCGACGTAGATCGCGGAGCAGATTCTGCGAGAGGTCTCCCCGCGTTATGTGGGCCAGCTCCGCCGCCAGCGTCGCCTGGTCGTGATCGGTGTTTGTGCCTGCTGTGTCAATCATCAGGGCATCGTGGGCCCGACTTACGACAATCCCAGCCCGTGGCCCATGACCGCGGCACCAGCGGCGAGAGTGTGTTCGCGAATTAGCGTGTATCGCCGTGTCATCCCGCAGATTTGGGCGTCGCGGCCGAACCTGCGGCGGCCCAGCCCTGCTGGCTACCCGCAACAGGGCCCTGACCGAACTCCGATGCCACCAGCTGCGCCTGCTGGCCCGGCAGCTTATGGCGCGGTTGGAGCTTCGCCGGCAGGCGTGTGAGGCCGGTGAGCGCGGGGTCGAGCATGCGGCTGCCGGGGCGGCGGCGCTGGAGCGTAATCAACAACTGCTCGATGGGGTGCTGCGTCCTCGCGGGCGGTCTGGCCTGACCCCAACCGGTTGATCCATGATGGTGCGCCGACCTCGCTTCAGGCGCCTTCAACTACTGCCGTGGAGGCTTCGCCGTGGCTGGAGGCCGCCGGTGTGCCAATTGGAACGGTCGGTAACCGTCACTGTCGCTTCAACGCGCGGGCCCACGGAGTCGTCATCGCTTGGTGCTTGCACCTGGGCGAGCTCCTCGACCTTGAGGACAAAACGACATCGATGGCATAGTGCTCGTTTGCGCTGGCAGGCAGCACTGGGCGGGTGCGGAGCGCGGCGTTCATCTGTTGTTGGAGTGGTGGTCGCCGGTTGTTGGAGTGGTGGATCGGATCGGCTTATACCGTGCGGGCGGAGCCAGGTGATGGCGTCAATCGATTCGGCGTTGGGCTGGGTCCAGAATTGGTGAGGACGTTGACGTGACGATATTGCGGTCGACTCTGATCGCGTGCGCGGTGGGGGTTGCGGCCGCCGGCGTCGGGCTGGGGGCTGGGTTCGTGGTGCCGGCGGGAGCGGCGGTGCCCGCGGTGCATCCGGTGCTGTTCGCGGCTGCGCCGGCGGGGGCGAGCAAACCTGATGACATCACCGTGCTCAACGGCGTGTTGTACACGGCGTATCAGAACAACGCCGGCAAGGACGGCACCCCGGCGGGCAGCGTGAGCCAGGTCGTTGCGTTGAACTCCCATGGCGCGGTCACCGCGGCCTGGTCGATCGCGGGACGGGTGGACGGGTTGACCGCGGATCCGGGTCGCGGTGTGGTGTACGCCACGATCAATGAAGACTTGAACTCTCGATTGGCCGTGATCGCCCCGGGCAACGCCACCCCGAAGGCTTACACCTACAGTCCCAGCCCGGCGCAGACCGGCACCGAGAGGCCCCGGGCCACGAACGGCGGCACCGACGCGGTGTCCGTCGGCTCCGATGGCACCCTCTATGTGGCCCACTCCAATCCGGAACCGGCTCTGCGAGCGCCTAACAACGCCGCAGCGGTGTTCAAGATGACCTTGGCCGGGACGACTGCGACCCTCACTGGGCTGTTCGGTGTCAACGACACCGCGCCAATGGTCAACCCGGCCGCCGGTGGCCCAGCGAGGGCACCTCTGCACTTGACTGATCCCGACTCCAACCGAATCATCGCCTCCGCCTCAGGAGACACCCTGATCCAGGTCGCTCAAGGCGACAGCAGAATCGTCTTCGCCTCGCACCTGAACTCAGCCACCCCAACGTTGAAGCAGCTGACCCTGCACAACGCGGGCAACGCCACCGGTGCCGCGGTAACCCCGCAACTAGACGACATCGCCCAAGTCACCGGCCCCGGCACCCTCTACGCCGTCGACCAAAAAGCAGGCACAATCGTCAGCATCGACACCGCCGCCATCACCGCGGGCAGCTACATCGTCTCCCAGCCTGCCCCGTCCACCGGTGACTTCGCCAATACCGCTGACCTGGGCGTACTCGACATCCAGACCGGCATCGTCACCCACCTCCACAGCGGCCTCACCAGCCCCAAAGGGCTGCTGTTCATCCCCGCTGCGACCCCACACCCCACACCGTCGAGCAGCGCCCCCGGTGGAGGCGTTCCGACCGCGGTCCCCGCCGGCTCAGGCGGACAAGCCGCGAGCACCAGCGCTACCACCGTGCGGCTCCAACTCGCCACCGGCATCGCCGGGATTGTCGTGATCGCCGCAGCAGCAGCCGGCCTCACCCGCCGCCGCACCCAGCACTAACACGGTGAACCGCCGCAGCAATGTCGGCATCGGAAGAAGTAGAGGGGTCTATCGCGTAAACGGCTCCTCTCTGGTCAAGTTGATCTTGATTTTGGGGTAGCGTCAGGGTCGGCGAGCCTGGGTAGTGACTGATCCGAAGTGCCGGTGTTGGGGTGTAAGCCGGTCGCGCTGGATTCGAGAGCCGCCCCCTGTTGTCCGCCCAGGCCCGCCGCCATGGTGGATTCGGTGTCGTGGACGAGTTGTTGGTAGACGACGTCGGATAGTCGGCGCTTCAAGCAGCGCAGGGCTTCCTTGTGGCTCTTGCCCGCCGCCCGTTTGCGTGGGTAGTAGGCGCGTCCGGTGGTGTCGCCGGCGAGCTGGGTGATCGCCATGATGTGCAAGGCGTGGTTGAGCTGCCGGTCCCCGGCTCGGGAGAGCCGGTGTCGCACGACGTCACCGGAGGACACCTCGATCGGGGCGGTCCCGTTGTAGCTGGCGAACGCGGCCGCCGACCGGAACCGGGCAGCAGTTCCGACGCGGACGAGGATCTTGCCGGCGAGCAGCGGGCCGATGCCGTAGAGCTCGGTCAGCGATGAGCCGGTCGCGGCGACGGCCGTGGTGATCTGTTCGCCGGCGGCACTGATGCGCCGGTCGAGGTGGCCGATCTCGGCGACCAGTTCGACGGCCAAAGCCCGCAGCGTGGCGTGCACCGGGTTACGTGATCGGACACGTCGTAGCAGCCCGGCGGCGACATCGGCAGTGAGATTCGTCGGTGCGCCGGCCCGGGATCAGCACCGAACTCGCCGAACTGTTCGGTGTCGCCCGCTCCACCGTGTACCGCGCCATCAAACGAGCCGACCCGGCAACCGCCGGCCCGCACGTCCCGTCCATGTCCGCTGGTGGGCGACGGTGACGCGCATGACCGCCAATGGGCAGCTCGCGGTGGATCCGGAGGACGTCGTCGCGCTGTGCCGCGCCACCGCCACCGCCCGCCACTGGCCCCACACCGCATGGCAAGCCGTCCGCGACGAACTCGACGGCGCCCTCATCATCGACCTGCCCTGCCAAGCGCAGGCCGGGGATGTGCTCACCACGCTGACCAGCCACGGACTGGCCCCCGCCCGCCGCCCAGCGGCCTGCCCCGCTCAGAACAGAGCCCAGGTCCGGGTCACCGGTTGGGATCCACGGCTGCTGCGCCGCCGATTGGCTGTCCTGCTCGCCGGTGTGGATGACCTGTCCACCGAATGGGCCGCGACCACCGAACCCACCCTGTATCACTACGATCACCACGCCGCGGCAGCAGCCGCCACCGGCCACGAGGACCCCGACCTGGACTGCCACGTCAGCACCGACGTCGAAACCGCGCTACGCCGCAGCAACCCACTCCCCCACACCACACCCGCGGTCAACGACATCGCGCGACTCCAACAACTCATCCACGCCACCTGAATCGCCCCGGGTTTTGTGGAGGCTCCGGACTCGCCGGGGCGGTTCACTAGCGACACGTAGCTGGTTTGTCTTACGATTCGTCGTATCATCATCACATGACCGTGGTGAACTTCAGGACAGACGAACGATCCGAGCGCGCGCTTGCGGAACTGACTGCCGACGGTGCCACCGTTTCTGATGCGATACGCCAGGCACTAGTCGACGCCGTCCGACTGCGGAGGCGCGAACAGATGCGTCGCGAGTCGCTCGCCGCAGTGAGCGACCCCGCTGATCTCGCTGAGTGTCGTCAGGTCCTTACGGAGATGGACGAGCTTCGTGCGTGGTGACGTTCACCGCCTTCGCGCCACCCGCGGCGCTCGTGGCAATGAACAGCACGGTTCCCGCTACGCGGTGATCCTGCAGTCCGATGATCTGCTGCTGTCCACGCTCCTCGTCGCGCCGACCTCCAGATCCGCGCAGCCGCGTATCTTCCGACCCACCATCCTCATCAGCGAGGACCCGACACAAGTACTCACCGAACAGACCGCGGCGGTAGCGCCCGAACGGCTCGGCGAACTCGTCGGCCACGTCAGCCTCACCGAGCTACAGGCCATTGACGCGGCCCTGCGACTGACACTGGGAATCGACTGATCCGCTCGAGGACAGCTATAGCACCAGCCCGGTGAAGGATGCCCCCACGACATGGCATAGCCACCCTCGCCGGAACACCCTACGGGTGGGCACCGAACCGGCGCAAGTGGGGATACTGGAGATTCGGCACGGTTCTCGTCAGGAAGGACGACAGCAATGAGCGCAGTGGACAAGGCCAAGAACGCGGCCCAGGACGCGGCCGGCAAGGCCAAGGAGACGGTGGGGAAGGCGACCGGTGATCACTCGACCGAGGCCGAGGGCAAGACCGATCAGTCCAAGGCCGACCTGAAAAACGCTGGCGAGAAGGTCAAGGACACCTTCAAGCACTGAACGGGTATGCAGGGTCAGCCGCGGCTTCGTGTTGCCGCTCGTCGATGAGGACTACATGGTGACGCATCTGCATTACGCACTGTCTATGGGCCAGCCGGAAGCCGCCGGATTCATCCTGCGGGGCATCAAGGGCATCTTCGTGCTCGTTGGCTCGGTGATTGCCGCAGTGTTGTGCGCAGTCATCGCCGCGGCCAAGGGCCGCAGCGCGATCCTGTTCGGCGTGCTGGGGCTGTTCTTCAGCATCATCACCCTGATCGTGGTGCTGGTGCTGCCTCGTAAGCGCAACGCCTAACACTCCTAGCGGGGGATCCGGCGGCTGGGTTGCGGGCTGAAGGGGTGGGCGAGTCGGCCGACGCCCACCCCATCAGCATCCCGTCATCGGCAGTTCATCGGCCGCTACTGCTGTGGCATCGCCATGGCCAGGACCATTTACGCCGTGACCCGTATCGGAGCGAACCCGCTCGGCTACCACTGTTCCCAGAGAGACCGGTTCTGATAGCGGCCGGTCTTCTGACGTCAACCGCGGCCACGACACGCCCGACGCGCACCTGTCAGAGACCCTGTGACCCGTCAACGGCAAGTGGCACGGACTTGTCAGCGCCATCTGGAGCCAGCTGTCCCACCGACGATCGATCTACGCTGTCAGCGGACCGCTGATCAGGTCGGTCACAACCGTCAGCCGCAACGGTTCAAAACGCTCCAGCACAGCCGTGCTCATCACAGCAGCTGCGGACGGATTGTCCGGCATACAGCGCTGCCGGCTTTCCCGGTCCGGCCAAACCGCGTACGCGACCCAGGTGCCGTCATCACAGCGGTGCAATCTCGAGCCGAAACTGCCGCATTGGGACCGGATGCTGACCGTCATGTCCGACCACGCTTGCTTGAATTCGCTCTCCGCGCCACGGACCAGTCTCCACCTGTACAGGAGCGCATACATCTGTCCAGGCTAGCGTCGGCTGACAGGCCCGCTAAAGGAACGACGATCCGAGAGCGTGTCCGTTAAGCCGACCCGCGACTGCATCACCGCCTTCGGACACACCGACTTCCGCGACAACCTGGCCAAGATCACCGTCCCGACCCTGATCATCCACGGCGACTCCAACGCCATCGTCCCATTCGAAGCCAGCGGCAAACGCTCCCACGACGCCATCGCTGGCAGCAAAGTCGTCCTCATCCAGGACGGGCCGCACGGCATCAACACCTCCCATCCACAGCAATTCAACGACGCCATGCTCCACTTCCTGGGCCGCTGAGCTCCCGGGCAGCCCCGGCCCACCCGCACGGGGCCACCCTGAAAGCTGCGCCGATGCCCACGGTCGGTGTTGGCGTTCTAACAAGCCGCCGTGCTCGAACAGCGTAACGCGGTCCGCTGGACGACGAATGCTGGACAGCCCTGATCGCAACCGAGGACAGCCCGCTCGAAGAGGCTGCTTGACCCCGACGGCCTGTTCCGAGCACGTCAGCGGCGGACATCCTGGCCCAGGCAGTTGTCCAAGCATTAGGTTTCTTCAGACCCCCCAGCGTGAGTAGCCACCCGCCGGTGTAGCGCTGCGTAGACGGGACGCCGCGAGCCAGCCCAACTCACGCCAGGCTGACATCAACTCCAGCATTCTGGGCTCGGCCGTCGGTAAGGTGCCGTGTCGAGCCCTTCGGCTTAAGGCACCTCACCGATGGATTGCCACCATCGGCTAACCCGAGCCGTGCCAAAGGGCACCGCAGCACCGTGAGGTGTGTCAATAATTCTGGACAGGTTCTCGGTTGTTGATCATGCAGCGGCTGCTGCGGTTCGGTGGTCGTTGAGGGCTTCGTGCGGGGTGCGGTAGCCGAGGCTGGAGTGCAGCCGTCGGCGGTTGTAGAAGACTTCGATGTAGTCGGCGACGGCGAAGCGGGCTCGGGCCCGGGTGGTGAAGCGGTGGTGGTGAAATATCTCGTTCTTCAGGGCGGAGAAGAAGCTCTCAGCGACCGCGTTGTCCCAGCACACTCCGGTCCGCCCGATGCTGGTCCGGACGCCGATCCGTTGGCAATACTGGTGAAACTCGGCTGAGGTGTACTGGGCTCCGCGGTCTGAGTGAAAGACCGCACCGGCCAGGACATGCCCACCGTCGCGGGCCATGGCCAGGGCGTCGACGACCAGCGAGGTGCGCATGTGCTCGGCCATCTGCCAGCCCACGACCATCCGGGTGGCCAGGTCGATCACGGTCGCCAGATACAGCCACCCCTCACCGGTGCGCAGGTAGGAGGGGGCACCTCCCGTTTGCGGGGGCATATCACCGACCAGACGCTGTCCGGGGACGCCGTCGGTGGTGAAGTCGCGGGCGATCAGGTCCGGACTGTCCACCGGGGTCTGGCCGCGGACGGTAGTCCGCTTGTAGGCCCGTGGTTGCACGGCAGCCAAGCCCAGCTCGCGCATCAAGTCAGCTACCAGCCCGACCGAACACTCATGACCCTCACGGTTCAGCTGAGCCGTGACCCGGCGGCAGCCATACGCGCCGCGACCGACCCCGAACACCCGTCCCACCTCGGTCGCGAGCTGGCGGCGGCGGGCCTGCCCGGCGGTCTCGGCCCGGTTGCGCCAGGCATAGAAACTCGACCTCGGAACCCGCAGCAGCCGACACATCCAGGCCACGTCGTAGTCGGCCTTCTCCACCTCGATCACCGCGCAGCGCTCGGCTACGGGTGCGTCCTGGCGAAGAAGGCCGCCGCTTTTTTCAGGAACTCGTTCTCCATCCGCAGCCGCCGGATCTCGGCTTCCATCTCACTCACACGCGCACGCTCGACCGGCGACAACGCCGGGTCCGGCTCAGGGTTGGCATGCCGCCACGCTTTCATCCAGTTGCCCAACGTGCCGTGATTGACACCCAGATCCCGGGCGACGTCAGCAATCGGTTTCCCTGTCTCGATCACCATCTGGACAGCCTCAGCCTTGAACTGCGGACTGAACCTTCGACGCTGCTCGACCATGAACAGATCCTCTCAGGAGAGAGAAACTGTCCAAGATCCTTGGTACACCCCACCGCTGGGCGCGGGCTGCGACGGAACCGGAGGAGGCAACGTGTAGGAAACGTCGCGGATGTTGCCAGCGATAGGGACGGGCGCTCCGCTTGGCCCCGAGACTTCACATCGATTTGTGGAGCGATTCCTGACCCTATTTGGAGGCCGGAGATTCAATCCTCCAGTTTCGCTCCAGCCCTCGGACAAGGCCGTGACATCGACGAGAGCAGCCCTCAATATGTAGACCTAAACGAGGCCGGAGATACCACATATTGTGGTTGAGATGGGTGGAGCTGAGGGGATTCGAACCCCTGACCCCCACACTGCCAGGCCGAACGCTCACCCCGCTACAGGCCCCATGTTGCTGGGGTATCCGCATCCACCCGGGACATACCTGGTGCAGTTGACTGCCGTTCAGAGCCGTTCAGATCCGTTGACTGCAGATCGATCCTCCAGATTTCCTCCACCCGAAACGGTGCGGGAGACAGGCTTGCCTAGCTAGGGCCAGCATCCTCGGGGCGAGTGTTGGGCCATACCTCCCACCGGTTGGCCCCTCCTCGTTTCACGACCGCGTCCGGGTGCTGCTTCTGGATCTCGGCCAGACGCTGCATCACGTCGGCGATCGGCAGGCCCGACGGCACAACCGCGAGCGGCTCAGGCTTTGGCGGTGGTGGCGGGGCTGGTTTGGACCGCTCGACCATCTTGAAGAACATCTCGCGCACTTCGCGGATATGTGCAGCATGCCGTGGCCAGGCAGCGCAGGGTCCGTCCCAGTGCGTCAAGCGCCAACCGTGATTCGCGAGCGGCCGGGCGCACTCCGAGCACATCTCGTCCGCGGTGAGCGGCGGCACTGCCAGCCACCCATCGAGCTTGTAGCGGGCGTCCTGCAGCTTCGGCCGAATCTCGGCTTGCTCTGCCTTGTCCTTGGTCGCCTTCAACGCTGCCTCGTGCTCCACGATGGCCGCACGGAGCGCCCGCACCTCCCGCTCCCGATCGAACCTGTACATCGACAGGCTCAGCTCGCGCCGGTCGGACGGCAGCCACCCACGTCGGTCAACGACATCTTCGGAATCGCCAACGACAGGGATCAGCTGCTCGATCCGCGCCCGGCACGTCGCCAGCTTGTCCTCCAGCTCGGCGATCTCCGCCTCCCGCTTCTCGGCTGGCAGCCCCCACCCATAGCGTCCCGAGCGATAGTCATCGAGTTGATGCAGGAGATACCGCTCGTAGGCCTGGTCCTCGAGCAGTGCCAGTCGGGACGCCTCGCGTTCCGGGTCGTAGCGCATCTTGTTGCGCTCATACTCGCGATCTTCCCGCTTCCGCTTCGCTTCGAACTCGCGGTCCAATCGGGCCATCCACGCGTCGACTTGCCGGCTGGTCTTCGTCCGGAAACCCGGCTCGGCCCGCGTCCACTGCTCAAAGACCTCAACCGCCGCATCCCACTCGGCCTCGTGGTCGTCCATCACCCAGGGGTTCCACTGCGACCGCTGCTGCAGCTCGACGATCCGCGTCCGGGCAGCGATGAACTCTTCGGCGCTCGCCGTCGCGCCTGACTTGGGCGCCCAGAGCAGCCCGTCATGCTCGACGGCGTCCCCGACTACGACTGTTGTGCTCGTCATGTACCGAGCCTCGTCCCACTGAACGACCTGCGCCAGAGTGGCAGCCTGTCGTGGGCGGAGCATGCGAGGTGTGACCCGCGTCCCATTTTTGAAACCCATACTGTCCGGTGCCGGCTCATGTCGCCGAAGTGATGGAGGGGCCACTGCATCCAGCAAGCCCTGCAGATTGGAGGTGACCCGATGGACAGACTCCAGTGCGGCGCCTGCCCACATCCCGGTCCGCATGCGCAGGTCCTGCCGCCCACCAGCGGCATGCGTAGGCGTTGCACCGACTGTGATCGATGCAAGACCGAGACCGATCCCGAACGGCAGCAGGTGACCAAGCAGTAGGCCGTCGGCCGGGACGCTACCGGAGCGCCCCGGCCTGCGCGTTGGTCGCCTGGATCGGCGAACTTATCGGCACGCTGAGCTAGCGTGCTCAGCATGAAGATCTCATCGTCGCGGCAGAGCAACGCCGTCTCGTAGAGCATGGCGCTCGGCATGCTCATGCGCGATCGCGGCGACACCTCGTGGGTCGCGGCGGACCATCGGGCGAGCGCGACACTATGAGGCGCCTCCGTTTGACGTAACGCCGGCTAGTCCTCCGTCCTGAACTCCGGGCTACCGGCATACTGACCTTAGGATGGGCATCGCATCTGCGGGGAAGGAGTTTCGACATGCCGGACCTGGATACGAGAGACCATGCTGTGAGTGGACCGGTGCGCTTGCGTACCCGAAAAGGCTTAGAACACGAGCTGACGCTAGACGCCATCCTCACCGGTGCGCGAGCGGTCACGACACCGCGCCCATCGCGGGTCTGGGTGCAGATTGACGAGCGATTGCTGCCAGCCATCGACGTCATCACGCAGGCCACTGGGCATACGACGAGTGAGAATCTGTTCACCTGGATCGAGATAACCCGCGTGCTTAAGGCATTCGGCCTGTCCGTTCACAGAGGCACCGGCCAGTGGACCGGGCCTGAAGCAACCGAGCCCGGCTTCTCGGCGGGCTCCTACGCGCGCCACACGACACTCGCCCCGGTCTCGGACGTCGACGTGGTCGTACCCGCTCACTCTCCCGGCCAGCTTCGTATTGACGCCGACGACGCATCGGGCATGGGCGAAGGACGTGAGGACCAGCTCGTTGAGCCGCCCCTCACTGCGAAAACCGCAGCGATGCTAACCGAGCATGCGGGCCGCTGGGTTGCTCTGAGAGACCAACACGTCGTCGCCGTGGCCGACTCGCCGACCGCGGTTAGCACCGAGGCCCATGCCGCGAGCGACTCGCCGATCATGGTCGTCTTTGTACCCGAAACGGGCACCGAGGATCCCGCGCTTCCGTGAGAGTCAGGTTCGGCGCGCTGCCAGGGCAGACGGCACTACGGCCGACTGTGAGCATAGCTTTTCCGGACTCGCCCGGAGTGACAACTGTTGCCCTGGTTGACTCTGGCGCAATGGCCAACCGCTTCCATCCGCAATGGGCCGAACATCTCGGGATCGACCTCTCCACGGGTCCTGTTGAGAGGGTCACCATCGCGAACGGAACGTACCTTGCGAACGTCCACCACATCCGACTGCAGGTCGGTCAGTGGACGTGGACGGCGCCCGTCGCATTTCCCCAAAACTGGAACCATCCACACGAGGTATTAGGTCTGCGCGGCTTCTTCGACGAGTTCGCTGTCCGCATTGTTGCCCGCGACAACTACCTGGCATTGATCCACCGGTAGCGCCTATCTAACGGATAGGTCGCAGGCGAGATAATCGACGAGAGTGGCGTCTTACAGCCCGGACGAGCCCACTGCGACTGCGCCCACGACGATCACGGGCCAGTCTCGCGATCCTCCAACCACCTGACCCCCGCACCCGAGCAGCGTAGAGGCGAGCCCCAGCTCGGTCGCAAGCAGATGCGTGGTCATCAGAAACGCGCCAGCGTCACGCCACAACAATGATGTACCTAGAGGATAGCGACGGAATAGCCGAACTGTGTCGGCAACGGCAACGACCGATAGAGGCGGCACCCGTCCGCCGTGAGAGTCGGCAAGAGCTGCGCTTACCTTCGAATCTGTGTCGCCGTCCAAGCCGATCTGTTCCAATCGGCCAACAGATCCGTTTGCCGCTTGCCCGGCCGGGACCCACCGATACCACTGCGATGGATGCGACGAGGACCCGGCTGGACCTTGGAGCGGGCCGACTACGGGCACATGCACAAGGACATCGATGGCATGCGTTCCGCCGGCCGAGGGCACCGCCCGGCTCGACCACTCGCGGCCGGCCGCATCGACGCCAACACGACGGATGTCGCATAGCCGTGACAGGAGCGCTGTCACGGCCGCGACCGTTGGCGTCCCTGACGGCCGTCGAGACTGCCGATGAGTCAGGGCGTCGCTCACGCTCCAGGTCTGCTCGCGTGAAGCAGCGCTGACATCAGCCGACCACGTCGCCTGTTCGTCGATGGGTTCAAGCTCCTGAATCCAGCGGGGGCGCGCGGGCTCCATATGGCCGGCGAGATCGGCGGCAAGAATTGGCCGGCAGACGCGCGCCTCCGCGAAGCTGCGCTCAGCCTC
Source organism: Jatrophihabitans lederbergiae (assembly GCF_031845305.1). Lineage (NCBI taxonomy): Bacteria > Bacillati > Actinomycetota > Actinomycetes > Jatrophihabitantales > Jatrophihabitantaceae > Jatrophihabitans > Jatrophihabitans lederbergiae. The sequence continues at coordinate 18,121 of NZ_JAVREH010000038.1, read as the reverse complement.
GGCGGGCAGGGTCTCTGGTAGGAAAGTGCTATCTGAAGCGTCCGACGAAGCGCCGCTGAATATCTCATGTTCGGTCGGTGTGGTCATTGCAGCCGGTTCAACTCGAGTAGCACCGCAGCGCGTTTGTAGCAGCCCGGGCATTCGGCGCACGGGTAGTTGGCGCGATGACAGGAGTGGGTCCATCCGAGAACCGAATCGGTGATATTAGACCGCTTAACAAGTTCAGCCGACTCGAGTTCGAGTGCCGGTGCGCTTACGCTCACGTCTCCCTCCTGCAAGCAAAGCAGCGTGTCGAGCGCGTCGTAGAACGCCCGAGTCCCATCAGCGTGACGCGACCCGTCGCTGACGATCGACCCGACAACAATCGTATGTCCAGCCCGTCCGGTACGCAGGGCCCACGCTGCGGCAACTGTTACGAGTAGCTGATTGCGATACGGCCACCATTCTGGACTGGGTGCGCCCGGAAGAGTCACATCGTCGACGAGAAGTCCACCGCCGATTTCGGGAGCGTCGACCGATATCGCATCGTGGTGCAGCCCGAGTTCAGAAGCCACCGCAGCCGCCGCCCGTGCTTCTGCGATAGCGGGACGCTGGCCATAATCGATGAACAAGGTTGCTGACGGCTGCCGCCACGCGGCAAGCGCGGCACTATCCAGGCCACCGGACAGCAAGAGCAGCTCCGGACGCGCGCCAAGGCTTCGATGAGGCGGATCAACCGTCATTTGGTGACCCAGCCCGGCACCACTGCCGCACCCATCGCCACCCACGCCGACCGATATGCCGCCGAACTTAGATCGCGATGTAGCTCCACGCCGGAACCCTCAAGCATCTTGGTACCTTCGGCGTCCAACCGGTCCGCGAACCCCACGACAGGGATGCCCGCCTTCACCGCCCAGCCGATCTCGAAAATCGTTCCCGGGTCGGCGCCGTCGAACAGCGCGAGCACGCCGCTGCAGGCAGCAAGACCGGCAAGATCGGCTTCCGCAACCTCCAGGCCGCCGAGCCCGACATCATGCACCGGAGAAAACACATCAACACCAAGGGCGAGGAGGCTGCGGCGGACCACATCGACCAGCCAGAGTTCGGACGTGCTGAAGAATGGGCCCGCCAAATACACTCTCGCCTTCGGCCCAGGGCGCTCCGGCATTGGATCCGGCAACCCGCTGCCGGAGAGCTCGCCACGAAGAATCGCTGGCGGGACCGCCGGAACCTTGGTCGAGCACCAATGGGCGGCCGACGCTGACGCGACGCGAGCGGCTTGAACAATGTCGGCGCCGGAGTGCAGCGCGTAGGAGAATCCCGCCGAGAATACGTCGCCCGAGCCAACCGGCCAGACGCTGCGCGTCGGATGCGCGCCGACGTGAGCGAAACGGAGCTCGCCGCCGTCGAGCCAGGTAACGTCACAGCCCGATGCGCCACCCTTCATCACGACCGCATCGACACCTTGGTTGAGCAGTTCCTTAGTCGCCTCCGAGGGGTCGGCGATGTTCCCTGCGAGTTTGCGGACCTCAGTGGAGTTGGCGACGACGATCAACTCATCGGCGACGAGTCCGTCCAACTTCAACGGCTTCAGGTCACGTGGCTGCTGCGGGTCTAGCACGATGCGATCGGCGGCGACCCTGCGGTGGCCAGACTCGATCAAACCGAACACGAGTGCCGTGTCGGCTTCGGCGTTCAGATCCTCCATGCTGGCGTTAGGCCCCGAAACCGCGGGGTGCGACAGCGGGGTGAAGAACCGAAATTCGACTGGTTCGTCTCTTTCAATAACGGCTCTCGTAACGCCGAGCGCGTCGTAGACCAGCTCGGCCTCCTCGTTCATGCGCTCGTCGACGGCGGTATGCAGCGTCACGATCCCGGTCGCAGCGCGACCCGACAAGGCAGCCGCAGCACGCAGACCTGAACCCGCCAGATAGTTCCAGTCCGGTCTGACGCACACCTCTCGGTAGGTGCCACCGACAACGATCATGCGAGGCTCACGCGCCCGTCACCCAGATGGTCACCGAGCCGCCCTCGATCCTCTGAACAATCGCTGAGTAGGAGAACCCCGCGGCGAGACAGCCGCGCAGAGCCACAATGTTGCGGACAACCGCCCCCACGTTGCGACCGTCTTGCGTCCGCGCGAATACGCCTCGCGCAGGCTCTTCGACGGCGGCCAGCGTCAGCTGATCACCGATCGAGAGTGTCGCCACCACGTCAGGGTCCGGAGAGCCAAGAACGGTTTCGAACGGCTGTCCTGGGCAGTCGTTGTCGGAACCGCCGCCACCTAAACTCACGGTCGTCGTCGGGTCGCTGCCGCTCATCTGTTCCTCCAGTCTCTGGGCGCAGAAACCACCCACGATCGACCCTAGCTGCCGATAGGTCACCAGCCCGTGCCGCGCGCCGATGGTGAGGTGCGATTCGTCCGAGCCAGGGTGCAAGCCGGTGTGATGCGTCCGGCTCGAGCGGATGATCGCACTACGCCGTGACCGGCCACACCGGCCGCAGCGGACCAACCGCAGTTCCGAGTATGTCGGTTGCGGCCCTCCCCGCGGCAGCCAGGACTCCCCAGATGCAGGCGTCCAACAACGCCGGTGAGACCCGACCATGTCGCGCCCACCCCAGAAACGCGTCCTCGAACAATCCGTAGTCTCGCGGCAGCCGCCAGCGAGCATCGAAGATGCCCGCAGCGAGACCGGCGCGACGAATATGCACATCAATAATGGCGACCTCGTCGCTGGACAGGTGATTCCGTACCACCCAGCTCGCTGTCTTCGGACCGACGCCCGGAACATCGAGCAGCCAGTCCCTCAGCTGAAGCGGGTCGCGTGGCGCCACACCGGCTTCGAGGAAGTCGAGCGCCGCAGCAAGCCGATGCGCGCGCTGCTTCGGAAACCGGTAGCGGCGGAGTGATCCATCGACCCATAGAGGTGCCTGCAGCGCATGGAGCAGGGCCCGTTCGCGAGAATCGACCCGCTCAGGCCCACGCAGAAGGCCCGTGTCACGAACCCGTCTAAATGCCGCCGCCGATGTCGAAGCTGGCATCCCGAAGCCTCCCAGGATGCAGGCGGCCAGCTCCTCCTCCAGGCACCGGCCGAGTGTGTAGGAGTGAGGATTTCTGGCGTCGAGCGCCAGCTGAACCCAGTACGCCGCCGTGCCTAGCTGCCAGGACTGCCCCCACCACGCTCGCCGCGCCCCCGTTGATTGACCTCGGACAGTCCGCACGGGCAACTCAACGAGCGGACCACGCAAGGCATCCATTGCGACCTGTCGGGGTGCTCCCGCCCCAGCGACGGACCCCTCAATACCCGGCACCACAGGCACATGACTATCCATTCGATGTTCCCTCTGATTGGCGTGCCAACTGGTTCAATCGATGTCCAGGCATGCGGCGAGCCGGACGATGAGCGCGAAACCCGGGCTGGCCACCCGTCCTGACTCGATGCTGCGGATCGCATCCAAACTCACCCCAGCGACGCCCGCCATGTCGGGCGCACTCCACCCCTTCGACTCGCGTGCCCCACGCACTACGCGACCAAGCCTCTTACCGAATTCCGCTTCCTGCGGGCTCGTAGAGTGCCGGACCATGAGGTAAACATACATGTATGTTTACCTCATCAAAGGCGACACGGCACGCCGCCGTCTACCGTGAGCCCATGACCACCGTGTCCGTAACAAAAGTGGTGGAGTTCCACGCTGCTCACGTCCTCAGCTGGCACCCCGGACTGTGCTCTCGACTGCACGGGCACACCTACAAACTCGAAGTAAGCGTCGCCGGCCCGCTCAACGACCACGGCATCGTGGCCGACTTCGCAGACATCCGAGAGGTCATCAAGTCTCACGTCCTTGACCGACTCGACCATCGGATGCTTAACGACATCATCGACAACCCCACCGCCGAGAACGTTGCCGTCACCGTCTGGTGTTGGCTGCACGACGCCGGGCTGGCAACGAGCCAAGTTCGCCTATGGGAGACGTCAACGGCCTATGTCACAGTCGATGCAACCTCCTTCCGTGACGACGAGATCGCGCCGGGGCGCGCTCACGGACCGTCATGACAGCCCTCAGCAGTGAAACCACCAGCGGACGGCCGCACCTGCTTACCGTCAGCGAAATCTTCGGCCCAACAATCCAAGGTGAGGGGCCAGCCGTCGGACAACCAGCGGTATTCCTGCGGCTGGCAGGCTGCCACGTGGGCTGCGACTGGTGCGACACCCGGTACAGCTGGGACTATGCCAGCCCAACGGATGGTGGTGTCCGGCAGCACGGGGCGGCGGAACTGGCTGCCATGCTTGCCAATATCGGCTCCACGGAACATCTGCTCGTAGTAACCGGCGGAGAACCGCTGCTCCAACAGCGCGCGCTGCTCAATGCGCTCGCCCAACCTGCACTAGTTGGCCGCCGCATACACCTGGAGACCAGCGGGACGGTCGTACCGCTGTCCGGCCTGCTTGATCTGTTCGACCTAGCTGTCGTTAGCCCAAAGCTTGCACATAGCCGAGTGCCCCTCGAACGTCGAATCAACTCCGAGGCACTGGCCGCGTTCGGCGCCCGTGACTACAGCTGGTTCAAGTTCGTTGTTACGGGTCTGAACGACTTCGAGGAAGTCGCGTCGATAGTCAGCGAACACAACCTGTCGCGGGTGATGGTGATGGCCGAAGGCACTACAGCAGGAGACGTACAGGAACGGAGCCGCGCGATCGCAGGCCCAGCTGCCGAACGCGGATGGGGTGTGAGCCCGCGTTGGCACCTTGATTTATGGGGAAATGATCGCGGCCATTAGCACCCTTCGACGCGTAAGGCGCGCCTGGGCTATGAGCCGCCTGCGTAGTAGCGCAGGCTGGCCGCGTCAGTGTCGAATGTGTCAGCCAGCTGGGCTGCGTGGGCGGGGTCGAGCCCGCTTGGCATCACGCCGTTGTCGCGCACCAGCGCGGCGGCGGCCTCGAGATAGCGGGCGGCGCGGTTCAACAGTGCAGGCGGCGCCATCACGACCGGCTCGCCGATTCGCGTGACGCGGTCGCCGGTGACGTGATGGTCAGCGGTGAGTTGGCCGAGGGCGGACAGGGTCTGTGCCAGCTGGGCAGTGGTGGTCCGGACGTGGTCGAGGTCGTCGCGCTTGGCGAGTCTGAGCACGATCGCCTCGGACAGACCGGCGACACAGCGGCCCAGGACTGAAATCGGCAGCGCGGAAGTGCGGGCAGAGGCGAGCACATCCGCACCGGGAGCTTCGTCGGCCACCGTTACGACCATCGTGCGGGCCAGGTCGCGTAGGGCGTCGTCAGTCAGATAGCGGCGCGCCGTAGCCGGACTGATCCGCATGTTTGTGGCGACCCACTGCACGCGTTCCTGAATCAACTCGGCCGCGGACACTCGGGACGCGTCCATGCCGTAGTCCTCCAGCGATGCCAGCAGCACGTCAACCCGGCCATCCAGCCAGGTCGGTCGTCGACCCGCCACGTCATCCTCCCCAGCGCCACGCCAAGCGTGCCCGTCATACCCACGTCACGACAACTGCGACGGTTCCGCTCCGGGCAACTTCAAGATCGGTTCGGACCGAACACTCAGCGCTGCACGCTCAGCCGAGTCCCTAGTTCGTCGATACCATCGGTTGGGTCGCTGAAGCCAGCATCGACCATCATGGCCTCGATCGCGCCGACTATCACGCCGCCCGCGTCATTCGCGTCGAAGTCCGACCAGAGTTCAAAGCTGATGCCGAGGTCCATGCTGAGTTCGCGGGTGTGCTCACCCATCGGGGAGAAGTCAACGCGCCCGCTGATTGGGTTGGATCGTGACTGGCCGGCCACCATGCGTGGTGCCGTCAGGGTGATGCCGGTCAGGGAAGCCTGCGCGTCGGCCGGCAGGACGGGCGAGAGGGCATCGCCGGCGTCGCGGAGGGCGACGAGTCCGTCGGTGAGGAGTCGCCCGATGACGAGGATGCTGACCGGTTCGGCGACCGAGATACCGATGTCGAGAACAACGTGTGCTTCGCCTGCGTGGCTGAAGGCCGGCAGTGAGACACCCACGAAGCCGACGATTCCGCTACTGGCATCGCCGCCGAGTCGGTAAGCGGCGTGGTCACCAGTGAGATGGTCGTCGTTGGCGATTTGCCAATCACCGAGATGTTGTCTGCTCGTCGGGGCGCCGGTTTCATCGTCGGCGAGGACCGGCACGTGCTGGCGGGTGAGGGTACGCAGCGACCTCGACAGCTGGCTGCTGTCGAGACTGTCGATCACCGCTCGGTGAATGCGCGGGCCGAGTCGGTCCACGGTGTCGACCGTCGCCGGTCCGATCGTGGTGGCGACCCGCAGGCGCAGCAGCGGCTCAGTGCGCCACGTGTTGGGGTGGCCCTGGGGCGGCAAGAGGAACTGCGGACGGTACCGGACCGAACGGGCTGGGTCGGTTGAGCCCGACTGAGGTGGCACTGATGGCTGGGGTACCGCGCCGTCGGCAACGTCAGCGTCGAACGCTGCGGCGATGCCACGGATCGTCGCGGCCGCCTCCGGCTCGGTCAGCTGGGCCAGGCTGGTTCGGAACGCTGCGAGTCCGCCGCGCATGCGTTCAAGGCCAGCATGGCTCTCATCGTCGCGGGCGCAGCGGTCTCGAAGTCAGGTGCCGCACCCAAGGCCGGGCGAACGTATCTCGGCTGGCCGTGCAGCGCACGTAGTAGGTCATCGAGGTGGGGCCTGGTAAGCGCAGGGAGGGTGAAGCGCAGCAGGTTGTGCAGGGTCGCGGGCACCTCGCCGGTATCTGCGCCCGGGAGGTACACGAGCATGACACGCCGACGGAATTCCTCCCGGTCGCGTTGGTAGATGCCTTGCAGAGCGTCGGCTTCTTGGCTTGCTCCCGCGCCAACGCTCCGATCCTCAGTCCCATCGAAGCGTCGAGTCCAAGCCTGGGAGACGGCGAACAGGATGAAGTTCGCGCTCTCGATCGCTTGCGGCCCGTATCGAGTCCAGTCGGTGCCGGGCTCGGTGAGGTGATACAAGTCGAGATCGGTGTCGACGCCGTGAATCGTCAGCGCACCGGCGAACTGGGCGACGGTCTCGGCCCAGTCCTCACGCTGAGTCTGGGTCCAGCCGGCGCCGCTGTGTGCCCAGGTGACGAAGGCAGTCGGTGGTTGCGGAGTCATCGGAACCGATGCTACGGACCCTCGCAGCCGCGTCCATGAGGACTCGCGCGCCGCCGTGGTCGGTCGTGCTTCGGGGAGCCCTTGGCTCTACGGTCATGTCATGACGCCCAAGACGCAGCTGTCCGTGTCGTTGAACTTGGGCGCCGAGGTCGGTTTGGACGTGCTCGCTAAAGCGGTCGAGGATCTGAACACTGTTTGCCAGTTTGGGGCCAGCCTTCAGGATGGGGTCTCTCGCAGCACCGCCCTCCGCGAGGTGCTTCGTGAGCCCGGGCGTTGGTTGTCGAACTATCCGGAGCTTTTTGACCCGTATCTATCTCGGAGCGGCTACGTTGCCGCGGCGCTCCTCGGAGGCGCGGGCGGGGGCACGTCGCGGGCGGTGGAGCGCGCGGTGGCGAGCTACCTGCGGGAGTTTGATCTCGAGACAGACAGCGACGTCTTCGTGGCCGGCCTCAGGTACGAAAACCCCCTGACCGGAGAGCTGATAGTCGCGGCCGGCGGGGTCATTGAGACCCTGCTTCTCATTCTCGGCAACTGGGCATCGGTCCGACGTACCTACGCCGCCCGAGGACGCAGCGCCATTGCCCAGGCACGAATCGATGAAGCCCGAGCCGCGGACTACGAAGATCAGGTCAGGTCACGCAGAGAGGTACGCGCAATCGTGGTTGGCGAGATCGCTTCCGGGCAGTACAGCCTTCGACCTGATCAAATCGACAGCCTGCTCGACGACACGGTGGCGAGCGCTATGAATCGACTCGGGAGTGCAGACGTCGATGTGCAGCGGCCGATCGCCGAGGAGGATGACTTGGTCGACGGGCAGTAGCTCCCAAGTTCGGCCGAGCGGGCCCCCTGATTGTCGGTGCCCGGGAAGGCATGATGACCGCATGTCGATCGTGGACCGGGTCGCGGACGCTGACCTGCTGTGGCATTACGGCCGACGCGAGGGCGCACTTCTGAACGTGCTCGTTGCGGTCAGCGCCACCGCCCGCCGCACGTTCCCGAATGTCCGAGGCGACAGAGCGGCTTTCGAGGCCTTCATGAAGACCACCCACGGTTGGACAATCGCCGTCGAACATCGTGGCGTCCCCGTCGACATGGACAGCCTGTTCTACACGTGGCTGCGGTGCGAACTGGTCCACGTCGGCTCGCTGCCACCCGACCTGCGGATCGATGACCAGTTCACCGACCCCGACGCCTGCGGTGTTCGAGCTGGCGGCGCCCCGGACTACACAGTGCTGCTGAGTCCCGGGTGGTATCAGTTCTTTGCCGACGCGGTTCGTAGCGCCCCAGCCAACAGCGAGCTGCGCTTCCATCCACCACGCCCGCCAAGAATCACGTCGAACACTCGCCGCTCCAAACCACATCGTTAGCCAGGGGCTAAAGCTGGAACGGGGCACTGGCACCCGCGAGCAGCGCATGCAGTCGATCAGACGCTCGCCAGGTCGCCACCGCTGGATCAAGACTCGTCGCGGACGAGAGCCCCTCGATAACGTCGCCGTAGCCCAGTTTCTCTGCGGCGGCCTTGACGTACTCCCAGATGCTCACACCATGAGTGGCCGCTTCATACCAACACAATCCGACCGGGAAACGGTCGACGTGATCGGGCAGGGCCCGTCGAGCATCCGGTGTCGGGTGCCCACCCATCTCGCAGTGCCTGCCGTAGTCGGTACCGCGGAAGCGACCGGCCGAACGGGCGCGTAGCTGCCCAGGCTGCCATCTCCGTCTACGTTCCTGCGGAGTCGACCGAAGCCAGTTCGCCGCCTCCGGTTCGTCTTCGACGAAAGCCCATGCCAGATACTCGACCTCGACGAGCTGCCGGATCAGCGCCAACGCCGCGTAGCGGTTCCCCAACGGCAACAACACAGCAACCCCGCCGAGAAGCTCTGCACCCACCTGAGCGACGGTCGCGAGCCCGACCGTCGCGTCGCTACCGAACGCGAACGGACTCTCACCGCGACCCGATCCGGGCCAACCATGTAGCCCCCGACCCACAGGACCCGTGGCCTGACCCCGGTTGGTTGATCCAGGTGGTGTGAGAGTCTTGCCGCCCACGATGTGGGCAGGAAGGCTCGATGACGATGACGACGAGGAAGCGACACAGTCCGGAGCAGGTCGTGCGCAAGCTGGCGCAGGCTGATCGGATGCTGGGCGAGGGCAAGGACGTCGCCGACGTGTGCCGCGAGCTGCAGGTCGCCGAGCAGACGTACTACCGCTGGCGTAACCAGTTCGGTGGGCTCAAGGCCGACGACGCGAAACGGCTCAAGGATCTCGAGCGGGAGAACTCCACGCTCAAGCGGCTGCTGGCCGACGCCGAGCTGGAGAAGGCGGCGCTGAAGGAGATCGCCCGGGGAAACTTCTAAGCCCGGAACGCCGGCGGGCGGCCGTTGCTCACCTCATCGCCACGATGGGGTTGAGTGAGCGGTTCGCCTGCCGGGTCACCGGGCAGAACCGAACAACGCAGCGACGAGAGCCCGTGGGTACCACCGTGGGCGACCCGGACGCCGGGCTGCGGACCTGGCTTCGTCAGTACGCCAAGGACCATCCTCGGCGAGGGTTCCGCCCGGCGTATCACGATGCCCGCGGCGAGGGGTGGACCGTGAACCACAAGAAGGTCCAGCGGCTGTGGCGCGAGGAAGGCCTGCGGGTGCCGCAGCGCCGCCGACGCAAACGCCTCGGCACGTCTACAGCACCCGACAGACCGAAGGCCGATGCGGCGAACGCCGTGTGGGCGGTGGACTTCCAGTTCGACGCCACCACCGACGGCCGCCCGATCAAGATCGTGTCCATCGTCGACGAGCACACCCGCGAATGCCTCGGCGGCCTGGTGGAACGCTCGATCACCGCAGACGTCCTCATCGACGAACTCGACTGCATCGCCACCACCCGCGGCTATCCGGCGGTGCTGCGTTGCGACAACGGCCCAGAGTTCGCGTGCGATGCGATGGCCGACTGGGCCGGCGAACGCGTCGGACTGTCCTTCATCCCACCGGGCGAGCCGTGGCGCAACGGCTACGTCGAGTCGTTTAACTCCCGGGTCCGCGACGAATGCCTCAACATCAACATCTTCTGGTCACTCGCCCAGGCCAGGGTCGTGATCAGCGACTGGAAGGAGGACTACAACCACCGCCGACGACACAGCTCCCTCGGCTACCAGGCACCAGCCGACTACGCTGCAGCCTGCACCCACTGATAACCGACTCTCACAAACCGTGGATCAGTTCTCGGGTCCGGCCACCCGGCCAACCTCGGCGAGCCCCAGCCCCAACGCCGAACAGCACGCAACCCGCGCCGCTTGACCACTGGCATCGTTGAGCGCGGTCGCCAGCTCTTGCTCGTCCGTATGCTCCATCGGACTAGCGTCGCACCCGCGGTCTGTTGCTCGCACGACACCACTCGCCTGTCGAGCTCGACAATCGCGCGACGCCCTCTGGCATGGCGACAACTGACCAAGTCGGGCGGGAGGCCGCTATTCCCTCGGAGGAGTGGGAGCGGTCAGCAACGGGACCAAGTAAGCGTCCGCGTGCATACCGCGTGCCAGCAGGCCGAGCAGTCGCTGTGCCACCATCCCCGGGTTCTTCATCAGTTCAGTGAGACTGACACGCGCCGTGCCCGTGTACTCCCGCGCGTCATAGGGGTTGCCAATCAGCCCGAGTGTCAGGGTGCGGGGTGTCCGGGCGTTGGGCAGGGCCCGCGCGCCGAACAGATTGCTCACGGTGACTCCGATGTCCCAGCTCGCGGCGTGTCCTGTTGCCTCGGAGAGCAATACGGCACAACTCATCAGCCCACGCATCATCGACGCCACGACCTCGAGGTACACCCCGGTGAAGCCGACTCCATTGTAGTTCTGGTTGGCTTCGCCGACCTTGCCGGCGAACAGCCAGACGAGTCCGGATTCGTCAATGTCCAGGTCGACGTTCCACCACTCCGGTGTCGACTCCGCCGGGCTACCAGGCTGACGGGCGGTGAGCCGGGCACCAGTCGATGTCTTCTCCTGATGCGCGAGCCCACCAAGCGGCCCGTCGACCGACGGTGTCAGGTAGAGCCTGCCTAGCGCCTCCAGTGTGGCCGGGTCGTTGGCTACCTGGCGGCGAAGCGTGTTCAGCCGCTGCTCCCATCCTTGGTCACCCACAAGTGCCCGACACATCTCGGGCCAGCCGCCGACCGGGCGAGCGGCGGCGTAGAGCTGTGGAGTCTCAGATTCGATCGAGGCACGGTAGGCCCGCAGACGCTGCAACTCCTCCTGGACGCCGACCGACCACGACGCCCGGCGCGCAAACAGCCGTTCGACCTCAGGATCGGGCAGACGTCGTTTGGTCTTGTCACCGCGCCCGTAGTAGGCGCCCTCGACCTGATGAGGCGCCAACGGTGACGCCGGGACATGCACGATCACGTAACCCATTCCCGCGTTCTGCGCGGCGACCGTGCTGCATTCAATCTGGAGGGGCGGCTGAGCGCGGGTCGCGGCGACTTGCTCGATCCGCTCGCACAGACCCCGCAACGCCACTGGGTGCAGCGGATCACCACCCGGCTGATCCTCATCGATCCCGATGATCAAGCTGCCACCGTCGACAGCGAGGGATGCCAGATCTCGAGCGAGTTCGAGATTCGCCGCCTTGCCGTCGCCAAGCAGCTTCTTCAGCTCACACCAGTTCCGCTCGTCCAGCAGACCATCGCCGAAGGCGGTCAGCAGCCCTGCCTCATCGACAGGTAGCCATCGACGACGCAACGCGTGTTGATCCACGGCTCAATGATCCACGACGCCCCCGACAACGACGACCAAGATCGCCGCCCTCTTCGCGCTCCCCAGCTGCCTACGATCAGGCAAACCTCGAACGGGTCGAGTCGAGGAGACGCATGACCTAGCCCAACGATCCAAGAACACACCGATCGAGGCGGACAAGGTCACTCTTGCTCCGCACGACCGCGCGCATCCTCGTCACCGACACGGCCGGCAGCAGCAAGAGAGCTGACTGTCCGGCGGTGAAGGGCACCCGGGAGGAGCGCGTGCGGCGATACCTGAACCTGGCCTCGACCACGGATCTGGGCGACGGCCTCGACGTCAAGGACCCGTCGACGAGGCGCCTGGGTCGAGCTGGAACACGGTATCGACGGACCCGGTGCCTGACTGCAAGATGAGCTGAGCCGCCGTCGATGCAGGGGCAGGAGCGGTCTCGCCTGGTCCTCAGAGGCCCGACGGTTCGTATCTGCCGTGCGCGCAGAATGTCACAAAGGTCGCGTAACTCCACCGACCTGATCAGCCTCTTCAAATACGATTCGGCGTCACCGACTCGAGCAGCTCCCTTGCGCGGCGTCACGATCCGCATCATGGCGTGCGAGCCGCGCGACCTCTGCCGCCAACTCCAGCGACAATGTCCTGACGGCACGCCGAGCGAACGGGGGCACGTTGACGTCGACCGCCGAAACGGACTCGCGCGTTGCCGCAGTGGGGCAGCACCTAGCTTTGGGCGGCGTCGTCGTGGTCGGTGCAGGCATCTCGATCAGTGCCAGATTCCCAATGACCGTGGGTCTCAACACCTTGTTATGGGACGCTCTAGATGCCGACGCCCCAGCTCGGGCCGAGATGGCCGCAGCTCTGGGGCGACCCGACCAGCCCGCGAAGCAACTCGTCGGCGACACCTGGGAGACTGCGCAGCTTGCATGGAAGGCCGTCTCGGGCAGTGTCGCAGCACTCGGCAGGTTCCAATACCAGTTCTCACGTCTGGACACGGAGCGCTCCAGCAGGCCGTCACCCGGTCATGAGGCGCTTGCCCGCTTGATCCATGCAGGCATAGTCGAATGCGTCGTTTCCCTCAACTGGGACACTGCACTCGAACAGGCCTACCGGCGTCTTTACGGCGTGCCACTTCCGCCGGGTGTGCTGTTCAAGCCGCATGGCGATGCCGCTCGACCCAAGACGCCCTGGACGCTTCCGCACGAGTCGGGGCTGATCCCACTTGAGCTCAAGGAAGCAATGGATCGGCTCGCTGATGCTCACGCCCGCACGCTGCTGATCATCGGCTATTCGGAACGAGACCGGACTGTCGTCGAGGACCTGATCGGGCCGGTGGACGAGACCTGGCGCACGGTTCGCGTCGGCCCCACTGCTGCCGGCGCGGGCGATCTCCAAATGAGCGCTGAGGATGCGCTGCCCCTGCTGGCCGGCGAGTACGCGAAGCAGGAGGACAAGGCCGCTTGGCACACGGTTACCTACCAAGGCAGCCGCGACATTCGGGCAGCACTTCGAGGCGAGCGGCTTAGCCCCAGCGATGTGGACGCGTGTCCGCGCCTGGCCGAGGTCGATCTACTGGTGCGTGCGTTGCGGGCAGATCACGCCGTCGTCGTGAATGGTCCCACGGGCACTGGCAAGTCGATCTCTGCATATCAGGCATTGCGGGAACTGGCCGATGCAGGTTTCGAGACCCTTCGACTGCGCGATGACGCACGCACTCGAGGGCTGAGCTCGTGGCTTGATGACTTGCGTTGGTTTCCACGGCCAAAAGTCCTGCTGGTGGACGACGCGCAGGATCTGCCGCCGGATACGGTGCGTGAGCTGACAGAACACGCAGACGCCGACACCCTCATTCTGGTGGTCGGGGTCGACCATATCGCTGGAGGGGTCCGGACTCTACGGCTCGGCGCTAAGGCGGCGGTCTCCAGGCTGGCGGAGTGGGTGCGTGACGAGCGCACAACGCTGTTCCCGTTGATCAGCGACCTGGACGATCAGGTCGGCTCGTACCCGCGGGACATCCACTTCGATCGCCGCATAGACGTGGCGGAGAACGAAGACGGGGCGTGGCAGTTCTTCTATACGCTCACGGGCGGCTGGAGACGCATGCGGCGTGATGCGATCGAGCTGCGCGACGTTGCACGTGCTGATCTCGCGCTCATGGCGATCGCCGCGGCACAGATCGCCGGTGTCGACGCGGGCGTTGATCGGACGACGCTTGCTGGTCTCGCGGCCGAGATGGGCCGGGGTAGCGCTTGGATCGATTCCTCGTTAGAAGAGTTGAAGACGAGGCGACTCGTGCTGGAATCGGACGGGCGATTCCGCTGTGCTCACTTGCAGTCTGCCTACGCGGTCCTGTCCTGGATGCTGCACCCGATTCCGTGGAACAGCCCAGCGTCAGCGCGCCCGGGCGTTCCACCCATCGCCTCAGCCGTGGCACCGGCTCCTCGGCCGCCCACAGTCACTCCAACATCCGTCGGTTCGGCGAGTCGCGTGGATCTGCCTGACGCAGAGGTAAAGGCGGATCGCGAGGTCACCTGCAAACTGATCGCGTTTCTCCTCGATTCTCCAACGACTCCCTTGCGTGGACTCTCGTGGCTCGCTGGCCGAGGCGTCCTTGGAAACGAGCGATCCGTACTACGGTGGCAGCAGGTACTCGGTCCCGAGCGAGACGCGAAGCTCGCCGAACGCGCGCTCGCGACGCCAGCAACTGGTGATGTCGCCGCAGCAGCGCAACTCCTTGCCGACACCCTCGCCTATTCGGATGACAGCTCGCTCATCAACAAGCTGAAAGCGTACGAACCTCGCGTGCGCGAGTGGTACGCGAACATCGCTCCCGAAAATGCATGGGCGCTCGGCGACCTCGTCAACAGCCTCCAGCGTCCCGACGAGGAGTATGCGCGTGAAGTCGCGTCGTACGCGCACCCGGAACGGCTTGCCCTGCTAGTCCTTGATGGCGGATGGCCCCACACCTATTCGACGGGGCACGCACTCGATCGGCTATGCAATACAGGTGGGCCGGAGGTGCGGGCGGCGATCAGCCCGCACCTCAACCATGAGTCGTACCAGCAGATGTTCAAGAACGGCGACCCGGAGTTTTGGCGAGCTGTGAGCCTGATTGCCGATCTAGTGTCGGTCGACTACAAGCTCGCGACGAACCTGCTTGAGGGATCAGCCGACCGTTTAGCTCGCCAATTCGGGGCAGACCCTGTTCGCCTGTGGAACGACATGACCTCGCTCGTCATTCGCCTCGGTTATGGGCCCCGTTTTCTCCGAGGATCTAGACGGCCACCTACGGAAGTAACCCGTGCGCTCAAAGCGTTCGTCGGCGCTCTTGACCGGCAACGGATCGCGGACACGATCGCTGGACCGGCGGACCAGTGGGGCCAGCTGAACTTCGAGTCGTTCGTCTACTTTCTATCCGAGGTAGGCCTTCCCGTCTTCAATGACGTCGTCGATCGCGTCGATATGGGGCGGTTCGAGGCATCGGTGCGGACTACGCCTCAGCAGTCACAGAAAACGGCATTCGCTGTTGCCGCGCTCCTGCACGCCCGCCGGCGTGCCGAAGTACACGCAATCCTCGATCGGCTGGAACCCGTCATGGACGAACTTGACCCCTACGTCGCCTGGATTGCCCCTGATATCGCATCCCGGGCCCTTCGTCGAGGACTCCCGTTGGATCTGGGCCTGGATCAGCAACACTGGGACGCTGCCGCCGAAGTGCTCAACTCGCTCCACAAGCATGACCCGACGATCGCAGCCGAAGTCGCCGCCTCGAACGCGGAACGGATGGCGATCGGTCTCGCAGCCACCAACTTCCACAACCCTTGGGAAGGCCTACGTCACTGGACCGCTGTCTGCGATGAAGTTGTTCCTGGGCTTCTCGACAAGGTGATCGCTCGTTTGCCTGAGGGAGCGGTGTCAGGCTGGGATCGTGGCCTTCGACGGCCCGAGAAGCATCACACGTCTCGCCGCCGTGACATCGCGCCACTAGTCCGACGTGCTGTGCGGCTTGGCGGGCACGTCCAACTCGAAGCAACCGCACTGTTACGACGTTTCCCGGCCGCCGCACGCAGAGCCTGACAGTCGGTCGACGTAGAGCTGTTGGCCGACACATCGTAGCGACCCAGTCCGGATCGAGGCACCGTGACCCGGCGCGGGCTGCCGACCAGCGCGTGATCATCGCCGGCATGGTCCCCCTGACCGTCTGGCGCTGCAACACATCGGCCTCGACCGAGGAGAACCGGTTAGGACCTGGTCGAGGCGCAGGCGACCACGAAGTGCCCTCATCCCGTTGCCTACGATCCTGCTCAGCCGGCGATCCAGTATTTGCTGGCCAACCTGGAGGGGTTCCTGGGCCGACCACCACCGAGCTCAGGCGCCTCGAGCTGATCCAGGGTCTCGCACACGCCACGACACAGAGCTCGACGGATAGATGCTGCGAGGAATGACGATGCGCTACTCGCACGGAGACCTGATGACGTGTACCCAGGTCCGATGATTCGCGGGTCAGGGCAAGCGCCGGTACCTGACCTTGGGGTTGTCGACATCGAGAGCTGCGTTGACGACAGCCTTCGCCCACCGATCTTGCAGACCCTCCAACAGGCGCTGCTCAACTTCGAGGGCCACGTGGGAGTAGGTCTGCTGGATCTTGTCGTGCAGGATATGGCCGAGCCGGCGTGATTGGGCGATCTCGGGCACCAGGTCGGCGATCATCCAGGTCTTGTGGCTGTGCCGCAGCCCGTGGAAGGTTAGGCCGGGCTTGACCGGGTCGGTCAGGACAGTCAGGCGCTGGCGCGGCGGAGTGAACTTGGCCCGCCGCTCTAGGTCGCCGGTGTTGCCGTCGGCGGCGGGGCGCATGCAGCGGCGGGCGAAGTTGGAGCGCCGGTGCCAGTGCCCATCGGGGGTGACGAAAACAAAGTCGGAGTCGACATCATGCAGGTGCCAGTTCAGCAGCGGGATGAGGAACTCGGGCAGGCTGATGGTGCGGGCGGATCCGGCGTTCTTGGGCGGGCCGAGCCACAGCTGGCCGTGGGCGCCCTCGTGCAGGGAACCGACATCCGGGTCGATGACGACGCAGCCATCGCCGAGGTGCAGGTTGTCGCGGTGCAGGCCGGCGAGCTCGCCCCAGCGGGCGC
This sequence comes from Jatrophihabitans lederbergiae, assembly GCF_031845305.1. NCBI lineage: Bacteria > Bacillati > Actinomycetota > Actinomycetes > Jatrophihabitantales > Jatrophihabitantaceae > Jatrophihabitans > Jatrophihabitans lederbergiae. The sequence goes on along the minus strand of NZ_JAVREH010000038.1, from coordinate 1,155 downwards.
CGGTCCAGGCCGCGGTGACGATCAGCATGGCCCCGTACGGGTCGTAGCAAGCGGCAGCTTGGTCGGCAATCGCCAGGACCTCGTCGGGGCTGGCCCAGATCTGCTCGCTGGGCCGGGTGGTGTGGGCGCGCCCGCGGCGGCGGGGTTGGACCGGGTTGTAGGCGATCAGCCGCTCGGCGACGGCGTCGGCCATGATCATGGTGAACAGCTTGAGGATGCTGGAGACCGTAGCCGGGGCGAGCGGGCGGCGCCGGAGTTCCTTAGTCCACGCGGCGACCTGGATACCGGAGACGGCCGACAGGGCGGTGCTACCCCAGCGCAGGAGGATGTGGTTGCGCAGCATGCCCCGGTAACCCTCTTCGGTGCGGATGCTGACATCGATAGCGGGCAGCCAGTCCCGCACCCAATCGGCAACGGTCGTCTTGCCGGCGGCGGGGTCGATGAAGGTGCCGGCGCGCTGGTCGGACTCCATGTCGGCGGCGTGCTGGTCGGCGGCGGTCTTGGTGCTGAACCCGCTGACCGAGCCGAGGGTGCCGTCGTCTTTCCAGTAGCGCACCCGCCATGCGGTGCGGCTGCTCTTCTCTACCCAAGCCATGCCGTGTCCTCCCCCGTTCTTTCCGTCTGACCGTCGTTTCTCGCGGCTGGTCGTCTATGAACGCTCTGTCTGCGGCGGAGATCAAGTCCACGCGCCATCCAGTGGTGCCGTGCCGGGTTTAGCGGTGGCCGCGTCGCCGACGGAGCTGCAGCACCGGCTGCGACCCGCCGGCCGTTATCGCGGCGAGGTCGGCCGCGCTGAAGCGCAGGTGCTTGCCGACGAGCGTGCACGGGATCAGGCGGCGGCCGGCCTTGCGGCGCAACCACGACTCGGGCACCGCCAGCAGCTCGGCCGCGGCGGCCGGCGTGTACAGCAGCGGCGCACTGCCCTCCTCACCTGACACCCCGCCCAGGGGCGCCGCGTCGATTCGGCCGGTCCCGGCCGGTGTCCTCACGCGGCGTCCCGGAATGATGCAGTTGCTTCAGCAGCGGTGAGTACGACATCACCCGGGTTCGTTCGGTTGCGAGTTGGGCTTGAGTGCCGCTTCTTCGGCAGGAACCGAGTGTCTGGCTGGTGGGACATGCGGCTGCTCCGTTGCGATAGTTCTTCGGAATTTGTGA
>NZ_JAVREH010000037.1:0-30610 GCF_031845305.1 Jatrophihabitans lederbergiae | reverse complement strand
CCGATATTCTTCACCCTGAAGGTGCTCCTTGTTGACGACGATCTGGCCTCAAGAACCTCGATCATCGTTGACCTGGAGCACTTTTCAGTTCACCGGCACGCCGCCACCATGAAAGCCCCGGGCTAGCTTCCCAAATTTCACGCTCCCTTTGGGGCCAGTGAATACGCATCCCGGCGATATGTGGCGAAGTGAGCGCCCGCACAAGGGATCTCTGCGTAACGGCACGACCCAGCCGTTCGCTGACCCACCGCGCCGTGCCCGTCGTACTGTTTCCACTCTGGATTCGCCGGACGGCCTCCCGCGCGGTTGCCGCTTCGATCGGATCAATCGTTACACCGTCACACTCGTACCCAAAAGGTCGCGGCCCTCCGCCCTTCCAGCGGCCCGCGGCTGCGATCTCGCGATGCTTTCGGACGATCCTCTCCGACTTGTGTTCTGACTCGTGCTCCGCAACTGCACCGACAAGCCGCGCCTGCAATCGACCGGAGGCCGAAGACAGGTCGATATCGCCTTCGGTCACAGTATGGATGTCTACATGGTTCGACTCGATAAGACGGATGACCTCGTTCAGGTCCTCGCTGCGGCGATAAAGACGGTCACTATGCCAAGCGACGATTGCTTCGACCTCGCGTCGTTCCATCATCGCTACGAGCTGCCGCCAACCCGGCCTTACGGTTCTGCGGGAGTACGCCGACGCATCGTTATCAGACAGAATGATGGGCGTGCCGAGACCGAGCCGTTGACAGAGACTGAGACAGTCTTTGGTCTGCCGGTCAACACCAGCTCGTTCACCCGTCCGGTCAGTCGAGATGCGTACATAAATAACGACCGCCACAGGTTGTAGCTTATCACGCAGTGGCGAACGCCACTGCCGCGACCGTCCCGACGGCATACTCGGCGGTGCTCATTCCGGCCTCCGTCCCCAGCCGCGTGACCCGCACACGAAGCTGCCGAAGCAGCTGTCCCACTCGTGCCATGTTGTGTCTCCCCACCGGTCTGTGCCCCTCGATTCGTTCGAAGCAGCTGACTACGACCTTCGCCGATGCAGCCGACGAAAAACGGGCGCGAGCCGGGATTGTGGAAAGCCCACTGTGCTGTGGACGACGGCTAACCTGCGGTCATGATGACCGTCGATGAGGTGGCCCTACTGGCCTCGGAGCTGCCCGAGGCCAGCGAAGGCGAGCGGTACGGCAATCGGAGCTGGAGCGTCGCCGGCAAGGCGTTCGCGTGGGAGCGCCCGTTCAGCAAGGCCGATCTCAGGCGCTTCGGCGAAGCCTTCGCACCTGACGGACCGATCCTCGCCGTGCGAGTGCTGGACCTGGCCGACAAGGAGGCTGTTCTCGCCGAGAACCCCCACGGGTTCTTCACGATCCCGCACTTCGACGGCTACCCCGCCGTGCTGGTACGGCTCGACCTGGTCACCAGCACCGCACTTCGGGAGGCGCTGCTCGACGGCTGGCTGGCCTGCGCGCCGCGCGCCCTCGCCGACCGGTACTTCAAGAGCTAGGGCATACCGCTCAAGCGGGCGGACCTGGGACGTTATGTTGTAGCCAGCGGCTCGAACCGGAAGCCCTTCCTTGCACTACGGCCACGTCCAGTGGCGGAGGACCGCATGTCATCTGGCATCCCAGCATCAGAGCTCTCCGACGACGACCTCAAGCGCGAGCTGACCCACCTGCACGAGAAGCGGCACGACATCTTTCTCGATGGCACCACCGAGCAGCTGGCCCATCACACCTTGCGGATGCGCGAGCTCGAAGAGGGCTACCTGCGGCGGTTCACCGGCGAGGTCCGTGATGCCGAGGACAAGCTCAACGACCTGTAGCCGTGGCAGACATGGTCGGTGATGGCCACCGCCCTGGAGCGCCCTGGCGCTGAGCGTTACTGGCCCGGGACCTGCAGGTCGCGGCGCCCGCGCTATCGCGATAAGGCGTTCAGTCGTCGTGCGAGGCTGACGTTCAGCGCCGCCACGCGATCCCCTGCCTCACCGCGGTCACGGCCAGCACGCCTCTCGACGCCGCCACCAGCCCTCGGCGACGGCGACGGCGAGCAGGTGCGAGCGCACCCCTGGCTGAGCAGGATAGGGAGCACGCAGGGAGGTTCGCTATGCAGAACTCCGAAGGGCCGCCGGTCTACAGCGCCTTGACGCTCCGTCTGGTGCTGGCCTCGTTCGGCATCGTCTTCTTCGTCGGGGCCGCGATCGCGGCGATGATCGGCGGCCTCTGGTGGTTGGGCGCCATCCTGTGGATCGGCGCCATCGTCGGCGTGGTGGATATCGTGGTCATCGCCCGACGCAAGCACAGGGGCGAGCCGGGCTGACCTCAGGAGCCCTTGCGTCCCGGAACTCCCAGAAGGTACTGCTGCGCCATCAGACCGAGCCGCACCGCCCCGCCCCGCTCCGCCCCGGCACGACCGCGCGTCGATCGGCCGGCGGGACCGACCACGTGCCCAGATTCGCCGCTCCCCGGGCGCGCGCGTTACGGTGTGCCCGCCGGGGGAACCCGGACCGCACCTGGGCCACAGGCGAGCGGATCCAGCTGGTCCGGACACAGGTACGGGGAATCAGGACTCCGTTCGGATCGTGTCCGCCCGGAGGTTCAGTGCTCGATAGCGAGCTCGCCATGGCCGCCGCGGCCGCGGCCGGGGATGCCTCCGCGGCGCTTGCGGTGGCCGACGCCGCCACCGCCCTCGTCTTTCCGACCGGTCCCGCGACGACCGAGCCGTCCGCCCGCTGTGTTCAGGAGCTGCTGAGCGACCTGGCCGAGATCGATCTCACCGTCGCCCGGGTGGTCGAGCCGCAGCTGGACGCACTGTTGATCCTGCGCGAGGCCGGCGTGCGGATCCGACCGGGCCGGTGGGGCGTGTACGCCTCCGAGGCGCCGGGGCTGGTGCTCAACGCTGTGCGGGTGGACGACGGCTGGCGGCTGGACGGTGTCAAGGAATGGTGCTCGCTGGCGGGAATCCTCGACCGCGCGCTGATCACCGCCCGCACGGACGAGGGCTACCGGCTCTTCGCCGTCGACCTGCACCATCCCGGGGTCAGCGTGGGCGATCCGGCGGGCTGGGCCGCGCGTGGGCTCACCACCGTGGTCAGCACCGCGGTGGAGTTCAGCGCGGTGGCCGCCGAGCCGGTCGGAGCGGTGGACTGGTACCTGATCCGGCCGGGCTTCGGCTGGGGCGGCATCCGGGTGGCCGCGTGCTGGTACGGCGGCGCGCGAGCCGTGTACCACCACCTGCGCGCGGCGCTCGGGACCCGCAGCCGGCCCGACCCGATCCGGCAGGTCGCTCTCGGCCACGCTGAGGTCGCATGCTGGTCGGCCGCCCTCGCACTGGAGCACGCCGCGGCCGAGATCGACGCCGGCCACGCCTGCGCGGATGCCGGCGCGGTGCTCGCGGCCCGGACCCGCGCGCTGGTGGCCGATGCGGTGGAGACGGTGCTGCGCGACAGCGGGCACGCCCTCGGCGCGGCCCCGCTCGCCTTCGACATCGACCATGCTCGCCGCGTCGCGGACCTGCAGCTCTACGTCCGCCAGCACCACGCGGAGCGTGACCTTGCCGCCCTGGCCGCCCTGCCGCGGCCGGGCGGGTGAGGGCTTTCAGCCATCGGGACGAGGGAATCGCGCCGTCGCGGTGGCGCGCGGAGCCCTGGTGGAACGAGGCGTTGCCGATCGGCCTGCCACCCACGGGCACCCGGATCGTGGCACTCGCCGCCCATCCCGATGACGAGACGCTTGGCATCGGCGGCCTCCTGCACGCGGCGGCGCGGGGCGGCCTCGACGTGACCGTGGTGGTGGCCAGTGACGGCGCCGCCTCGCATCCGGGCTCGCCGACGCACTCACCGGAGCGGCTCGCGGTTCTGCGCCAAGCCGAGATTCTGGCGGCGGTGGCGAGGTTGGCCCCGCTGGCCACGGTGCGCTGGCTCGGCCTGCCCGACGGCGACCTCTCCGCGCGGGTGGACGACATCGCCCTGGCGCTCGGCGGGGTGCTGGGCGACGACACCGATCTGTGGTTGCTGTCGACCTGGCGTGCGGACGGCCATCCCGACCACACCGCATGTGGGCTCGCCGCGGAGCGGGCGGTGGCCGACCGGTCCCGAACCCGGTGGTGGGAGTACCCGGTGTGGCTGTGGCACGCCGGGAACCCGTCGGCGCTGCGCGCCCAGCTGAGCCGGGACGTCCGACGCTTCGCCCTGGACGGCGACGACCGGACGGCTCGGGCGGAGGCGCTCGCCGCATTCAGCAGCCAGGTGCTCCCGCTGTCGTCGGAGCCCGGTGACGAGGCTGTGCTGCCGCTGGCGGTACTGGCGCACGCCGACCGGAACCAGGACGTGCTGTTGGAGCCGGGCGGTCATCCGGCCGCGTCGCAGGAGTACTTCGCCCGGCTGTACGCGAGTGCCGAGGACCCGTGGTCGTTCGAGTCGAGCTGGTACGAGCGGCGCAAGCGCTCGGTGCTGCTAGCCGCCCTGCCGCGGGAGCGGTTCCGGCGCGCCTTCGAGCCGGGCTACGCGCGGGGCGACCTCAGCGTGCTGCTGGCCGACCGCAGCGACTGCCTGATCGCTGACGAGTGGTCCGAGCAGCCGCTCCGCGCGGCTCAGCGACGGCTCGCCGGCCGGAGCGGGGTCGAGGTGAGACGCGGCAGAATTCCGGACGACTGGCCGGCCGGTGCGTTCGACCTGATTGTGCTGTCCGAGCTGGCGTACTACGTCGCTGACCTCGCGCTGCTGGCGCGCCGGGTGCTGGCGAGCCTGGACGCCGACGGGGTGGTGGTCCTGCTGCACTGGCGCCGGATCGCGCCGGACCACCCGCACACCGCCGAGACGGTTCATCTCGCGTTGCGCGCGGCGCTGCGGTTGCCGGTACTCGTTCGGCACGAGGAGGACGACTTTCTGCTCGACATCCTCGCTCGTGATCCCCGGTCGGTGGCCGCGCGAGAGCCTGCGCTGTGACCGTCGAGCAGCTCGGCTTCGCCCTGTGACCGTCGAGCGGCCACCGTGACAATCGGCTTTGCGCTGTGAACATCGAGCGAATCGGTGTCGTCGTGCCGGCCCGCGACGAGGCGCCCCGGCTGGAACCGTGCCTGCGTGCGCTTGCCCGGGCGGTGGCAGCCGTGGAGCAGCCGGTCGACGTCGTGCTGGTACTGGACAGCTGTGCCGACGACTCCGCGGCCATCGTGGCCCGGCTGAGCCCTGATCTGCCCCTGAACCTCGCGGTGGTAACGACGGCGTACGCAGCGGCCGGCGCCGCTCGCGCTGCTGGCGTGGACCACCTGCTGAGCGCGGCGGGCACGGCGGGCACCTGGATCGCGACGACCGATGCGGACTCGACCGTGCCGTTGCATTGGCTGCGCGGTCACCTGCGCTGCGCGGCACGGGGAGCTGAGGTCGTCGCGGGGACGGTGCGGGTGCTGGACTGGCATGCTCGCTCGCCTGAGGTCCGCACGCGGGCCGAAGCCCTGTACGCGCGGCCGCTGAGGACCGGGGGCCACGGGCATGTGCACGGAGCGAACCTCGGGATCTCGGCCCCGTTGTACCGGCGGCTCGGCGGTTTTCCGCTGCGTACTCATGACGAGGACGTGCGGTTGATGGCGGCCGCCGAGGCCGCTGGCGCCGTGGTGGCCTGGGCGCCCGACATCGCTGTGACGACCTCAGCCCGCTCCGATGCCCGAGCCCCGCACGGTTTCGCCGCCCACCTAGACCGGCTGGCGGCCGGCTGAGGTCGGTGCGGCGGACGGTGGTGCGGGTCCGCCGACGGTCACGTCGGCATCCCGCCCAGCACATCGCCTGCGATACCCGCCACCACCGGCACCACCCCGATGCACACGAACGCCGGCAGAAAGCACAGCCCGAGCGGCAGCAGGGACAGCACGCCCACTCGTTCGGCTCGGGCGATGGCCTGCCCCTGCTGGGAAGCCCGGCATTCCTGCGCCGCGGCCGACAGCGCCCCCGCGAGCCGGGCGCCGCTGTGCGCACACCGTCGACCTGCTGCCGTGACGGGGCCATAGCCGGCGATGGCGTCGAGCGCGGTCCAGGCCTGAACCGGATCGGTGCCCAGTTGCAGCAGCCGGCCCACTCGTTGCAGGGGCTCCACGACAGCCGCGTGCGACGGCGAGCCGAACTGCTCAACGGCAACCGCAACCCCGGCGATGGCCTGGTCCGGCGGAGCACCGGCCGACAGGGAAGAGGCAACGAGATCAAGCACAAAGGCTATCGATCGTGCATCGGGAGGCGTCGAGCCAACAGTGACCTTGCGCAGGACGATCGCCAGCCCCGCTCCGGCCGGGAGCGCGGCAACCAGCCCCACTGTGCCGCCGAGTGTCGCGAGCGCCAGTGCTGCCAACGTTCCGGCTACGAACGGCAACCGCCGGGGAGTCAGCAACCGGTTCCGCGCGTGCCCCTGCCGCGTGCTGCGGTGGGCCGGCTCCCGGCCGGGTCGGCGGGTTCCGGACAGCACCAGTCCGGCGGCCAGGGCCAACCAACCACCCGGCGCGATCAGCAGACCCCCGATCACGGCAGTGCGCCACGGGTCAGCGCCAACGTCCACACCAGGCCGGCGACGTCCAGCATCACTCCGGCCGTCAGGAGCGCCAATCCGATGGGCGTGTGCAGCAGCACGCGCGCCGGATGTGCCCCCATCGCGGCGCCCATTCCCAGCCCGACGGCCGGTAGTACGGCAAGCAGTACCGCGGAGGTCCTGGGCCCGGTCAGTGCGGCCTGCACGGCTCGGCGGGTGGCCCGATCGGCAGCTACATCGGCGTGTACCCCGGCCAGCACGTCGGTGAGCGGCGAACCGCCCTGGGTGGCGATCGCGCACGCCACCGCCAACGGCGCCAGCATCGGCTCGGCTGCGAGAGCGGCTGAGACCTCGACGCCCTGTGCGGCCAGCACTGCGGCAGCGGCCATCGCGGAAGCGTGCCGGCCGGACACCGGGGCGGCGGCGGAGAATGCGCCGGAAACCGTGGCGCCCGCGGCGTACTCACCGGACAGCGCAGCGACGGCCGCAAGCAATTCGGCGCGCGCCCGGTCGCTGTCGCGATCACCGGCGAGCAATCTCGCGCACCGGGCAAGCGCAAAGGCCGCGGCCGCCGCAAGCACCCCGGGCACGAGTCCGGCGACCGCACCGCAGGCGACGGCCAGCAGCGCGGCGCACAACCACGGCCGACCGGCGACGGCCCGTGCCACGGACCGAGCGCCCGGCAGCACCGCTGTCCGGCTCACCTCTGTCGGCCGCCCCAACCGGGCCGTGCCCAGCCATGCCAGCCGCCGCGCGGCCGGCGCCGGAAGCGGTACCGCAAGCACAGCAATACCGAGCAGGCAGAACGCGATCGGCGTCACGAGCGCAACAGCGACGGCACCGGCAACTGCGCCTCGTCCAGTCGACGGGTCAGCTCAGCAGCAGCGGGGTGCAGGCCGCCGGTCCGGTTCCACACCAGGCGCGGCTCGGGTTGGTCACCCAGGCGGGGCCACAGAGCAACTTGCTCGACCCGGCGCCGCCCACCCCGATCGCGCCGGATGTGCACGAGCAGGTCCAGGGCGCTGGCGGCCTGGGCGACCAGCGCGGCGGCGGACATGCCGCCCAGAGCAGCCAGGGCAATCAGCCGCGCGGGCACGTCGGACACCGAGTTGGCGTGCACGGTGGCCGCGCCGCCGTCATGACCGGTATTGAGCGCGCCCAGCAGTTCGACGATCTCCGCGCCACGGAACTCGCCCACCACGATCCGATCGGCCCGCATCCGCAAGGACTGCCGGACCAATTCGCGCAGCGGCACATCGCCGGCCCGCTCGACGTTCGCGGCGCGGGCGAGCAGTGCCACTACGTGCGGGTGGTCGACGGCGAGCTCTGCCGCGTCCTCGATGGTGATGATCCGTTCACAGGGGCCGACCGTGCCGAGCAACGCGGCCAGCAGCGTGGTCTTGCCGGTACCGGCTCCGCCGCTGATCAGCATGGTCAGCCGCGCATCGATCAGCGCCGCCAGCAGCTCTGCGAGGTCGGCGGGGAGCGCGCCGAGTTCTACCAGGTCCGACAGGCTCAATCGGCGCCGCGCGAGCACCCGCAACGACAGGGTCGGGTGCGCGACCAGCGGCGGCAGGATCGCGTGCAGCCGGGTGCCGTCCGGAAGTGCGGCGTCGACGTAGGGCGCGGCATCGTCCAGCCGGCGCCCCGCCTGCGCGGCGAGCCGGGTGGCCAACCGGCGCACTGCCGCGTCGGACTCGAAGTACAGTGGCCAGCGCTCGAGCCCATGTCCTCGGTCGACCCAGACCTGATCGGGCGCGTTGACCAGCACATCGGTCACCCCCTCGGCGGACAGCGCATCCTCGAGCGGGCCCGCGCCGGTGAGCTCCGCGGTCAGCTGGCCGGTCAGCTCGGACAGCGCGCCGGAGTCGAGCAGCAGCGCGGATTCCTGCCCGGCGACCTGAGCCATACCAAGCCCGTCGGTGCCACTGGCCAGCCGTGAACGCACCCGATCCACCAGTTGCCCGTTCATGCCGGCACCGCCATTCGATCCGCCGCCGGTGCAAACGATCGGCTGTCCGAACGGCACCAGTCGAGAACGGCCGCCGCGGCCAGCCGGGTCTGCTTGCGTACCCGCCTCACGTCCAGACCGGCCGGGGACTTGCTGGCGGGGTCATGGGGTAGCTCGGCCAGGACCGCGAGGCCGAGCAGCTGGGCAATCCGCGCGGTCGGCAACGCACGTGACGAGCCGCGTACCATCGCAGCGGTCGACGTGGCGTCGAGGCCGGCGGCGATCAGCGCGCTCGCGGTCACGCCACGCACCTCGGCCGGGACGATGAGGATCGTGCGGTCACACCGCGCGAGCGCCGCCTGCCGCAACGGAGAGGGCCAGCGTGCCAGGTCTAACACCACGGTGCTGACCGAAGCGGCGGCGTCGACAACCCGGCCGAGCACCGCCGGATCAAGCACCTGAGCATCGTCAGCGGCCAGGAACGACACCTCGCCCCAGCGAGGAAGGCCATCCCGCAGCACCGCCGGGTCGAGCGTGCCGCCACGCAGCCGGACCTGCCTCCAGCGCGGGCCCGGCAGTTGTTCGCACCCGAGCAGCACGTCGATACCGCCGCCGGTCACATCGCAGTCGATGAGAAAGGTGTGGCCGATGTCCGAGCCGGCGCAACCGGCCAGCACCGCGGCGAACACACTCGCTCCGGCGCCGCCGCACCCCGACAGCACTCCAATGGTCGTCATGGATACAACTCTGGCCACCGGCGGGCAGCTCAGCGCCGCCCCGCAGCGATCTGTGGACAACCGCGGGCGCTGTGGACAGGGACCTCGGTAGCCACGCTGGGCATTACAACTCGCACTCAGCGTGACGGTTGACAGGCAGCTCACCAGCTGGCTGGCTATCCTCACCAGATGGCTAGCTCTGCGGCGTTCTTCGATCTCGACAAGACGATCATCGCCAAGTCGTCCACCCTGGCGTTCGGAAGGCCCTTCTACCAAGGCGGCCTGATCAATCGCCGCACCGTGCTCCGCAGCGCCTACGCCCAGTTCCTCTTCGCCCTGGCCGGCGCGGACGAGGACCAGATGGACCGGATGCGGGACTACCTGACCGCCATGTGCGCCGGCTGGGACGTACAGCAGATCCGCGACATCGTCACCGAGACGTTGCACGAGATCATCGATCCGCTGGTCTACAACGAGGCCGTCGACCTGATCGGCGAGCACAAGGCGGCCGGTCGCGACATCGTCATCATCTCCTCCTCCGGGGACGAGGTGGTCCGTCCGATCGGTGAGATGGTCGGCGCGGATCACGTCATCGCGACCCGGATGGTCGTGAACGAGGGCCGCTACACCGGTGAGGTCGAGTTCTACGCCTACGGCCCACACAAGGCTGCCGGTCTGCGCGCGCTGGCTGAAGAGCGGGGCTACGACCTCGATCAGAGCTTCGCCTACTCCGACTCCATCACCGACGTGCCGATGCTCGAAGCGGTCGGGCACGCCTACGCCGTCAATCCGGACAAGGCACTCCGCAAGCTCGCTGTGGAGAACGGCTGGCCGGTGCTGGCATTCACCAACGTGGTTCCGCTGCGCGAACGGCTGTCAGGGCTGCGGCCGCCGCAGCGAGTTACCGGCGCGGTAGTAGCGGGGACGGTTGCCGGACTGGCCGGGCTGGCCTGGCACCACCGCACGCGACGAGCGAGCCGGGTCTGAACCACCGGCGGCTCATGCCACGGCCTTCGCGGAAACATTCGCGTAACTATTGCCAGGCGGCGACCCGGCGGAGTACCAATGAGGCACGGGAACTTCGGTTGGCTCTGGCGGTCCGCCCCCACCAGCTGAGGCTCCCGCCAGTGGGCAACCGGGCACCCACGCGACGACTCAGCCTTGAAGGCTGTCGAACGCGGGCTCCCCACCAGCTCGCGCCCGAGTGCAGGTGCACGCTTGGTAACCCGATTGACCGCAGAGGGCGCCGTACCCCGGTACGGCGCCCTCGCCTCTGTCAGCGCTGTACCCACTGCCGAACCGGCCCAACCACCCCAACCGATCGATCGATCGATCGATCGTCAGCGGTACGCGGGGCCGCCCAGTTCGGGCAGCCGCGGAACCTGCCAGCGCGGATCGGGCTCGAAGTCACACCACGTGCCGTCGAACGGAAACCGGCCCGCGTCCAGGTCGGCGACCACCCGGTGACCCTCTTTCCAGATCTCGGCGGCGCCGTCCTCGTCCCAGTAACCGGGCAGGCCCGTCACCGCGGCCAGGTCGTCGACGTCCTTCCACTGCCAGGTCCGATCCGGCAGCGCGACCACGTCCAGCTCGGCATCACAGACATCCACCCCGCGCACGCCGTCCTCAACCCACAGTGGCGAGCGGGTTTCGAGGTTGACGTACCAGCCGTCGAACCGGTGGCCGCTGAACCACCACCACACCGAGTGCGCACGGCCAGGCGGCATCAGAATCAGCGCCGAGCGCCCGAGCCAGCTGCCCGGACGCAACTGCGCGGCACCGAACTCCGCGATCGGTTCGGCCCGGACAGCGGTGCCGTCGGCCTTGATGCGCGATGCGAAACCCGCGCCGACGGGCAACCACAGCAACAGCCCTCGCTCGTCGACGGCCACCACCCGGGTCGCCTGCAGCCAGGATGCGTGCGGGCCGCGCAGATAGCGACGGAGCAGCTCCTCGCCCACCGTCACGACAAGCGGATCAGCCACGAGTGGATCAGCCACGCTGGATCGCCTCACAGATGGCGAGTGACTCGCGGGCCCCGAGCTCGACGGCATGGCAGCAGTGCAGGAGCCACTGGCCGACGCCCTCGGGCCGGCCGGTGCGATAGGCCGCCAGCGCCTCGGCCAGCTCGTGCCGGGCCTCCAAATGCCCGACTTCCAAGGCGCCGAGCGACTTGGGGTCCAGGCCGCGCGAGATCAGCGTCAGCCGGGCGGCCGTCCGGGCCACCACCCCGGACGCCGGAGCGAAGGCATCCAGGCTCAGCACCTCCGCCTGCACGATCGCGGCGACCACCACCGCGGGCGCCTCGGTTTCCGCCAGCACGTCGGCCAGCACGTCCAGGCGATGCGCCACCTCGCGGTCCGGGCGCGGGCGGCCGAGCGACTCCGGGTCGGCGAGGTCGGCGGCGGCCAGGGCATGCAGCCGGGCCAGCACCTGCCGGTGCGCCGTCGGCCAGATGTCGGCGAGCACGGCCAGCTCCGAGGACACCCGCAGCGCGCCCTGCACGATCGGGTCCTTGGCCTCGCCGGCGCGGAGCTCGGCCAAGGTGGCGCCGGAGCCGTCCAGCACCGCCGATGCCCAGGCGCCGCGCAGCAACGACTCGGCCGACACGTCGGAGGACCGGCGGCGCAGCACGCGGTTGCCGAGCAGGGTGTCGACCGACTGCCGGCTGGCCGTCACGGCCTCGGTCACACCGGGCAGGTCCAACAGGGGCGCTAACGGATCGGAGCTCACCTACCGAACGGTAGCCAACGCCCATGCGACCGTCCGCGCGCGGGCGATATGTTGCGGTATCACCGCAGCGGCGTCCGAGGTCGGCTCCATCTTCTCCATCGAGGCGCGGCAGGCTACCGTCGGTGCTGCGAAACGCCGTGCCGGGCAGGTGCCCAGCCGGTTACGGACGAAGGAGCGAAATGAGCGAACCGAACGAAGGACTGTCGAACCTGCTGCACGAGGAGCGCAGGTTCCCGCCGTCGGAAGAGTTCGCGGCCGCCGCCAATTACGCCGCGGACGCCTACGAAACCGCCGCCGCCGACCGGCTGGCGTTCTGGGACGCCCAGGCCCGCCGGCTGGACTGGGCGACCGACTGGACGCAGACCCTGGACTGGACGGCGGCCCCCTTCGCCGCGTGGTTCGTGGGTGGCACCCTGAACGCCTCGGTGAACTGCGTCGACCGGCACGTCGACGCCGGTCGCGGCGACAAGATCGCCCTGCACTTCGAGGGCGAGCCCCGTGACACCCGCTCGATCAGCTACGCCGAACTCCAGAAACTCGTCGCACGGGCCGCGAATGCGCTCACCGAACTGGGCATCCAGCAGGGCGACCGGGTCGCGGTGTACCTGCCGATGATTCCGGAGGCGGTCGTGTCGATGCTGGCGTGCGCCCGGATCGGCGCCGTCCACTCGGTGATCTTCGGCGGCTTCTCCGCCCAGGCAATCCATGACCGGGTGATCGATGCCCAGGTGAAGCTGGTCATCACCGCCGATGGCGGCTACCGCCGCGGCTCGGTGTTCGGCCTCAAGCCGATCGTGGACGAGGCGCTGGCCAAGGGCGAGACGACGGTCGAACACGTTCTGGTCGTCAAGCGCGGCGGCAACGAGGTCAGCCTCACCGAGGGCCGTGACACCTGGTGGGACGACGCGCTGGCCGCCCAGGCCGACACGCACGAGGCCCAGGCCTTCGACGCCGAGAACCCGCTGTTCATCCTCTACACCTCCGGAACGACGGGCAAGCCCAAGGGCATCATGCACACCACTGGCGGTTATCTCACGCAGGTCGCATATACCCATCACGCAGCCTTCGACCTCAAGCCGGAGACGGATGTGTACTGGTGCACCGCCGACATCGGTTGGGTCACCGGGCACAGCTACATCGTCTACGGCCCGCTCGCCAACGGTGCCACCCAGGTCATCTACGAGGGAACCCCGGACACCCCGCATCGCGGCAGGTTCTGGGAGATCGTCGAGAAGTACAAGGTGTCGATCCTCTACACCGCGCCGACGGCGATCCGGACGTTCATGAAGTGGGGTGAGGACATCCCGGCGAAGTTCGACCTGTCCTCGCTGCGGGTGCTCGGCTCGGTCGGTGAACCGATCAACCCCGAGGCGTGGATGTGGTACCGCCGCGTCATCGGCTCCGACGTCGCGCCCGTGGTCGATACTTGGTGGCAGACCGAAACCGGGGCCATCATGATCAGCCCGCTGCCCGGGGTGACCGCCAGCAAGCCCGGTTCGGCGATGCGAGCGCTGCCCGGCGTCAGCGCGGACGTGGTGGACGACCAGGGCAAGCCCGTTCCGAACGGCGGCGGCGGCCTGCTGGTGCTCACCGAGCCGTGGCCGTCCATGCTGCGCGGCATCTGGGGCGACGAGGAGCGGTTCGTCGACACGTACTGGTCGCGGTTCGCCGAGCAGGGCTACTACTTCGCCGGGGACGGGGCCAAGAAGGACACCGACGGCGACCTGTGGCTGCTCGGCCGGGTCGACGACGTGATGAACATATCGGGCCACCGGATCTCCACCACCGAGGTCGAGTCGGCGCTGGTGTCGCACCCGTCCGTTGCCGAGGCCGCCGTGGTCGGCGCGAATGACCCCACCACCGGCCAGGCGATCGTCGCGTTCGTCATCCTGCGTGGCACCGCTGCCGATGGAGGTGCCGAGATGGTGACCGAACTGCGCAACCACGTGGCCGTCGAGATCGGAGCGATCGCCAAGCCGCGCCAGATCCTGGTCGTCGCCGAGCTTCCGAAGACCCGGTCCGGAAAGATCATGCGGCGGCTGCTGCGCGATGTCGCCGAGCACCGGGCCGTCGGAGACGTGACGACACTGGCCGACTCGTCGGTGATGGCGCTGATCTCGGAAGGGCTGGCGGGCACGAAGTCCGAAGGCTGAACGGCCGGAGCGTCAGATCGCAGATGAGGCCGTCCGCGGGAAGCGCCAGTACCGAGGCCAGCACGCCCGCCACCGTCTCGGGCCGCAGGTAGTCGTTCTCGTCGTACTCGCCGGCTTCGGCTGCCCGAACCTCGCGCTGCACCCCGGTCGAGGTCCGCCCGGGGTACACCGTGCTCATCCGAAGCTGCGGCTCCTCGCTGCGCAATGCGTCCGCGTAGGCCCGCAGCGCGAACTTCGACGCGGCATAGGTTGCCAGCGGAGCCCGCGCGTTCAGCCCGGACCCGGAGTTCACGAACACCACGGTGCCGCCGGCCGCGCGCAGGGCGGGCAGCAGCAGCCGGGTCAGCTCGGCCGCCGCCGTTACGTTGACCGCGAACTGCTCGGCGGAGTGGGCCGGAGTGGTCTCCGCAGCGGCCCCGGCGATGCGGGTTCGTGGGTTTGCCCAGGGTTCGGGCATGATTCAGTGGTAACGGCGCAGGTCTGCGCACAACACGAGCGAAGGGATCCCGACGGGTGACCGCAAACCATGGTTCGACACAGGTGACAGGTGACCAGGTCTCGATCGGCACCCTGGTCGCTCAGGCCTCCAGCAGCTTCAGCACCCTGCTGCACGGTGAGATCGAACTGGCCAAGCTCGAGGTCAAGGCTTCGGTCAAGAACGCCGGCACCGGCGCGGGGATGTTCGCCGCCGCGGCTGTGCTGGGTGTGTTCGCCCTGATCTTCGGCCTGATCGCGCTGGCCGAGGGACTGGTCGCCCTGGGCGTCTGGCGCTGGCTGGCGTACCTGATCGTGTTCGTGGTCCTGATCGCGATGGCCGGCGTGCTGGTGCTGATGGGCATCCGCAAGGTTAAGCGCGTCAAGGCTCCGCAGCAGACGATCGACAGCACCAGGGATACCGTCACCGCGCTGCGGCAGGCGACGGCTCACCAGCCGACGCACCGGGCATAGCCAGCCGCCTTGAGCAGCCCCGACGACTCCGTCGTCCTGGTCAACGGACCGTGGACCCACCGGACGATCCGGGCCAACGGCATCGCCCTGCATGTGGTCGAGGCGGGCGAGGGCCCGCTGGTGCTGCTGCTGCACGGCATGCCGACGTTCTGGTGGACCTGGAACCGCCAGCTCACCGACCTCGCCGACGCCGGTTACCGGGCCGTCGCGGTGGACCTGCGCGGCTACGGAGCCTCGGACAAGACGCCCCGGGGCTATGACGCGACCACCATGGCCTCTGACATCGCGCAGCTGGTCACCGCCCTGGGCGCCCGGGACGCCGTCATCGTCGGCACGGACGTCGGTGGCCTGCTGGCCTGGACCATCGCCGCGCACCATCCGCAGGTGGTCCGCCGGATCGCGGTGCTGGGGGCCGCCCATCCGCTGCGGCTCCGGTCGGCCATCCTGTCCGCGCACGGGGCTCAACGCCATGCCTCGTCCTACGCGCTGACGACCTTCCAGGTCCCGCGCTACGGCGAGCGCCTGCTCAGCAGGGACGGGGTCTTCATCCGTCAACTGTTCGACAGCTGGTCCGGCCCGCGGTGGCGCGGCACCCCGAACTATGTCAGCGCGGTGCGGCGCTATGCCGAAGCCATCCGCATTCACCCGACCGCGCACTGCTCGCTGGAGTTCTTCCGCTGGGCGGTGCGCTCGCTACCCCGCCCGGACGGCAGGGCGTACGCGGCATCCATGCGGCAGCCGATCACCAGGCCGGTGCTGCAACTGCACGGCGACTTCGACGGCTGCGTGCTGCCCGCCACCGCCCAGGGCTCGTCGCGGCATGTCTCGGCCGACTACGAGTGGCAGCTGCTGATCGGCGTGGGGCACTTTCCCCAGCACGAGGTTCCCGAACGGGTGTCGGACGAGCTCATCCGGTGGGCAAAACTCGGCTAGCTGCCCAGCACGACGAGCTTGCCGGTCTGCCCCTGGGCGATGTGGATCGTGCACACGAAGGTGTACGTGCCCGGCGCCGGCGCGGTGAACTCCACCGACCTGGTCTCACCGGGATCGATCAGCGGCACATTGTCGGCGGGAAAACCCTGCAGCGACCAGTCGTGCGGCGCGCCCGTACCGGTGTGCTTCAGCGTGATCTTCACCTTGCCGGGGTGCACCGTGATCGTGGACGGGTAGAAGCGATAGGTCTGGTCGGTGGTGATGGTGACCTGCTGCACGCCGGCCTGCGCCGAGGCGGTGGTCGCGCCCTCGTGCGGGTTCCGGTTGATGGCCGACTCGGTCTGGCAGCCGGTCAGCAACACCGCGGCAGTCGCGGCGGCGCACACGCAGGCGGGAGCACGGCGGTGACCGGTGACCGGTCGGGTCCAGCTGGGGATGGGCACCATCCGAACGTACCCGCCGCGGATGTGAGCCCGGACCGGAGTGCGCCCGGCGGTCAGCTCGCTTCGGGCAGTCCCCGGACGGCGTCGCGGTTCCACGGTCGCTCCCACCCGGCCAGGCGCAGCAGCCGGTCGAGCAGCCCGGCGGTGAACCCCCACACGAACAGGCCGCTCACCTCGAAGCCGGGTCCGGTGAATCCGGACGGGTGCCGCACGGTGAACCGGTTCGCGGGATCGAGCAGCTCGGCCAACGGCGCCCGGCGAACCCCGGCGACCTCCGCCTCGTCCACGATCCCGACGGGGTGCGGCTCCCGCCAGTACGCCAGCACCGGTGTGACGACGAAACCGGACGGCGGCAGCCACAGCGCGGGCAGCTCGGCCAGCACGTCGACGGTCTGGGGCCGGACGCCGACCTCCTCCTCGGCCTCGCGCAGCGCCGTGGCCCTGGACGAGGCGTCCTCCGGATCGGTGGCGCCGCCGGGAAAGGCGACCTGGCCGGCGTGACTGCGCAGCGTCGCGGCGCGCTGCAACAGCAGCACGTCGGCTGCCTCGACGCCGTCCGGGGAGGCGAACAGCATCAGCACCGCCGAATGCCTGCCGCTGCCGTCGGACGGCGGAACGAACCGCGACAGGTCCCGGGCCTCGACGGTGCCGGCCGCCTCGGCCAGCGGGCTCAGCCACTGCGGCACGGCGATGCTGTGCTGTGCCGGGTGGCTCATCCGGCGAGTTCCGGATCGGTCTGGGACGGGCTCTTGACCAGCTTCGCGGCCGCGACCGGATCCCTCTCGCCGATGCCGGCGGACGGGCACAGCCTGGCGATGGGGCACACCCCGCAGGCCGGCCGGCGTGCGTGGCACATCCGGCGGCCGTGCCAGATGACGCGGTGCGACAGCATCGTCCAGTCCTTGCGCGGGATCAGTGCGGCGACGTCGGACTCGACCTTCACCGGATCGGTGTTCTCCGTCCACTTCCAGCGCTGGGACAGTCGGCCGAAATGGGTGTCGACGGTGATGCCGGGTATGCCGAAGGCGTTGCCCAGCACCACGTTGGCGGTCTTGCGGCCGAAGCCCGGCAGGGTGACCAGCTCGTCCAGGCTGGCGGGCACCTCGCCGTCGAAGCGCTCCACCAGCTCCTGCCCGAGCCGGATCAGGCTGTTGGTCTTGGCGCGGAAGAACCCGGTGGCGTGGATGAGGTCCTCGAGTTCGGCGCGATCCGCGGCGGCGTACGCGGCCGCGTCCGGGTACTTGGCGAAGACCGCCGGGGTGACCTCGTTGACCTTCTTGTCGGTGCACTGGGCGGACAGGATGGTGGCGACCGACAGCTCCAGCGGGCTCGAGAAGTCCAGCTCGCAGTGCGCGTGCGGGTACAGCTGGGCCAGCTCCCGGTCTATCCGCCGGGCTCGCCGGGTCAGGGCCAGGCTCGATTCCTGCCAGTCGGATTCTTGCCGTTCGATACGCGCCGTTGTCTTCGCCACGCCCACCAGCATATTGGGGCACAATGACAGCCACGATGATCGGATTTCTGGTACTCCTCTTTCCTGTCCTGCTGATGGCCTTCATGCTGATCATGGAGCGCATCGAGGAGCCGCTGACGCGCGTCGCGGTCCAACGCGAGGTCGAGGAGTTTCTGGACCACGCCAACCCCGACGAGCTGAACACCCTGGTCCGCGAGGGACCGGAATCGGCGATGTCGAGATTCCGCCGGCGGCTCCGGCGACGTCCCGGCGGCAGTGGGCAGGCTCGGCAGCGCTAGCCGTTTTGTGCGCGTCAGCTGTCGGGCACCGGCATACGCGCGGGTCGCGGCACATCGAGGGCCCGCACACCTTACAATCCGCCAAGGGCACGCGCGCGATCCTGCGCGACAGAACAGCGCGGTTGCGCGCGAGAGGGAAGAGGGAGCTGGCGTGGACGAGATGCTCCGCCGAGCCGGGTTGTTCCAAGGTGTCGATCCGACCGACATCGAAGCCCTTGGCAACCAGTTCGAGATCTTCGACGCGCCCCGTGGCACCACCCTTTTCAACGAGGGCGAGCCCGGCGACAGCCTCTACATCGTGCTCACCGGCAAGGTGAAACTCGGACGCAGGTCCTCCGACGGGCGCGAGAATCTGGTCGCGGTGATGGGGCCGTCCGACCAGTTCGGCGAGCTGTCCCTGTTCGATCCCGGACCCCGTACCTCGACCGCCGTGGTGGTCACCGATGCTCGGGTGGCCCGGCTGCCGAAGGCGGCACTCACCGACTGGATCACCGAGCGGCCGCAGATAGCCCTGCAGCTGCTGCGGGTCGTCGCTCGCCGCTTGCGCCGTACCAACACCATGCTGGCCGACCTGATCTTCGTTGACGTCCCCGGCCGGGTCGCGAAGCAGCTCCTTCAGCTGGCACAGCGCTTCGGCTCGGTGGACGGCGGCCAGCTCCGGGTCACCCACGATCTGACCCAGGAAGAGCTGGCGCAGCTCGTCGGTGCCTCCCGCGAAACCGTGAACAAGGCGCTGGCGGACTTCGCCCAGCGCGGCTGGCTGCGGCTCGAGGGCAAGAGCGTGGTCATCCTGGACCGCGAGCGGCTGGCGCGCCGGGCGCGCTGAGCACGCCCGGTTCGACCAGCAATCGGTTCAACTGACAGCCGATCAGCCCTCGGTGGCTCGCAGGTAGGCGAGCTGCGCGCGTACTGACAGCTCGGCGGCCGGCCACAGCGCCCGGTCGACGTCGGCATACACCCGGCGGACGATCTCCTCCGCTGTGCCGTCCCCCGCGCCGAGCGCCGCCCGTACCTGCGCCAGCCGCTGCTCGCGATGGCTGAGGTAGGCCTGCGCCGCGGCCCCGGCGTCCGCCAGCTCCGATCCGTGTCCCGGCAGCACAGCCACCCCGGTCAGCTCGGCGAGCCGGCGTAGTGAGTACAGGTAGTCGGCGAGCACACCGTCGGGGTGCGCGACCACGGTGGTGCCCCGGCCGAGGATGCTGTCGCCGGTGAGCACCGCGGCCGGCTCAGCGGAAGCCCCGAAGAGACTGGGAAGGACGAAACACAGCGAGTCCGCGGTATGCCCCGGCGTGGCCCAGACCTCCATCCGCACGCCGACCCCGTCCAGTACGGCTCCCTCGGCGAGGCCCTGCCCGCCGTAACGGTGCGCGGGGTCCAGGGCCAGCACCGGAGCGCCGGTGAGTTCGGCGAGGCGCCCGGCGCCCGCGGAGTGATCGGCGTGGCCATGGGTGAGCAGGATCAGCGGCACCGAGCCGGCCGCGTCCAGAACCGCGCGCAGGTGTGCCTCGTCGTCCGGGCCGGGATCGATGACGACCGCGGCGCGGCGGCTCGGGTCGTCGCGCAGCAGCCAGGTGTTGGTGCCGTCCAGGGTCATCGCGGACGGGTTGTCCGCCAGCACCACCGCCGCGGTCGGGGTGACCTGGCGCAGCGCCTCGTACGCCAGGGTCACGGCGCCGGCTCGCCCGCGGCGGGTTCACCAGCGGCAGCAGCATCAGCGTCGGGGCGCGGTCCGTCGGACAGCTTGCGCCCCGACGCGGTGACGAACGACTCGGGCAGCAGCGTTCGGCCGTCACCGAGATCGGCCACCCACGCCCCGGTCTCGTCCTGGCGCAGCACCGGCTGCACCGGCCGTATCGTCCGCTGCGCGGTGGCGGCGAGCACATCGGCCACCTGTGCGAACGCGGACAGTTCGATCAGGTTCGCCACGGTCGGGGGCAACATCGGCCGCTCGTCGCGCTCGTACTCGGCCAGGGCGTCGGAAATGGCGATCCAGTCGGCGTGCGAGGCCTCGCCCGTCACGGCTGCCGCCTGCCCGCCGGAAGGCACCGCCGCCACGAAGAAGTAGGTGTCATAGCGCCGGGGTTCGGCCTGGGGCGTGATCCAGCGCGCCCAGGGCCGGATGCTCTCCAGCGGCAGCGCCACATCGGTCTCTTCACGGATTTCCCGCGCGGCCGTGCGCAGCAGTACCTCGGCCTGCTCCGGCGTAATGCCGAACTGCTCTGCCACGGCACCGGCAGTCGACGCGGACGGACCGCTCGCGTCCACCGGATCGACTCCGCCACCCGGGAACACCGACATGCCGGGGGCGAAGGTCATCTTGGGCACCCGGCGCAGCAACCACGTCTGCAAGCCGGCCGGGGCGTCGCGCAGCAGCACGACGGTGGCTGCCTCTCGGGCGGGCACGGCCACGCTCATGGTCAGCGAACCTCGACGATCAGCTCGACCTCGACCGGGGCGTCCAGTGGCAGGGCGGCCACGCCGACGGCCGAGCGCGCGTGGGCACCCGCCGCACCGAACACCTCGCCGAGAAAGTTCGAGGCCCCGTTGACGACCGCGGGGTGGCCGGTGAAGTCGGGCGTGGATGCCACGAAGCCGACGACCTTGACGACCCGGACGACGGAGTCGATGCCGACCAGCGCATGCACCGCCGCCAGCGCGTTCAGCGCGCAGGTGCGGGCGTACCCGGTCGCCTCTTCGGCAGTGACCTCCGCGCCGACCTTTCCGGTGGCCTGCAGGGTGCCGCCCACCGTCGGCAGCTGGCCGGAGGTGAACACGTGCTGGCCGGTACGGACGGCCGGAACATAGGCGGCCAGCGGCGCGGGAATCGGCGGCAATTCGACGCCCAGTTCGGCCAGCCGGGCTGAGATCGACGTCATGCGGTGCCTCCAACGAGTGTGGGTCGGACCTCTGGCGGACCGGTTACGTGGCGAAACCTACCCGGTGAGTTTGTACGCTGACTTTGTGCCCACCAGAGATCCCTCTCCCAGACTGCACATCGTGACGGGCAAGGGCGGGACCGGCAAGACCACCGTCGCCGGCTCCCTGGCGCTCGCCCTGGCGCGGCAGTCCAAGCGCGTCCTGCTCATCGAGGTCGAAGGCCGCCAGGGCCTGGCCCAGCTCTTCGACAATCCGCCGTTGCCGTCCACCGAGCGACGGCTGGCCGCGACCAGCGGCGGCGAGGTGATCGGGCTGTCGGTCGACCCCGAGACGGCCATGATGGAGTACCTCGAGATGTTCTACTCCATCAAGCGTGGCGCCTCGGTGCTGCGCAGAATGGGGGCGATCGACTTCGTCACCACCATCGCGCCCGGCATGCGCGACGTCCTGCTGACCGGCAAGGTGAAAGAGGCCGTCATCCGCACCGGCCGCAACGGCAAGTCCGCCTTCGACGCCGTGGTGCTGGACGCGCCGCCCACCGGCCGGATCACCCACTTCCTCGAGACGACGAACGAGGTTGCCGGGCTGACCAAGATGGGACCGATCTACCGGCAGAGCATCGGAGTCATCGAGTTGCTGCACTCCTCCCTCACGCGCGTCCACATCGTCACGCTGCTCGAAGAGATGCCGGTTCAGGAGACCATCGACGCGGCCACCGAGCTGCGCGGCGCCGGCTACCACCTCGGCCGGGTGCTGGTGAACCGGGCCCGTCCGGTCCTGGTCGCGGCCGGCCGGCCGGACGAGTCGCTGCTCGCAGAGGGACTGGGCGAGGCCGGTCTCGATCCGGCGCTGGCCTCGGACCTGGCGTCCGAGGTCGCCGACTACGCCGAGCGGCAGGACGTCCAGATCCGGGCGGAGGCCGACCTGGCCGAGGTCGGCATGCCGATCACCCGGCTGCCCGAGCTCGCCCCGCCGATGGATCTCGGAACCCTGTACGAGCTTGCCGACGCCCTCGACATCGAAACGTGGTCCGAATGAGCCCTCGACACACGCCTCCCGTCTTCGACATCGACGCGCTGCTCAAGGACCCGGACCTCAAGGTCGTCGTCACCTGCGGCAGTGGCGGGGTCGGCAAGACGACCACCGCGGCGGCGCTCGCGCTGCGGGCAGCGGAGCAGGGCCGAAAGGTGGTCGTGCTGACGATCGACCCGGCTCGCCGGCTGGCGCAGTCGCTGGGACTCAGCCAGCTCGACAACACCCCCCGCAAGGTCGCGGGTGTGGACGGCGACGGCGCGCTGCTGGCAATGATGCTGGACATGAAGCGCACCTTCGACGAGGTGGTCACCGCGAACACGACGGCCGAGAAGGCCGAGCAGATCTTCGCCAATCCCTTCTACCAGTCGCTGTCGGCATCGTTCGCGGGCACGCAGGAGTACATGGCGATGGAGAAGCTGTCGCAATTGCGCGGGCAGCTCATCGAGCACGGTGGCTGGGACCTGATCGTGGTGGACACGCCGCCGTCGCGCTCGGCATTGGACTTCCTGGACGCCCCGCAACGGCTGGGCCGCTTTCTCGACGGGCGGATGATCCGACTGCTGACGGCACCGGCCCGCGCCGGGGGCAAGGCTTATCTCAAGGTGGTCACCGCGTCGTTCTCGGTGTTCAGCAAGGTGCTCTACAAGATCCTGGGCAACGAGCTGCTGAGCAACGTCTCGTCCTTCGTCGCGTCCCTGGAGACCATGTTCGGGGGGTTCCGCGAGCGCGCCGAACAGACCTACGAGCTGCTCAAGGCGCCCGGTACGGCCTTCGTTGTGGTCGCCTCGCCGGAGCCCGATGCGCTGCGGGAGGCATCCTTCTTCGTCGAGCGGTTGCAGAAAGAGGGCATGCCGCTGGCCGGAGTGGTGCTGAACCGGGTGCGCACGGCCGCGGCCGGACTGACGGCCCAGCGCGCGGTCGAGGCCGCCGAGCGCCTGAGCCGGTTGCCGGAGCAGGGTCCCGCGACCGACCTGACCGCCGCGGCACTGGCCGTGCACGCGGAGTGCGCGGAGGCAGCCCAGCACGATCGTTCGATGGTCGCCCGTTTCGGCGCCGCCCACCCGGATGTCGCACAGCACGAGGTGCCGGCACTGCCCGCCGACATCCATGATCTGGCCGGACTGCGGGCAGTGGGCTCGGCTCTGGCGGTTTAGCGGCCTACCGTATCGCGGGCGTCGCGTAGTCCTCGGAACGCTGGGCGGTCTGGAAGAAGGAGCGCCACGAGTTGATGTCGGGCCGGCGCCGGAGCAAGGTCCGCCGCTCGCGCTCGGTCATACCGCCCCAGACGCCGAACTCTGCTCCGCTGTCCAGCGCGTCGGCAAGGCAGTCCACCCGAACCGGGCAGCCCATGCAGATGGCTTTGGCCTTGTGCTGAGCCGCACCCACCACGAACAGCGTTTCGGGATCGATATCCCGGCACGCGCCGCGCGACGCCCAGGCCGTATCCCAGGCGACCTTCGGACGCTCAGGCACTCGTGATGCAGTCATGCATCCCCCGCTCTAAAAAACTCACACCAACAAAATGTCAGCTACCTGATCGGACGGTAGGTGATCAACCTTCGTATCTGCAATAGCCTGATATGAGATTGAAGCTTTACGAGCTTCTTGAAGCACTACGCGGCAGATTGTCCCCAACGGTCGTTTGTATACTGTAGGTAATGGCGCGTTTGCAAAGCGTCACCATTAGCTGCGAATTAACAATCTCCCCGAGAAACCGAGCCTGGACAGAGCCCTCGCGTAGTCTTACGCCCCGTGGCGCGCGCATCCGGAGTGACGATCCTGTCGAAGCTCGGCAAGCTGTCGGGCTTGGTGGCGATCGTCGGCGTCCTGGCGGCAGGGGTCGCCCTGCCCTATGTCGGCGGTGCCGGCCTCGCCACCAAGGCGGGCGCGGACAAGTTCCTCGACACCCAGTGCAACCTCATCGAAGAGCCGGTGCAGCAGAAGACCACAATGTACGCCAACGACAGAAAAACGGTGATCGCCACCCTTTTCGACCAGAACCGGCAGGTGGTGTCGCTGTCGAAGGTCCCGAAAGCGGTCACGAACGCGCTGATCTCCACCGAGGACCGCCGGTTCTACGAGCATCACGGCGTCGATATGCGCGGCCTGATCCGCGGCGCTCTCAAGACCTCACGTGGCGACACCCAGGGCGCGTCGACGCTGACCGAGCAGTACGTCAAGCAGGTGCGGTATTACCAGGCGACCACCGACGTCGAGCGTGCCGCCGCTATCGACCAGAACGTGGACCGCAAGATCCTGGACGCGCAGTGCGCCCTCAAGATCGAGCGGGACAACAACAAGCCGCAGATCCTCGGGAAGTACCTGAACATCGCCGCGTTCGGTGAGAACTCCTACGGCATCCAGACCGCGGCACAGACATTCTTCGGCATCGACGTCAGCGCGCTGACCGTGCCACAGGCGGCGCTGCTCGTCGGATTGGTCAAGGCGCCATCCGCGCTGGACCCGTTCAACCATCCGCAGGCGGCCCGGCAACGGCGGGACCTGGTGATCTCGAACATGGCAGCGCAGAACTACATCACCGCCGCCGAGGCCGCGGGGGCGAAGGCCACGCCGGTCCGGCTGGCCACGCGAACCCCGGTTCCCCGAGGATGCTCCTTCGCCAACGCCAAGATCGAGAACGTCGGATTCTTCTGCGACTACGTGACCGACTGGCTGACAGGAGTCGGCGGCCTCAGCGAGCAGCGGATCAACACCGCTGGCTACAGCATCGTCACCACCCTGGACCCCAACCTGCAGAACCAGGGCCAGGACGCAATCTGGACGCAGAGCGGGCTCGACCCCACGCACGGACGCGGCTACCTCCTGGCCATGCCGTCGGTGACGCCCAGCTCGGGCGCGGTCACGAGCATGATCACCGACGTGAAGTACGGCGTGAAGGCGGGCGACCCCGGCTACTCGGTCGACAAGCTGTTCACCAAGGCCTACGCCGGGGCCGGCTCGACATACAAATACTTCACCGCGCTGGCTGCCATGAAGGCCGGCGTACCCCCCAGCTACGCGCTGACGACCGCCAACAACCAGTGGACGGCGAAGAACTGCCCGGTCGACGAGCAGGGCAAGCGCTACGTCGCCCACAACGCCGGCCACTACAACGACACCCTGCCGCTGGAGAAGGCGCTACCGGAGTCCTCCAACACCTATTTCGTCGCGATGGAGGACGAGCTGTTCGGCTGCGACCTCTCCCCGATCGTCAACACGGCGATGAGCCTGGGCATGACGCATCTGGACAGCCCCCTCCTCGACGGCAACGGAAACCCGACCGGCAAGAGCATCGGCCAGGGCGTCATCGACAACCGACAGCCGACGTTCACCCTCGGGCAGGATTCGACGTCCGTCCTGCAGCTCACCGGCGCGTTCGCCGCACTGGCCAACGACGGCGTGTTCTGCCCCCCGACGCCGGTCAAGTCGGTCACCGACAGCGCGGGCAAGCCGATCGCCCTCAAGGCACACGCCGGTTGCACGCGCCAGTACGACTCGTATGTGGCGCGCACCCTGGTCAACATCATGACCAATGACACCCACAGCACGTACGGAACCGCCGGCAGGTTCTTCGGCGACTGGTACAACAACGGCGGCAGCCTGATCGCGGCCAAGACCGGGACGAACAACAGCAGCAAGTACGACCCGATCACCAAGCGCAATGTCGACGACCAGGGCAACTCCGCACTCTGGTTCGTCGGCATCACACCCGATCTGGTATCCGCGGCGGCCCTGGTGAACCCGCAGAAGCCGACCCAGCGGATTTCCGACGTGCCGGGCATCACCGAGTCGAACTCGGGACTGGACACCTTCGGCGCGGCCGCCTCGAAGTTCTGGCTGCTGGCGTACCGGCCGACACTGGTCCGGCAGCACTGGACGTGGCCGACCGCCGACTCGACGCCTGGCAGCCCGGTCCCCGCGGTGACGAATCTGACCGAGGACGCGGCAAGGGCGCTGCTCGCCTCGAAGGGGTTCGTCGGCAAGCCGTTCAGCGTGCCCTGCGGCAGCCGGGTCGCCCCCGGCAACGTCGCCTTCTACGGACCGCAGATCGCCGAACCCGGCGCCACCATCTCGCTGTGCCTGTCGACCGGTGTCGGCCCGCAGGTCCACACCGCACCGGTGTACCGCCAGCCCTACCTCCGGTACCGGCAACCCAACTACACGCAACCCAACTACACCCAGCCCGACTACAGCCAGCCGAGCTACAGCCAGCCCGACTACACCCAACCGACCTACACGCAACCCGACTACACCCAGCCGACCTACACGCAGCCCGGGTATAACGCGCCGAGCCTGACCGCGCCGAGCCCTCCGGTGTCGAGCGCTTCGGTGCCGAGCTTCACCCAGCCGGCGCCGTCCGTAATCGTCCCACCGCCGGTCGGCACGCCGACCGCGGCCCGGACCTTGCCGACCGCGCCCCGGACCTTGCCGGCCCCGATCACGAAGCCACCCGGCCACCGCTGATCAACAGGCGGTCTACGGTGGCGATGGGCCTCGCGCCCGGACGGATGGTGAACTGTCAGGCGGTCTTGATCGCGCCGCCGGTCTGCCAGATGGCCCAGTCAAGGTTCCAGTCGCCGTAACCCTGACCCAGCTGCATCCGCGAGCCGCCGGCGTTGGGGAACAGCACCAGATCGCCGAAGCGGAGGAAGCCGTACAACTTCTTCGCCGCCGCCGGGCTCAGGTTGGTGCAGCCGTTGGACGTACTGCGCACGCCGAGGTTGCGGATGTTCCACGGGGCCGCATGCAGGTACTCCCCGCCGTAGGTGAGGCGCTGCGTCCACTGCACGTGCGGGTCGAAATACCCGGGGCCGCGCATCGAGATGTCGGCGCCCTTATCCATGATCACCTTGGTGCCGCGCAAGGTCGGCGTGTTCGCCGCGCCCAGGGAGACCGGAAACGTTCCGTAGACCTTGCCGTCGGTACGCACCGTCATCCGCAGGCTCTTGGCGTCCACCGTCGAGATGTTCGCCGCACCGGTGGCGATCGACAGCGTGAGGCTGTCGTCGAAGACCAGGCCCTTGCCCGCACTCAGCCCCTTGACCGGCAGGTCCAGGTTGATGTGGGCGTGCGCCGGCCAGTACCCCCGAGGGCGGAAGTGGCCTTCGAGCTTGGCTCCGGCGTGCGAGGTTCGCTCGAAGTACCAGGCACCCTTCAGCGGCTTGCCGTCGGCGGTGACCGTGGTCGCCTTCGCGAAGGCCACGCCGCTGGTGGGGGCGACATTGAACCAGGCGATGATGGGCATGCCCACGCCGAACGTGCCGCCGTCGCTCTCGAGCGTGGACACATGGACGGGCTTGCTCGGCACAGCCGGTTTGCTGCTGCTCGGCGCCACCGGGCTTGCCGTCGCAATGCCCGTCGCGGTGGCGCTCGAACCCGTGCCACCGACTGATGGACCCGCCGAGATCACGTTCTGCGACTGTGGCGCTTTCGTGCATGCGGCCAGGATCAGCAATAGCGCAAGGGCAAATAGGGCTTTCCTGGGCAGCATCAGGTCACGGTACCTGACACCCCCGTCAACCCGCCCGATCCAAATGCCAGAGCTCTAACGTCCGGATTCAGGACGCGAGCTGGCGCCGCACCTCGTCCGAGACCCGCTTGCCATCCGCCCGGCCGGCCACTCGCGGGGCCACGCTCTTCATAACGAGGCCCAGCTGGCGGGGCTCGGTGGCGCCCGCCTCGGCAATGGCCTGGCGCACCAGGCCGGTGAGTTCGACATCGGTCAACTGGGCGGGCAGGTAGGTGGTCAGCACGGTTTCTTCAGCCAGCTCACGGCTGGCCTGCTCGTCCCGACCAGCCCCACCGAACGCCTCCGCCGCCTCCCGACGCTTCTTCGCCTCACGGTTGATGACCTTCAGAATCTCGTCATCGCTCAGTTCCCGCGCACTGGACCCGGCGACCTCCTCATTCGTGACCGCGGTGAGCAGCATCCGCAGGGTGGCGGTCCTGAGCTCGTCGCGAGCCTTCATGGCGGTCGTCAGGTCGGACTTCAGCTGATCCTTGAGCGCGGTCATGGATCCAGGCTAGTGCCCGGCCCTGGCTGGTCGGCCCGATATTCACGGTGCGGAGCGCCCGTAGTCTGAGCCGCATGTCCGCGTCGCTACCTTCGCTCCGCTCCTCGCTCGCCGGCGCTCGCTGCGATGCTCACCCATCCGGATTACGTCGCAGCGTTGTCGCCGTCGGAGCCCTCGGAGCGGTGACCGCCGCGTACGGCGGCCTGGTCGAGCGCAACCTGTTCACCCTGCGCCGCTTCGACGTGCCGGTGCTCGACCCGGGCACGCCGGAGCTCCGGGTGCTGCACATCTCGGATCTGCACCTGACGGCTGCGCAGAAGCGGAAGCAGGCCTGGATCTCGGACCTGGCGCGGCTGCGCCCTGACTACGTGATCAACACCGGTGACACCAGCTCGGACCCCAATGGCATTCCGGCGATCATGGCGGCGCTCGGGCCGTTGTTCGACTTTCCCGGCGCGTTCGTTCCCGGCAACAACGACTACTACCTCCCCCAGCCGAAGAACCCGGCACGGTACTTCCTGCCGGACAAGACCGGTGACCTGACCGGGCGCAAGCGAATGCCCTGGGCGGAGCTCGCCGCCGCGATGGCGGGTGCGGGCTGGCTCGACCTGACCCACCAGCGGGCGACAGTGGACGTGGCCGGGGTATCGATCGCCCTGGCCGGAACCGATGACCCGCACCTGCGCCGGGCTCGCTACGCCAAGATCGCCGGTGCCGCCGATCCGGATGCCGCTGTGCGGATCGGCGTGATCCACTCGCCCGAACCCGCGATGCTCAACTCGTTCACCGGCGACGGCTATGACCTGGTGCTGGCGGGGCACACCCACGGCGGCCAGATCCGGGTGCCGTTCGGGCCGGCCATCGTCACCAACTGCGGCATCGACGTGCACCGGGCGCGATGGCTGCACCAGTGGGACTCGCGGATGTGGTTCAACGTCTGCGCGGGGCTGGGCACGAACCCGTTCATGCCGTTCCGGATCGCCTGCCGTCCCGAAGCCGTGCTGCTCACGCTGGTGGCCCGCGACGCCCGGCCGCACTGACGCTCCGGCGGCTCCCCGGATGCCCACACCGCTGGGATCGTCCGCTATGCTGGACCGGTTGCAGCCGGGGTGTGGCGCAGCTTGGTAGCGCGCTTCGTTCGGGACGAAGAGGCCGTGGGTTCAAATCCCGCCACCCCGACCAGTTTGGTCTTACTCAAAACATCGGCCGGAAGAAATATCGGCCAGACCGAGTAGGAGTGATTCCCTCGGATCAGAAGGGCCTCCGGCGTAGCCGGGGGTCCTTCTGTTTATGCTGCATCAGCTGTTTGCGGCTCTCCCAAGCGGGGACTGCGTCCGCTCGGGTTACCTCTTCTCCGCGAGCCAAGCGTGGCGGTTCAGCGGGTCGTAAGTCGTCCCGTCCGAGCTTGCCTCGATTCGCGAGTGGGCAACGGCCAACGGCTATGAGGTCTCAACGCGTGGGCGCATCTCCGGCGCGGTGGTAGAAGCCTACGAGGCTGCTCACTGATCCGAATGACGGGAGTCGGACCGGCTCTGGGAGCGCATTCCGTCGACACCCGAACTTTCCGACGTTGGGTTTTGCGCAGCGCCAGTAAGTGTTAATGATGGGCTGCGCGTCTCGAATCGGTGGTTTCCGACTGCACTACGGAGGAGGCGCCTCACCTTCTCACAGCTGCTCCCGACCTGGTCCGTGTATGCCTTCTCTGCTCGTGCGCCGACAATCGGAATGTAGGGATGAATTACGCTGCTGGCGAAACCAGGGGGCCGACCACGATATTTGCAGACAGGTTGAGCTGCGCGCACGGCCCACAACCCGCCGTAGCTGAAGTTATAACCGCTCGCCCGGGCGCATCTGCGCGAAAATACGTCGTGAACGTGGTGCCTTCTTGAAGGACGCACAGAGCGACGATATTCGTGGAATTAGAAGTAGGATAACTACCGGCCTTCGATACGGCCTCAAAGACAGCGCCGACCACTACCCTGACAGGTGGGGGTGATGGTATGTCCGTCACTTGACGATACGGTTAGCCCCACTCGGACAATGACCAGACGGCGCAGGCGGACTCGGTCTCCGAAATGTGGGCTGAGTGTGAACGCCGCTGCAGCCGCAGACCAACATTATGACGGCGCCGACATTGCACCACCATGCTCGTCTCGCGCACGGAAGCGACATAGCGTCATCATCCAATCCTGACCGCAGACCACGTAATTTAGCACAGTTGGGCTCGTGCGCGGCTTGGCGATCGCTTCGTTGCGCGAGGTCCAGGTCTACCCGCGCACGCCGCCTCGACGCAGTATCACCAGGGGCCAGTGGAATGGGGGACTGCCGCGAAGTGCGCGTGGAGGCGACGGCCAGCTGTTGCGCCTGTGAGCGCGTAGCGCTGTCAACGGCCAGTGACAATGGAGGACCGAAGGCGGTCGAGCTAGTGTCGCGTGAACGATGATCTTTGACCGCCGGTTGCTTTGGTGAGGATTTCGTCGGCGGTCTTGGTCCAGGTGAACGGCTGGCAGCGTTCGTTCCAGGCGTCGATGTAAGTCTCGATTGCGGCG
>NZ_JAVREH010000036.1:0-31737 GCF_031845305.1 Jatrophihabitans lederbergiae | reverse complement strand
ACAAACCGATATTCTTCACCCTGAAGGTGCTCCTTGTTGACGACGATCTGGCCTCAAGAACCTCGATCATCGTTGACCTGGAGCACTTTTCAGTTCACCGGCACGCCGCCACCATGAAAGCCCCGGGTTAGTGCGACCGTCCAGAACTGCGCCTGCCTGGCGGGATCCGCGCTATCAAACGTAATGCCGATCTCGGTCGCTGTGCTGTCGTTTGAGGCCATCGGGACCGCCTTCCAATGGGACGCGTCCGGGTGTCGGACTGGAGGCAGCGCCGCCGCCGGTGGCCGTGTTGTCTGGCAGACCGCAGCGCTGGTAGGACTGGCAGTCATGATCCTGCAACCTGTCCTCGAGGGCACGGGTCCGGCGGTGCTGCTGCTGCACTCGACGGCGGCAGACGCCCGGCAGTGGCGACCTCAGATCCGCGAGCTTCGCGGCGAGGCCACCGTCGTGGCGCCGGACCTTCGCGGGTACGGCCGGTCGCCGCTGGGCTCAGAACCGTTCTCCCACGCTGGCGACGTGGTGGGGTTGATGGATAGAGCTGGGACTGGACCGCTGCGCAGTGGTGGGCTCCTCCGGAGGTGGCGCCGTGGCGCTGCAGGTCGCGTCCACGGTCCCCGAGCGGTTGAGCGCCCTGGTGCTGCTGTGTGCCGCGGCCGAGGGTGTGGAGCCGACCTTGCTCGCATCACCTGCAAGGCCACCATCGTCTCCGGAAACCGCGACCTGCCGTGGGCCGGCCATCTCCCCAACCTCGAGCGCCCGACCGAGACGACGCAGCTGATCCGCAGATCGATCCGCCACCGGGCATCTGCCTCGGCTTATGCGCGCAGGCGTTGTCAGTTCTGGCTGGCGACGACGCTGTAGGCGTACATGTCTCGGCGATTGTCTCCGACGCGTTCCCACCCGCGCAGCAAGCCCTCGCGCTGATAACCGCACGCCTCGGCAGCCCGCCATGACCCTTGATTCCAAGGCTCGACGAAAAGCTGCAGTCTCTGGACTTCAGAATGCGTCAGCGCCCAACTGGTTAGGGCCTGCAGGGCGGCCCGGGCGTAGCCGCGTCGGCGGAACTGCGATGCGATCCAGTAGCCGGTCGAGGCTCGACCGGTGTCGATCTCCTTCGTCCACAAGCCGATCTGGCCGACTGCCTCGTCGGTGTCGCTGGCCACGATTGCGAAGGAGTACCCAGCACCACAGACCAGTCGGTCGTGCTGGCGTTGAAGGTAGGCGTTGACCTCCACCGGGGAACCGCTCGCGGGTACGGTCGTAATGAGCGGGATCAGTGGGTCGTCCACCACTGACGCGACGAGATCAGCATCGCGCGGCCCGAAGGCACGTAGTACCACGGGCGTATTCATCAAGCGGGGCATTGTGGACGGCAGCATGCGCTGAGTCTCTGGGACGGCTCCGCCAACAGGCAAATAAGTTTGCCGGCCCCGTGCAGCTCGTTTCCAACCTCAGCGTGACGGCGTCCGATAGCCGACCCTGCACTGGCGCTGAGACCGGCCAGGGGCTCCCCACGCTCGAGCGCCTCGTCGAACATCGCCTGCATCATTCGGCGCAGCAGACCACGCCGCCGGTGGGTGGCGATCACGCCGGTGCCGGTCACGCCGCCCATCGCCACGGTCCGCTCGCCCGGCACGGTGATCTCGAACGAAATCATCGCCGTGGCGCCAACGAGCTTCCCGTCGACGAGCGCCGCCTGTGGGTGGAAGTGCTCGCCCATGACCTCATCGGCCGAAGCTTCCATCTACCCGGATGGACGCCGGCTTGTTCGGGGGCCAGGCTCGGGTCCTCCGCACGCCGCGGGCGCCGGCTCCCAGCTCGGCAACCCGTTGGCGAACGGCAGCACTCGCAAGTAGTCGACGACCTCCTCGCGCTCGATCGGGCGGATCTCCGTGGCCACCGCCCTATTGGAATTGGAGCAGATGGGCGCACTCGGAGCCGCACGCGGAGAGAAAAGAGGTAGGCGTCGGGCGTCTCGATCCTGTGACTCACAGCGGTAAGTGGCTCGGTTTCGCGGCGCTTTTTTTGTACGGTGGCTGTCCGTAGCCTGATCGCCAACCGAGGATCGTCAGGTCCCGGTGGCGGCGAGTAGCGCCGCGGCGGGCGCCGGACTGCTCCCGGGCCACTCCGGCGGGCTTGGTGCTCTTCTCCACCACCGGTCTGGTCGGTCACCAGCACTGCAGCGTCGCCCTGGAGGTCCTCCACGACGTAATCACGCAAGTCATCGCGCGGAGCTTCGATTCCCGGTCGACGTCTGGCCGTAGCGCTGGCGGT
The DNA here is from genome assembly GCF_031845305.1 of Jatrophihabitans lederbergiae. Taxonomy (NCBI): domain Bacteria; kingdom Bacillati; phylum Actinomycetota; class Actinomycetes; order Jatrophihabitantales; family Jatrophihabitantaceae; genus Jatrophihabitans; species Jatrophihabitans lederbergiae. The sequence goes on along the minus strand of NZ_JAVREH010000036.1, from coordinate 29,463 downwards.
GCACCGCGATGCCGTCGCGGAAGCAGTCAGGATTCGGTCATCCTGGTTGCTCGGGTTTTGCCGGTCTCACTGGCGTCAGCGATCGCGTCGGCGGCGTTGACGGTCAGGGGCAGGAAGACCTCGTGAGGTCAGCGATATTGCATCCGACAGGCGAGGGGCGCCCCGGCGAACCGGAACGCCCCTTCCCCGTGGAGCCGTCAGATCACTTCAGATTCGTCGGGGCGTCGGCTGCGTCGCCGATGCTGACGAGGTGCTGCGCGTACTCCTTGACGTTGTCCTTGGTGACCAGCTGACCCTCGAGCGTGGTGTTCTTCTCGACCGACTTGCCGCCGATCACGTCGGCGGCCAGGTCGGAGACCTTCTGCCCCAGAGCGTAGGGGGACTCGGCGTTGGTGGCGTACATCTTTCCGGCCGCGATGGCAGCCAGGGCGTCCGAGATGCCGTCGTTGCCCACCAGGACGACCTTGCCGTCGAGGCTGCGGGACTTGAGCGCCGCGAGGACGCCCATCGCCATCTCGTCGTTGGCCGCGTACACGCCGTTGATGTCGGGATGCGCCTGCAGGATATTCGTCATGACGTCCAGCGCCTTGGCTCGGTCAAAGTCCGCGGCCTGCTTGGCCACGGTCTTGATGTTCGGGTGCTTGGCCGCCATCTCCTCCTCGAAGCCCTTGGAGCGGTCCTGCGCCACGTTCGTGCCAAGGAGGCCCTGGATCTCGACGATGGTCCCCTTGTCACCGAGCCCCTTGGCGAGGGCGTCGGCGGCGTTGCGGCCTGCCTGGATCGCGTCGTAGCCGACGAACGTCGCCAGGTCCCCGCCCTCGGGTTTCCGGTCGAAGGCCATGACCGGCACGTTCGCGGAGTTCGCCGACGTGACGCTGGCGGTCGCCGACTGGCTGCCGACCGGGTCGATGATGAGGATGCCGGGCTGCTTGGTCAAGGCGCTGGTTGCCAGGTTCAGCGCCGTCGAGTCGCTGTTGTTGGCGTTCTCGACGTCGAGCTTGATGCCCTTCTTCGGGGCCTCGGCCGCGGCGCCGTTCTTCACCGAGACGAAGAACGGGTTGTTCAGCGTGCTCATGATCATGACCGCCGATTTGCTTCCGGAAGCGACCGTGGCGTGGCTGGATCCCGACGCTGCCGATCCGCTGCCGCGGCTGCAGGCGCCCAGGGACACGACAACTGCGCCGACGGCGGCTGACGTTGCGATGATCTGCATGCGCGAATGCATAGGAACTCCTTTGTGCCCTGAGGGCAGCTCGAATTGTTGGGCTGGACCCTGGCTGCGCCAGGGACTTTTGATTGCTGCCATTCCGGCCGGGGACGCGGGAAGTCAGCGACTCACCAGTTCGTCGGCCGGCGCAGCGACGGCGCCCCCTGAGGGGCGGGACGGCCATCGGAACCAGGCCCGGATGGCAGTGGCGTTGCGGTCCAGCAGGACGGCGAACAGGATCACGAGCCCCTTCACGACGCTCTGCAGGAAGGGCGATACGTTCAGCAGGTTCATCCCGTTGTCGATCACGCCGAGGATCAGTGCGCCGACGATGGTGCCGACCAGGTCACCTCGGCCGCCCGCGAGGCTCGTCCCGCCGATGATGACCGCGGCGATGGCCTCGAGCTCGAGGCCGGTACCCGCGGTTGGCTCCGCGGTGGACAGGCGCGCGGTGATGATGAATCCGGCGAGGGCCGCCAGCGCGCCACTGATTACGAAGGCCAGGACCTTCGTGCGGTTGACCGGAATGCCCGAGAGCTTTGCGGCCTCTGGGTTGTCCCCCGTCGCGTAGACGTATCTGCCGAAGCGGGTGCGAGCCAGCAACAGACCGAAGACCAGGAAGATCACGATCATGATCCACACGGGCACCGGAACCCCGGCGGTGCGTGCCTGGCCGATGTTCTGGAAAGCGTAGTCGGACACGCCGATCGGGTTGCCCTGGGTGATCTGGAGAGTCAGCCCGGCGAGCACCGACATCATCGCCAGGGTGGCGATGAACGACGGCATCCGCGTTTTGGTCACCAGGAGCCCGTTGACCAGCCCTGCCAGCGCGCCGACGCCCAGGCCCACAACCATGCCGATCACGGTGCTGTGATGCTGCAGGGTCATCGCGGTGATCGCTGCCGAGAAGCCCAGGACGGCTCCGACCGACAAGTCGATCTCGGCCAGAATGATAACGAATGTCTGTCCTGCCGCCAGCAACGCGGTCACCGAGGTGGCCAGGCCGACGTTGAGCAGGTTGCCTGAGGTCCCGAATGCCGGGGAGGCGATCGCCAGGGCGATGCACACCGCAATCAGCATCCATACCGCACGCAGCTCACGGGCGATCTGCTGTAGACGCGCCTTCATGCCACGACCTCCATTGCGTGTTCGAGCACGGCCTGCTGGGTGATCCGGTTTCCGGTGAGCTCCGAGACGACGCGACCGGCCCGCAGGACGAGCACCCGGTCCGACATCGCGACCAGTTCGGGGAGGTCGGAGCTGACCATCACGACGGCGACACCGGTGGCCGTGAGCTCGTTGAGAATCCGGTAGATCTCGGTTTTGGCCCCGACATCAACGCCTCGGGTGGGCTCCTCCATCAGCAGCACCCGCGGGGAGGTCATCACCCACTTGCCGAACAGCGCCTTCTGTTGATTGCCGCCCGAGAGGGTGCCGACGTCGACGTTCGGCGAGGACGCGCGCACCCGGAGCTGGGTCATTACGTCGGTCACCCGGTCGTTCTCGCGCCGACGCTGCACGACGCCGAGACGCTGGGTGAGGGACCTGAGCGCGGCCAGCGAGATGTTCTCGGCGACCGACCGGCCGGGGCACAGCCCGTCCGCCTGCCGGTCAGGGGTGATGTAGGCGATTCCACGGCGGATGGCCGCGGCCGGCGACGACGCGGTCATCGGTCGACCACCCATGCTGACCGTGCCGGACTCGGCCGGCTCCAGGCCGAAGAGGGTGCGCAGCAGCTGCGTCCGACCCGATCCCATGACGCCGCCCAGTCCGAGGACCTCCCCCGCGTGCACGTCGAAGGTGACGTCCTCGAACGCACCGGATCGCGTCAGCCCTCGGACGCTGAGCGCCGTCTCCGGCCGCGCGTTCGCCTCCTTGGGGTAGAAGTCGCCCACCGTGCGACCGACCATCGCGCCCACGACCTGGTCGTGGGTCAGTTCCTTGGTCGCGCCTTCGAGCGCCACCGCGCCGTCGCGCAGCACGACCACGCGGTCGGCCAGGGCGAAGACCTCGTCCTGGCGGTGACTGATGTACACGATGCCGACGCCGTCGGCGCGCAACCGGCGTACCTGCGCGAACAGCTGCTCGGACTCGCGGTCGTCGAGCGCCGCCGTCGGCTCGTCGAGGATGAGCACGTTCAGGTGATGGCCGATCGCCTTCGCGATCTCCACCATCTGCTGCTCGGCGACGCCGAGCTGGCCGACGTCGGTGCGCGGGTCCACGGAGACGCCGATGCTGTCCAGGAGCTCGGCCGCTCGCCGGGCCATGCGGCGCTTGGATACCAGGAAGCGGCCGAACTGACGGCCCTCCTCGCGGACGAACAAGTTTTCCGCGACCGACAGGTGCGCGAACAGGTTCTGCCGGAACTCCTGGTAGATGACCTGGATGCCGCGCGCCATCGCGTGCTGCGGGTCGCGGAAGGTGACCGGCTCACCGTCGATGGCGACCGTGCCGCCGTCCGGGCGGTACACGCCGGAGATCACGCGCGTGAGGGTCGACTTCCCGGCCCCGTTCTCGCCGACGAGCGCCACGACCTCGCCGCCGGTGACGTGGAGATCTACCCCCGCAGGACGCGGTTGTCGGCGAAGGACTTGTGCACGCCGCGCACCGATAGCTGCATGTCGGCCGCCGCTTCAGTAGACGACGCCGGCGGTGAGCAGCACGTTCGCGTAGGGGGTGAACTCCCCTGAGCGAACGGCTGCCCGGGCACCGGTGGTCGCGGCCTTGAAGTCGACGTGCGGCACGAAGGTCGCGGTCACTCCACGGGCGGACAGGCGGGCGGTGAGCTCCTCGAGCATCTCCGGGCTGTGCTGCTTGATCTCCTCCGAGATCACCGCTCCCTCGACCGCCAGCTCCTCGAGCACGGTGTCCAGGACGTCGAGGAACCGGGGCAGGTTCGCACGCACGGCGAGATCGACCCGTTCGACTTCCCCGGGGATGGGCAGACCCGCGTCGGTGACGACGAGCTGGTCGGTGTGGCCCATCTCCGAGATCACGCGGGAGAGCTGGGCATTGAGCGTTGCATCGTTGCGACGCACGGAAACCTCCTGAGGTGATGTCGCCGGCTCAGGCGACGACGGTGGATGCAGCCAGGGCGAGAACTTCGTCGCGCGCAGGCAGCGACGGGCTGGCGCCGGCCCGGGTGACCGCGAGCGCACCGGCGGCCATGCCGTGCCGCACGGCGTCCGCCAGCTCCACGCCGGCGGCTAGTGCCGCGCCGAGGGTGCCGGTGAAAGCGTCGCCGGCCGCGGTGGTGTCCAGTGCCTGTACCGGGAAGGGCGGGAAGAGCCGGGGCCGCTCACCGGCGCTGACCAGGAGGGCTCCGGCATCGCCGAGAGTGATCACCGCGTGTCGTACGCCCCGGTCGAGGAACCACTGACCGGCCCGGGCGGCGCTGGACTCATCGGTGACCTCGACGCCGGTCAGGATGCTCGCCTCGGTCTCGTTGGGGGTGACGATGTCGACGTGCGGCCAGATGTCGTCGGGCACCGGAACGGCCGGGGCCGGGTCCAGCACGACGGTCAGCCCGGCCCGCGCGCCGGCGGCGGCTGCGTGCGCCGTCACGGAGGCACGGATCTCCAGTTGCAGCAGCAGGACCGAGACGTCGTTCCGGACGGCGGCCAGACCGCTGTCGACCTGCGCGTCATCCAGCCGTGCGTTGGCCAGCGGCGTGATGACGATGTCGTTCTGCCCGGACGAGTCGACGCGGATGTGCGCGACTCCGGTGGGCCCGTCGACGGTGCGGAGGAGGTCGGTGTCGACCCCGTGCTCGCGCAACCCGCCGGAGGTCAGCTCGGCGAAGGGGTCGTCCCCGACGCAGCCGATCATCCAGGTGGGGGTGCCGAAGCGAGCCGACGCGACGGCCTGATTGGCGCCCTTCCCGCCCAGCACGAGGGTGAAGTCGTTACCGAGCACGGTCTCCCCGGCACGAGGCAGCCGGTCGGCGAAGGCGGTGACGTCGGCGGTGATGCTGCCGACGACGAGAACTCCCGAGGGGCTCACGGCGGAACTGCCTTCCTGCATCGAGGGGACGGGGGGTGGGCGGTGGCGTGCTGCCGGGCTCAGACACCGATCGGGTGCCAGACGGTCTTGGTCTCGAGGACGCCGAGCATCCGGTCCATGCCGGGTGGAGCGGCCCAGTCCTCGGCACCGGGACGGCGCACCCGCTTCAAGTTGTCCGCCGCCGCGATCTCGAGATCCCGGGCGAGGTCCGCCGGGACGCCGGTCAGGTCGAGGGCGTCGACGTCCATGTGCGAGGCCAGCCAGGGGGCCAGTTCGGCGGTGGCGCCGGTGAGCAGGTTGACGACTCCCCCGGGCACGTCGCTGGCGGCGAGCACCTCGGTCAGCGTCACCGCCGGCAACGGCCGGTCCTGCGACGCCAGCACGACGGCCGTGCAGCCGGTGGCCACGACCGGCGCCAGCACCGCGACCAGGCCCAGTAGGCTGGAGTCCTGCGGTGCCAGCACGCCGACGACGCCGGTCGGTTCGGGCAGGGTGAAGTCGAAGTAGGGCCCGGCCACGGGATTGGTCGTCCCGACGACGGCCGCGAGCTTGTCGGTCCAGCCGGCGTACCAGACCCACCTGTCGACGGCCGCGTCCACCTGGGCCATCGCGGCAGGGGCCGAGAGCCGCTCCGCCGCGGCGACCTCGTCGGCGAACTGGGCACGCCGGCCCTCGAGCATCTCGGCGACGCGGTACAGGACCTGACCGCGGTTGTAGGCCGTCGCCGCCGACCAGCCCGGGAACGCCTTGCGGGCCGCCTGGACGGCGTCACGGACGTCCTTGCGGGACGCCGCGGCCGCGTTCGCGAGGAACTCCCCTGCCGGTGTGGTCACCGGGTAGGAACGCCCGGACTCGCTGCGGGGGAAGGCTCCCCCCAGGTAGAGCTTGTAGGTCTTCCGGACCGGGATGCGGTCGCTCATCGGGTCGCCTCCAGGCGTCGGGCCGGCTCGCTCGTCGTCAGGTACGGCGCCAGCCCGTGGCGGCCGCCCTCGCGCCCGTAGCCGGACTCCTTGTAGCCACCGAAGGGGCTGGTCGGGTCGAAGCGGTTGAAGGTGTTGGCCCACACCACCCCGGCGCGCAGCCGGTTGGCGGCCCAGAGGATGCGCGACCCCTTCTCGGTCCAGACGCCGGCCGACAGCCCGTAGGGGGTGTTGTTGGCCTTCTCGACCGCCTCGTCCGGGGTGCGGAAGGTCAGGACCGACAGGACCGGGCCGAAGATCTCCTCGCGCGCGATCCGGTGCGCCTGGGTGACACCGGTGAAGACGGTCGGCGGAAACCAGAAGCCTCGCTCGGGCAGCCTGCAACCGGGCGGCGACCAGCGGCCCGCGCCCTCGGCGTCACCAGCGTCAGCGAGCTCGGTGATCCGCTCGAGCTGGGCGGCGGAGTTGATCGCCCCGATGTCGGTGTTCTTGTCCAGCGGGTCCCCGAGGCGCAGGGTGCTCAGCCGGCGGCGCAGCGAGTCCAGCACCTCCTCGGCGATGCTCTCCTGGACCAGCAGTCGCGAGCCGGCGCAGCAGACGTGGCCCTGGTTGAAGAAGATGCCGGTGACGATGCCCTCGACCGCCTGATCCACCGGGGCGTCGTCGAAGACGATGTTGGCGCCCTTGCCACCGAGTTCCAGTGTGGCCTTCTTCGCGGTGCCGGCGATTGTCCGGGCGATGGCCTTGCCCACCTCGGTGGAGCCGGTGAAGGCGACCTTGTCGATCCCCGGGTGCCCGACCAGGGCCTGCCCGGTCTCACCGGCCCCGGTCAGGATGTTCACGACGCCGGGCGGCAGATCGGCCTGCTGGCAGATCTCGGCGAACAGCAGCGCGGTGACCGGCGTGGTCTCGGCGGGCTTGAGGACGACGGTGTTGCCGCACGCCAGCGCGGGAGCGATCTTCCAGGCCAGCATCAGCAGGGGGAAGTTCCACGGGATCACCTGACCAGCGACCCCGACCGGCCGCGCGTCGGGACCCAGTCCCGCGTGCTCCAGCTTGTCGGCCCATCCCGCGTAGTAGAAGAAGTGCGCCGCGACCAGCGGCACGTCGATGTCCCGGGTCTCCTTGATCGGCTTGCCGTTGTCCAGGCTCTCGGCGACCGCCAGCTCGCGGGCCCGCTCGGCCACGATCCGCGCGATCCGGAACAGGTACTTGCCCCGCTCCGATCCGGACAGCCGGGACCAGGCCCCCTCGTAGGCCCGCCGGGCGGCGGCGACGGCACGGTCGACGTCCTGGGCGCCGGCGAGTGCGACCTCGGTCAGGACCTCCTCGGTCGCCGGATTGACGGTGGCGAAGCTCCCGCCGTCCACGGGATCGACGAACTGCCCGTCGATGAACAAGCCGTAGGACGGCCTGATGTCCACCACCGCCATCGACTCGGGCGCCGGGGCGTACTCGAAAACGCTGGTCATCGGGAAATCCCTCAGTCGATCGTCACGTAGTCGGGGCCGGAGTAACGGCCGGACGCGAGCTTCATCCGCTGCATGAGAAGGTCGTTGAGCAGGCTGGACGCGCCGAAGCGGAACCACTCCGGGGTCAACCAGTCGTCCCCGGCGGTCTCGTTGACCAGCACCAGCTGCCGGACGGCGTCCTTAGTGGTGCGGATGCCGCCGGCCGGCTTCACGCCCACCTGGCGTCCGGTGGCCACCCGGAAGTCCCGGACCGCCTCGAGCATCACCAGCAGGACGGGACCGGTGGCTGCCGGGCTGATCTTGCCCGTCGAGGTCTTGATGAAGTCCGCGCCGGCGACCATGGCCAGCCAGGACACCCGGCGCACGTTGTCCAGGGTGGCCAGCTCCCCGGTCTCCAGGATCACCTTGAGGTGCGCGTCGCCGCAGACCTCCTTGACCGCCACGATCTCCTCGAACACCTGCAGGAAGTGACCGCTCAGGAAGGCGCCCCGGTCGATCACCATGTCGATCTCATCGGCGCCGGCCGTCACCGCGTCGCGGACGTCGGCGAGCTTGATCGGCAGGTCGGCGCGACCGGACGGGAACGCGGTGGCCACGCTGGCCACGGCCACCGCCGAGCCGGCGAGCGCCTGCTTGGCCGTCGCGACGAGGTCCGGGTACACGCACACCGCGGCGACCGCCGGGACCGTCGCGTCGGTCGGGTCAGGACGGCGGGCCTTGGCGCACAGGGCCCGGACCTTGCCCGGCGTGTCCGCACCCTCCAGCGTCGTCAGATCCACCATGGAGATGGCGGTGTCGATCGCCCAGGCCTTCGCCGTGGTCTTGATCGACCGGGTCGCCAGCGCGGCCACCCGCTGCTGCGCCCCGACCTCGTCCACTCCGCGGAGCCCGTGCAGGAATGTCCGCAGCGACCCGTCGGACGACGAGATCTCCGGCAGCTGCACCGGTGAGCGACTGGACAACTGGACGGTCATTCGGACGTCGCTCCCCCGCTGCGGGCGCGGAGCCGTGGGCGAATCTCCGGGGCATGGGCGGCGGACGGGGCGCGGGTGCTGCCTCGCACGAGAAGGGAGGTGTTGAGGACGATGTGCCGGCCGTCGTCGAGGATCCCGTCGGTCAGCCGGGACAGCAGCAGGCGCATGGCCAACGCCCCCTGCTCCACGTCCGGGCGGGCGATGCAGGTCAGCGGCGGCTGCAGGAGCGAGCCGAGCGAGAGATCGTCGAACCCGATGATCGAGATGTCGTCCGGCACACGGACGCGCATGTCCCGGAGCGCCTTGAGCGCGCCGACCGTCATGAGGTTGTTGGCGGTGAAGATCGCCGTCGGCGACTCGGGAAGCGCGAGCAGTTGCAGGGTGATCTGCCTGCCGGACTCCTCGCGGAAGTCACCGGTCATGTCGTAGACCGGGTCCAGCGCCAGATCGCCCTCGGCCAGGCCCGCGAGGAAGCCGGCGCGCCGGCCACGGCCGGGAGTCGTGTCCGTGGGGCCGTTGATCATGGCGATCCGCTCGTGCCCCAGCGATACCAGGTGGGACGCGGCGGCGCGGGCGCCTCCCTCGTTGTCGACCAGGACGACGTCGAAGGCCTCGCCGCCGGAGACCTCCCGGTCCAGCAGAACCGCCGGAACGCCCGCCTCGCTCAGGGCGTGAGGGCCGAGATCCTGCTCGTGCGCCGGAGCCAGGATGAAGCCGTCCACCCGCGGCGTCAGCTCTGCAAGGATGTCCGCCTCGAGCTCACTCGACTCGTCGCTGTTGGCCAGCAGCATGTGGTAGCCGAAGCCCCGGCTGGCCTGCTCAAGCCCCTTCACCACGGCAGCGAAGAATGGGTTGGTCACGTCGGGCACGACAACTCCGATAGCGCCGCGACGACCGGACTTCAGCGACTGGGCCATCGGGCTGGGCGAGTAACCCAGCTCCTCGACCGCCTCGCGGATCACCGCAGCCGCACGGACCGGCTGGCCGGCGAGCCACCGCGAGACGGTGGCTGTCGACACTCCGGCACGCGCCGCGACGTCGTAGATGGTGGCCATGCACCCCCCTCACTGAAACCGATACCAGATAACGGTTGCAGATGAGGGTGTGACGGTCAACACGGTGAGGCGCAGCGGTTACCGGATTGTTACCAAGGGAGGTCCGAGGGTGCCAGGTTGCTGGTGTGGAACTACGCCGCCAGAGCCATCGGCCGACGGCCTGGCTTATCACTCGACTCGTCGAGTGAACACAATTGCCCCCACGAGGCGCGAGCTCACGACGCTCCGTCTTACGCGGAACACTGAACGGCATCGTGAGTTGAGGGGTGGCCCTCGCTGACCGGACGTCGGATGCGGCGATCCCGTTTGTCGTCAACGTCGGCGGGCTCGACACCGACGCACGCACCTGGCTGTGATCCCGGTGAGCCCGGACATCGTCCGGCTTGGAACGGGCAGCCATCCGGTTGCTGAGCAACTCCGAACGCGGTCTGGCGGGCGGGGCCAACCGGCACATCCCGGGGCCCCGCCCAGAGACAGAATCCGATGACGAGGGCGCTGGAGCAACTCGAGACAGCTGGAACGAGAGGTCGCGGCGCGATCGGATGCGCCCGTGCCGCACGATCTGACAACTGCTTCGAGACGCGATCCGTCACGACCCGGTGATGTCATGATTCTGCCTGTGCCGCAGGACCCTTGGGCCGCGTTGGCTGCACCACCGTTCGTTGAGGGGGCGTACGCCTCCGTCAAGGGGCGGGTCCGGACGTACGTCCTGCACGCCCAGCTGCTGCCGCACCTCCCCGACCCGCCGGCCACCGTCCTGGACGTCGGCGGGGGCGCGGCGCACCAGTCGCTGCAGCGAAGTTGTCTCCAACTGGCCCAGGTTCTCGGCACCATTGCGGAGGTCGCAGAGAACGCCAGGCGACAGCACTGGTCATGTATGGCTCTATCGGCAGTCGATCAGAGGTGGCCGGCCGTCGGGAGCACGGACTGCTCGGGGGGTAGCACGTCGAAGAAGAAGTCGGAGTAGGCGCGCTGCTTGCCTGCACGAGTAGTTCGGGCAGACCGGGGATGGAGTGGAACGCGAAGTGCCAGACGTAGGGGTTGGCCAGCACTTGGTTCCACGGCGCCACACCCGGTACGACGGTGTCCATGATGACCACGCGAGCGGCGTCGGCGAAGCGCCGCAGGTAGCTGTAGACGGTCATGCCGCCCAGGTCATGCCCGACCATCGTCACGTCGGCCAGAGCCAGAGCGCCGACCAAGTCGTGCACTACCGCTGCGATCGCCGGGGCCGAACCGTCGGTCGCGTCGCCGGTGGAGCCTCCGACGCCCGGCAGGTCGAACGCGACTGCCCGGAAACCGTCCGATCCGGCCGAGCGCATGACCTCCCGCCATGCCCGATGCGACTGAGTCCCGCAACGCTGAATCGTCCGCCAGCTGGTCTCCGCGGAGGTTCGTCATGGACTCACCTTGGCAGCAGCTACCGACAACGTAACGACCCGCAACCGCAAGCCCAGGTCCCGCCCACCGCAGACGCCTTGGGGCATTCGGCAGCTGCGTCGTGATCGCCGCAAGGGGCCTCCGCTTGCGGGCACTTCGACGTCAGGAGGCGTGCTGGTCGCCGAGTTTGTCGAGCAGCAGGGAACGGGCGAACGTCGATGCTGGCAGGTGCCGCTGTTCGGCGGCTCGTTGGATTGCGTCGTATTCGGACTGCCGCAGCCGCAGGGTCAGCATGCGAGATCTGTTCGGCCAACTGATCGAGGCGTCGGCTGGGAAGTCGGCTTCTGGCTCGGCGTCTGCAGCGGCCTCGGCGCGCACCGCCTCGTCCTGCAGCTGGCGGGCTAGCTTGGGGTCAAGTCGCTTGGTCATGAGGTTCTCCCCTCGGTGTACAGACGCAGGGCGCGGCCGGTAGCCGGCCACGCGGTCATACCGTGCAGGTCGCCGTCGAGGTCACGGTAGGCGAGTACGACCAGGACCGCTCCGGCGCGGGCGAGTAGCCGATGACCGCCAGGGCGTTGACGCGTGAGGTCCAGTATGGGTCCACCTGCACGGCGTCGACGTCGTTGACTGCCTCGGCAGTCCAGTCCACCTCGATGTCGACCGCGCCGGGGTAACGCTGCGAGCGGGTCAGGTGCTTGGCAGCCATCTCAGACCAGATCACCTCCACCGATCAACCGTACACGAATGTTGTACAGATCCGGACACTGACAGGTATCAGCGTGCGCTGCGTGGATGCCGCTGCCGCCCGACAGGGGGTCGACCTCACCCGTAGGGATGTCAGGTCCGGACTGTTGATCGGCCACGCCCGCGAGTCTCCACCGAGGAACAGGACCTGACCGCGCAACGCGACGGCCTGGTCCGGCTTGGCGTCGACCCTTCCCGGTTGTACTCGAGGATCGGCCATCGTCCGGATGACGATCGGACACCGGGACGCGCGTCCCGGTGTGTCGGACTGGAGGCAGCGCCGCCGCCGGTGGCCGTGTTGTCTGGCAGACCGCAGCGCTGGTAGGACTGGCAGTCATGATCCTGCAACCTGTCCTCGAGGGCACGGGTCCGGCGGTGCTGCTGCTGCACTCGACGGCGGCAGACGCCCGGCAGTGGCGACCTCAGATCCGCGAGCTTCGCGGCGAGGCCACCGTCGTGGCGCCGGACCTTCGCGGGTACGGCCGGTCGCCGCTGGGCTCAGAACCGTTCTCCCACGCTGGCGACGTGGTGGGGTTGATGGATAGAGCTGGGACTGGACCGCTGCGCAGTGGTGGGCTCCTCCGGAGGTGGCGCCGTGGCGCTGCAGGTCGCGTCCACGGTCCCCGAGCGGTTGAGCGCCCTGGTGCTGCTGTGTGCCGCGGCCGAGGGTGTGGAGCCGACCTTGCTCGCATCACCTGCAAGGCCACCATCGTCTCCGGAAACCGCGACCTGCCGTGGGCCGGCCATCTCCCCAACCTCGAGCGCCCGACCGAGACGACGCAGCTGATCCGCAGATCGATCCGCCCCTGACCACGGACAGCCCCGCCCGACCCGTCCCGCAAGCCGACCGCCGAGCGGACGCTATCGACAGCGTCGGCGCGAGGGGCTTCTCGTGGTTGTTGTCGCGGTGAGGGTCGAGGACCAGTGCCGGGGCCGCTGGAGCGTCCCGGGAATCGTGGTCGAGGCGTCCCCGCCTGCCGCGTCGAGCTGTGGCTGGGTGAGGAACAGGCTGCTGCTGAGCCGCGCGTCCCGCAGGTCGGCACCTCCTTCGCGACACCCGGATCATCGGCAAGGTCGCACTCACCGCTATACAACGAGGCGGCCTTTCCTCGTGCACGCTCGGGTACTCGCTGTCGGAGTCCGACTTCCCGTGAGGTTGAACGGCACGGTCGCCCGGCGGCCCGCGCGGTCATGGCAGGCCGGCACGACGTCGCCGACCGTGACCCTCCGCCCCAGGAGGCCCGGGACCGCTGCAGGCGCCCTCGGCGCCGCCGACTGTGCCCACTCGGCTGCCGTTACCGGACCCTGGCTGACGGCTAGGCCTGTTCACGCCATTGCCCCGGCACTGCGAGCGGCTTGACCAGCGGCGACGCCTTCGTTAACGTCTAAAGAGACCGAACGTTCTCTCTACCTCATGAATGACAGCCAATGACTATCATCACGACCGCGGTGCTCGTGCACGGCGCTCTGAGCGATGCGTCCATCTGGAAGGGCGTGTCCGCTCGTCTCCAGTCCCAGGGGCACCGGGTCCTCGCCCCCGCCATGCCGATGCGCAGCCTCGACGGCGACGTGTCCTACCTGAAAGCGTTCCTCGCCAGCATCGACGGGCCGGTTGTCCTCGCGGGGCACTCCTGGGGCGGCACGGTTATCTCCCACCCAGCGTTCGCAAGCGAGCAGGTCAAGGGCCTCGTGTTCGTCTCGGCGTTCCAGCCCGAGGCCGGCGAGTCCACCGGCGAGCTCAACGGGAAGTTCCCGGGCAGCCTGCTCGGCGAGCCCAGGGTCGTCGTGCGGGCGCGTCCTGGCGGCAACGACCTGTACCTGAAGCCCGAGCACTTCGCGGAGGTGTACGCGGGAGACCTTCAGGCCGAGACGGTGGCCGTCATGGCTGCCGCGCAGCGTCCGATCGATCCTGCAGCGTTGGGCGAGTCCTTCGACCGCCCCGCCTCCTGGACCAGCATCCCGTCCTGGACCCTGGTCTCGACCGCCGATGACTCCCTGCCGCCGGCAGCCATGCGTTTCATGGCCGAGCGCGCCGGCTCACACACCGTCGAGGTGGCCTCGTCCCACGCCTCCCCTGCGTCCAACCCGGACGCCGTCGCCGGCCTCGTCCACGCCGCGCTGACCAGCGCGGCCTGAACCAGCAAACGCCCACTCGCCGCCTGCCAAGGCAGGCCCGGACCGGGCAGCAGGAAGGGAAACATGAACGTCGCGCGCAATCAACTGACGGTCACAGCCGAGGCAGCATTGCACTTGGTGCAGGAGGCCGTCGCTCAAGGCGCGACCCGAGGCGTTGCCGTCTCGGTCGCCGTCGTCGACCCGACCATGACGCTTGTCGCTTTCGTCAAGGCCGACGGCGCGACGGCGCACAGCGCCGACACCAGCCGCCGGAAGGCGAACACCTCAGCATCGACGAGGCGGCCGACCGGATGGATGGACGCCGACCTCGCCGCGGCCATTCCGCCAGCGACAGGCGGGGCCCTGACCAACATCGCGGGTGGGCAGCCGCTGCTGGTGGACGGACAAGTCGTGGGCGGCCTCGGCATTGCAGGCGGCACCCCGGCTCAGGACGCGCAGATCGCCGAAGCTACCGTCGCCGGGTTCGGGCCAATTAGCTGATGCAGGAAAGGAAGGCTGCCGGGCCCGTGGTGACGCCCGCAGTGCAGGCTGTCAGCGTGCCCGTGTTCGTGATCACCGGGCTCGGCGCCTTCCTCGCTTCGATGGACGTGTCGCTACCCAACGGGCTGCTCCCCTCGATCGGTCACAGCGTCCACGTTGATGACACTGCGGCGCAGGCGTGGGTCTGCCGTCTTGACGCGCATCGGCGGGTGGCTCTCGACAGACGTGCGGCCTCTCTGCTGCGCGGGCCGATCCCCACCGCCGCCCGCAGGAAGTGGGCGTGGGAGCTCTCCCAGGTTCACCCTGACGCACCCTGCAGAGAATCCCACGCAGCTGCGCACACGCATCTCTCAGGAAGGGAGTCCAGACGGTATGCCGCGTTCTTCTGATACACCCCGCGGTAGCGATGATCCAACGGAGCGGCTCGACGATCTGGAAGCTGCGGCGTGGGTGCTGGCCGCGGTGATCGCCACGCACCTGGAGGCTGGTTCGACATCCCTGTCCGAGGCCATCGCGTCTGACGCGTCGCGAACGGCGGTCTTGGCAGCGGCCGGCCTGGTGCAGCGCGACGGTGACGACCTCGTGACCCATCCGCTCCTTGAAACCAGCGCCACCTCCGCCAGCGTCGCCGCTGCCATGCTCAGTTCGCTACGCCTGGCCGTCGCTGCCGCCGGGAGCGAGACGACACAGGGCTGGGCTGAGCAGCCCGACGAGGTACTGCTACGACAGGGGCGTGCGTCGGCCGCAACGGGTCGCGCCATCGCCAAGCGCATCGTGCCCGACCTGACGGGTCTGCTCGAGCGCCTGTCCAGGCCAGGTGGCCGCGTTCTCGACGTCGGCACGGGCGTGGGGGCTCTGGCGATCGCGCTCGTTCAAGAGCTCCCGCACGTGCGGGTCACCGCTATCGACATCCTGGATCGGGCGATCCGACTGGCTCGCGTCGAGCTTGATGGCGCTGGCGTCGATCGCGACAGCATCGAGCTTAGGCAGCAGGACGCGGCCGACCTCACGGAGGTGGACTGTTACGACATGGTGTGGCTCCCCGCCCCCTTCCTGACGGTGGAGTCGCTCGAGGCGACCATCCCCCGCTGCGTCCAAGCGCTCGCTGCGGACGGGTGGATCGTCGTGGGAACCAACCCTCCGCCGACGACCTCATTGTCGTCCGCCGTCGCACAGTGGAAGGCGCACAGGAGCGGCGGGAGCGGGGCGGACGCGGACCTGATCGCCTCGATCCTCGAGGACCTAGGTATGGGAGACGTAAGTCGCCACCGCACGTTCCCGGGAGGGCCAGTCCTGGTCGCGGGTCGGCGAACGAGCGGTAACAACAGATAGAACAGCGTCGACAGTCGGGGCGGTGCGGGGTGGCGGCCTCGCCTGCTGTGACGGGCTCCGCCGGCGACGAGGACAAGCGCAGGCGGACACCCCGAACCAGGGCGTGCCTCAGACGTTGCGGTGTGCCCGCGCCTGGCGCGGCATGGAGGGGGAGAACGATCGGTACAGTTATGGCCATGACCGTGAGATCACAGCCTCGCGACCGTCTGGTGGACGCCGCGACCAGGCTGTTCTATCGCGAGGGGCTGCACACCGTCGGTGTGGACCGGCTGGTTGCGGAGGCGTCGATCACTCGCGCGACGTTCTATCGGCATTTCCCGAGCAAGGACGACCTCGTGGTCGCGTATCTTGATCGTGTCGACGGCGACCTCCGGGAGGCCGTGACCGCCGCGACCGCTGGCGTCGCGCCACCAAACGCAGTCGAGGCGCTGGTGGGCTTGATCGGCCGCACCGTGTGCTCATCAGGCTTCCGGGGCTGCCATTTCATCAACGCGGCCGCCGAGTACCCGGATCCTGCGCACTCGGTCCGGCAGGCCGTCGAACGGCACCGGCTGTGGTTCCGGGCCACCGTCACGCAGCTGGCCAGAGCGGCCGGGCATCCGGACCCGGACTACGCCGGGCAGGCGCTGAGCATTCTTCACGACGGTGCGTTGGTTGGCGGCGAGCTGGACGACCCGCGAACGATCAGCAGCACCCTGGAGCGGCTCGTTCGCGAGATGTTCTCTCAATGAGCGCACTGCTAACCACACGGTCGCTAGGGCAGCCAGCTGCAGCAACCGGGCACCGCGTGCGGTGGTGGCGCTCGTGTTGCCAGGCGTTTCCCCCGCCGACGGCGCGCTCGCCTCGGCCCAGCAGCGTCGCGTGGTGGTCTACCTCGTTGTTCGGCTGGCTCTCCTCATCGGGCTGCGGGCTTTGTGGGACGGCGCCCACACCGTGACCGGGAGGAGGGGTGCGTGACAGCTAGCTCGGGTGGGGTGCACCGGGTGGCGGTGCTGGCGCTTCCAGATGTGGTGGCTTTCGACCTGTCGATCCCGGCGCAGGTCTTTGGCCACCGCGACGAGCGCGGCCGCTACGAGGTCCTGGTGTGCAGCGCCAAGGGCCGAGTGGTGCCGACCACGACGGGCTTCTCGATCACCGCCGGCGGTGACCTGGACGACGTGGTGGCCGCCGACACCATCGTCGTGCCTGGCTACTGGCCCCCGGTCGATCCAGGGCCGCGGGTGACCAGTGCTCTGCGGACGGCTGCTGAGCGCGGTGCGCGGGTGGCGTCGGTGTGCATCGGCGCCTTCGCCCTGGCAGCGGCCGGGCTGCTCGACGAGCGCGACGCGACGACCCACTGGCAGCACGCGCGCGAGCTCGCCACCCGCCACCCGCGGGTCCGGGTGGACCCCGACGTGCTGTTCGTCGACGAGGGCCGGGTGCTGACCAGCGCGGGCGTGGCCGCGGGCATCGACCTGTGCCTGCACATGTACGCCATCGACCACGGCGCCCAAGCCGCGACCGCCGTGTCCCAGCGCATGGTCGCCGCGCTGCACCGACCCGGAGGCCAGGCCCAGTTCATCCGCCGGCCGCTACCGCCGCAGGGCCAGGACGACACCATCGCGCAGGTGTGCACCTGGGCAGTCAGCCAGCTGCACGAGCCACTCAGCGTGGACGCACTGGCCCGACAAGCCCTGATGTCGCGGCGGACCTTCGCCCGCCGATTCACCGCCGAGACCGGACTGACCCCGCTGCGCTGGCTGCTCGCCCAGCGCGTGCTGGAGGCGCGGCGGCTGCTGGAGGCCACCGACCTGCCCGGGGAAGAGGTCGCCCGCCGCAGCGGGCTCGGCAGCGCAGACAACCTGCGCCTGCACCTGGCCCGCGACGCCAGCGCCACCCCCACCAGCTACCGCGCGGCCTACCGCGGCCGATCCCCCGGTCCACCAGGCAGCAACGTAAACGGAAGCGACGGGCACTGATTCGTCCACCACCAGCCCTCCTCGACTTGGCAGGATCCTCGGGGAGGATGGCACTTCACCCCGTGGCGGATCAGCGCGCCGGCAGGCAACCTCAAGGCATGGACATCCAGACCACGCAGACCACCCCGGCCAATCCCGCGACGCCGGCCACGTCCCAGGACATCCAGCACGGCGTGCAGGTCCTGCTGGGGCGCAACCGCTCCTTCGCTGCCACCGACGCCCGCCAGCAGGCCACCCCCCTGCCCTTCGTGCCCCGCGAGCTGGCCTACGTCATCACCTGCATCGACCCCCGCGTGGACCCCGGACAGATTCTGGGCGTGGGGATCGGGGACGCCATCGTCGCCCGCAGCGTCGGCGGACGGGTCAACGACGCAGTCATCAACGACATGGCCTGGATCAGCTACCTCAAGGAGACCATCGCCCCCGACGAGCCCTTCTTCGAAGTCGCCGTCATCCACCACACCGACTGCGGCTCCGCGCTGATGGCCGACGACAGACTGCGCACCGGTTTCGCCGAGCGCAACCACCTCGACGCCACCGCCCGCGACGCCCTGCTCGACGTCGCCGTCACCGACCCTCACACCACCGTGCGCCACGACGTCGAGCGCCTCCTGGCCTCCCCCGACATCTCCCCCCGCATCCGCGTCTCCGGCCACGTCTATGACGTCACCACCGGCCTGGTCACCACCATCGCCCCCGCCACCAACCGTCAGCAGGACTGACCCGTGGACCCGCACGGGACGCACGGCCCGGCCGCAGCGGACGCCAGCACGGCGGCGCTTGAGCCGGTCCACGCGTTGCAGATCGGTTTCCTGCTCTTCGACCAACTGGACCAGATCGACCTCACCGGGCCCTTCGAGGTCCTCTCCCGCCTCCCCGCAGCCACCATCCGGCTCTACGGCAGGACGACCGAGCCCGTGCGGGACGTCAACGGCCTGCGCCTGCAGGCCGACGCGCGACTGGCCGACGCCCCGCAGCTGGACGTCCTGGTCGTCCCCGGAGGCGCCGGGCAAGAAGCCCTCATGGAGGACGAGGAGGTTTTGGGCTGGCTGCGCCGCCAGGCAGCCGGAGCCCGGTGCGTGCTGTCCGTCTGCACCGGAGCCCTGCTCCTGGGCGCCGCCGGCCTGCTCGTCGGACGCCGGGCCACCACCCACTGGGCCAGCGCCCACCTACTGGGCGCCTTCGGAGCGGAGTCCGCGCCCGAGCGGGTGGTGATCGATGACAAGTTCGTCTTCGCCGCCGGTGTCACCGCCGGCATCGACGGCGCCCTGAGGGCCGCCGCCGACCTGTGCGGGGCGGAGGCGGCACAAGCGATCCAACTGTGGATCCAGTACGCCCCCGAACCGCCCTTCGACGCCGGCACCCCCGAGACGGCACCGCCCCACCTCGTCGCCGCCGCCCGCCGCTCCAGCGCGCCCCTCACCGAACGTCGGGAGGCCAGCGCCCGAAAGGTCGCGAGCCGTCTGGGTCAGGTGGAGGCTGGCCGACGGTGAGAGGACTCTGACCGGTCCGCGGCGCGTTCTCCTGCACCCAGGGCACGAGCCCTCAGCGTGAACGAGCCGCTGCACCTTGATCGCGTGCGGTGGCCCCTCCCCTGGACCACGGGGGCCACCTTCAGAAGGCTCCGTCGACCTCGAACTCGTCGACCGTTTGCCTGACGTACCGCTGGCCGTCGCAGCACGCGACGGCCGCACCCCCTATACATCGACGCCGCAGCCGACGTCGCCCCGGACACCGACGTCCACGCCCTCGAGCCCGGTCGGCCCCTACCGCTCTGACCAGGGCTCTCTGACCCAGACCGCCGGAGGTCGCGCCCTCGGTGCACGGGCGCGATCGCCGACCACCAAACGAAGTGGAGCTGACCACATGAGCTACCTGAGCAACGGGACGTTCGTCCTGCAGTCCGGTGAGGGTCGGCTGATCCCGGGCCCCGAGGGCCTCACCGTCAAGGTCGGCACGGACGAGTCCGCAGGCGCCGTCGCCGTGCTGGAGTCGATGTCCGAGCCCGGTTTCGGACCACCGTTGCACATCCACCACAGCAGCGAGGAGCTGTTCTACGTCCTCAGTGGCGAGTTCGAGTGCCAGATCGGTGACGAGCGGGTGCGGGCCACCGCCGGCTCGTTCCTGCTTGTGCCGCGAGGTGTGGCGCACGCGCCGCGGGCGGTCGGGTCAGGGCCCGGCAAGGTGCTCATCATCTTTGCGCCCGGTGGCCCGGACAAGGTGTTCGACGAGCTGGCCGCACTGGCCGCTGAGACCGGTGGCCCGCCGGATCCCGACGACGAGCACGTCAGGGCGATCCTGAGCAGGCACGACTCCCAGTTCGTCGGACCACCGCTGCAGTGAAAAATGACCCGGGCCAGGTGTCGGGAGCGGCATGAGCATCACCAGCTCCTTCGACCCGGTACTTCCTGATTCCGATCTCGCGCGCTCACTCCGACATCGACGCCGTTTGGGATGCAATTGCCTTGCACACCTCCGGGGGCATCGCGGAGCGGCGCAGCCTCCTGTGCCGGCTGGCACGTGAAGGCGGAGGCCTCGACCTAGGGCTCGGCGCTGAGTTCGTCGTCGCCGAGCAAGCCGAAGCCATACATGCCACCTACCCGCGGCTTGACATAGAAAAAAACCCTGGTGGACGTGATCACGGAGCAGGTCAAGCGCACCCCCTCCAAAGCGCCTCGGTACTCGATCGCGGACGTCCTGGTAGCCGAACGCGCAGCATCACCGCAGCTCACCCGGATGGAACTAAAGCACCGCGTCGGCACACTGGGGAGGCAACGCAGGATGACCAGCCGCCCCGTGTCGGTGCCGATCGAATAATCACCCCGTCGTGCTGCGCTGTGAAATTAACCCCCTGCGCGACAGTGCAGGGGGTGTCTGCCGTGGAGGATTGGGCGGAGCTCACCGGTACCGCTGCGCTACTGCGCGCCAGCGGCGTCGCGGTCGTCAAGGTCCTTGGCGTCGTTTACCTGCTGTGCATGGCCTGGGCTGTGAGCCAGTACCTGCCGCCGCGGTCGGCCCGCCAGATCGTGACCTCAGCGGTGCTGGGGAACCTGCTCAACCCGGAACTGACGATCTTCTTCGCGTTCCTCCCTCAGTTCGTGCCCGCCGACGCGGGTCAGCCGGTACGCAGATGCTGGCGCTCAGCGCCGTTTTCATGGTGATGACGTTCGTGTTGTTCGCGCTCTAAGGGCTGTTCGCCGCGCCAATCCGTACGCGGCTGCTGAACCGAACCCGGATCGTGGACCGGTCGCGCCGCGCCTTCGCAGTGTCGTTCGTCGCCCTCAGCGCCAAGCTCGCCCTGACCGACCGCTGAGTCGGCCGGCCTACGGGGTTGACTGACGGCCACGCCAGACGACCCTCTGAGACCGGGATCGCTGACTGGTACTGCGCTGCTGGACATCAGCCGTGCTCTGGCGGTCAGCGGGGGGTGGCCAGGCGGCGTGCTGCCTCGACCACGAAAGTGCGGCGACGCTCGCGCTCGGTGGTATCACCCCCGTCGGCCCCGGTGATCATCTGTGCGAGTTGAGGGACGGTCTGCCACCAGGCAGCAAGGGCGATGAGGGCGAACACGAGATGGTCGGCAGCGAGTCTGTCGTCCAACTCGCCGTCGCCCTGCGCGCGTCGGATGTGCTCGATCTTGTCCCGGTAGTGAGCAGAGCGCCGCTCGGCGTCGGCCGCGGGAGCGTGGCCGAGACCCTCCCACTGCAGCAGCCGCGCGAGCTCGGGATGTCGGGCGTGGTAGTCATACGTCGCCCCGGCGAACTCGCCGATGTCGTCGAGGCCGACGCCGCGCACACCCACGGCGCGAGCCAGTCGCTCGAGCTCGTCGCCCAGGACGGTCTCCCAGAGGGCCTGCTTGTCGCCGAAGTAGCTGTAGAGCCGCTCCTTGTTGATGCCCGCTCGCTCGGCGATACGAGTCATCGTTGTGCCCTCGAGTCCCCGCTCGGCGAACTCAGCGGTCGCCGCCTCCTTGAGCCGTCTGCGGGTCCCCTCGGTGTCCCAGGCCATGCCGCCACTCTAGGCGAGTCCAACGACGACGTTGCAGATGTCTCCACCCCGACGTACGGTGGGCAACGTCCAACTCAACCGTTGGTGTTGGAAATCTCTAGGAGCAGCCATGCCCGACACGGTGCCGACGACCGGGACCACCCCGGCTCACGCGACGCCCACTAATCACGACGAGAGCTCGACTGCAGGCACCGTCGCCGTGGTGACCGGCGCCAACAGCGGTATCGGCAAGGAGATCGCTCGTCAACTGCTTGCCGCAGGGCTCACCGTGCACATCGGGGCCCGTGATGCAGCGCGAGGACAAGCCACGGTGGACGAGCTCGGCGGCAAGGCGCGCCTGCTGCACCTCGACGTCACCGACCCCCACTCCATCACCGCCGCTGCCGACCGCGTCCGCGACCTCGACGTACTGGTGAACAACGCCGGCATCAGCGGCGACAACACGACCGCCCCCGAGACGCACGTCGACACCTTCCGCCGCATCTACGAGACGAACGTCTTCGGCGTGGTCGCTGTCACCAATGCCTTCCTGCCCGCACTGCGCCGCTCCGCGCACGCGCGCATCGTCAACATCTCCAGCGGCACCGGGTCGCTACAGTGGAGCACCGGCCCCAACCCCCAGTTCGACCACCGCATGGGAGACGGTGTGGCCGCGGCCTACCGCTCCTCCAAGACCGCCCTGAACGCCCTCACCGTCTACTACGCGCAGGCCCTGACCACCGATGGCGTCAAAGTCAACGCACTGGCGCCCGGCCTGCGCGCCACCAACCTCAACAGCCGCGCAGCCACCAGCGGCGGGGACCCGGCCCAAGCAGCGACCGCAGCGCTCCGGCTCGCACTCCTGCCCGACGACGGGCCCACCGCCAGCTTCTTCTCCTGGGACAACACCACCGCCCCCTGGTGAAGCCAACAATGTTGATCCACACCACTGCGGCCGGGCGTCGCCCACAGACGAAGAAACCGTGCCGGCAGGAGTCGTGATCAGCCCGCCAACCAATCCGATGACTGACCGTTCCGATAGCCGAACGGCGGATTCTGGGGGACTGTCCTGAAAGCGGTGTTTCCGGCCTGACACGTCGAGCGGGAGCTCGGCGAGAAGGGTTGGCGTCTGATGACGGCGACACTGGATGGCGTGGCGAAGAAGAAGGACTCGGAGCAGTCGGCTGAGCAGCAGGCTGCGGTCGAGCTGGTGCGGTTGGCCAAGGAGCTGGGGCTGTCGCTGACGGGCCCGGACGGGCTGCTCAAGCAGCTGACCAAGACGGTGCTCGAGTTTGCTCTGAACGAGGAGGAGACCCGAGCACCTGGGCTATGAGAGGCACGACCCAGCCGGCGCCGGGACGGGCAACATCCGTAACGGCACCCGCGCCGAGACCGTGCTCACCGAGAGCACCGGGCACGTGGACATCGACGTGCCGCGGGACCGGGCGGGCACCTTCGAGCCGCAGATCGTGCGTAAGCGGCAACGAAGGCTCAACGGCGTCGATGAGGTCGTGCTGTCGCTTTATGCCAAGGGTTTGACCACCGGTGAGATCTCCGCGCACTTCGCCGAGATCTACGGTGCCTCGGTCAGCAAGGAGACCATCTCCCGGATCACTGACAAGGTGATCGAAGAGATGAACGACTGGGCGGTGCGCCCGCTCGACTCGACCTACGCGGCGATCTTGCCCCCAAGCACTTCGTGCAGGGAGGTGCCCCCTTCGACGCGATCGTGGTCAAGGTCTGCGACGGGCAGGTCGCGAACCGCCCGTTCTATGCGGCCATCGGCGTGACGCTGGCCGGCGAGCGCGACATCCTTGGGCTCTGGGCTGGCACCGGCGGCGAGGGCGCGAAGTTCTGGATGGCGGTGCTCACCGACCTGCGCAACCGCGGCGTCAATGACATCTTCTTCGTCGTGTGTGACGGCCTCAAAAGGGCTCTTCAAACTTAACCGGGCAATGACCTAGTTTTTGGGTTCCGGCGCGCCTGCGGGTGGGGCCCGCGGCTTCTTGAAGTCTTGCTGTTGCGACACGGCAGACGACGAGAGGCCACGGGCTGTGCATGAGGATACGACTGTGTTGTTTGGGCTGCCCGGATTCTGGGTCAGACAGGTCAGCCGAGACGAGTTCGGCGCCAGGACGGTGCATGTCCAGACCGATGACGAGACCGCGGCGGGGTGCCCGTCGTGCGGGGTGGTCTCGAGGTCGGTGAAGGGCCGGGTCATCACCAGGCCGCGGGATCTGCCGTATGGAGCCGTATGGAGAAGGCTTTATCTCGATCGTGTGGCATAAGCGGCGATGGCGTTGCGTGGAGCCGTTGTGCGGGCGGTTGTCGTTCACGGAGTCCGTGCCGGAGGTGCCGGCGCGCCGAAGGACGACGGGTCGCCTGCGCCGCGCGGCGGGCAATGCGGTCGGCGACGCGTGCCGCTGCGTGGCCGAGGTCGCGTGTGCGTTCGGGCTGTCGTGGCCGACCGCGCACGAGGCGGTGATCGAGCTGGCCAGGCGGGAGCTGGGCGAGCCTGCGCCGACGAGTGCGCTCGGGATCGATGAGACCCGCCGAGGCAAGCCCCGCTGGAACCAGGATCCCGAGTCGGGACGGTGGTTGCGGACCGATGCGTGGGACACCGGCTTCGTCGACCTCGCCGGGACCCAGGGACTGCTCGGGCAGGTCGAGGGCCGCACCAGCGCCTGCGTAGTGGACTGGTTGCAGCAGCGCACGCCGGAGTTCCGGGCCGGGATCCGGTTCGTCGCGATCGACCCGGCCGCGGTCTACGCCAAGGCCGTCCGCACCCCGGGCCTGCTCCCGAACGCCGTGCTGGTGGTCGATCACTTTTATGTCGTCGCCTTGGCCAACGCGGCTGTGACCGCCGTCCGCCGCCGGGTGATCTGGGACCAAGAAGGCCGCCGAGGCCGCAAGGCAGACCCGGCGTGGGCCAACCGGCGCAGGCTGCTCACCGGCCGGCAGCGGCTGTCGGAGAAAGCGTTTCAGGCAATGTTCGACAGTGTCATCGCCTCCGACACCACCGACGAGATCCTGACCGCGTGGATCGCGAAAGAGGAGCTGCGCAACCTCCTCGCCCTGGCGCGGACCGGTGCGAGCAAGTCGGACGTCGCGGCGCGGCTGCACTCGTTCTACAGCTGGTGCGCCGGCTCTGACATTGACGAGCTGAGCAC
Organism: Jatrophihabitans lederbergiae; assembly: GCF_031845305.1. Taxonomy (NCBI): domain Bacteria; kingdom Bacillati; phylum Actinomycetota; class Actinomycetes; order Jatrophihabitantales; family Jatrophihabitantaceae; genus Jatrophihabitans; species Jatrophihabitans lederbergiae. The sequence goes on along the minus strand of NZ_JAVREH010000036.1, from coordinate 4,646 downwards.
CCTGGCGACGACCGTCGAGACGTGGTGGCCCGCGATCCTGGCCTTCCTGCACACCGGCATCACCAACGCCCGCACCGAAGGACTGAACCGGCTCGTCAAACAGTCCAAGCGATCGGCCTGCGGCTACCGAAACTCGGCCAACGGCCACCGCCGAATACGCTTGATCTGCACCCGGAACCACCGGGCGGCAACAGCAACCTCAAGAACGTTGCCCCCTTAACCTTGAAGAGCCCCTTCGACACGGAGTTGATCGCGGTGCTGGCGGCGATCAACCAGGCCGTTCCGCCGTCACTGACGCTGGACATGCTCCTGGCCCTGCGCGGGCCGACGCCGCGCCGCCCCCGCCGGGCGAGGAGAACCTACGCCGCGGCGGCGCCTACGCGGTGACCGAGCGGGTGATCCCGGGGCCACCGGGCGCCCCCGGGGTACCGCTGCTGATCTGCCCGCCCGTCACCACGACGAATATCCCGACCGGAGTCATCTACTACATCCATGGCGGCGGAATGGTCATGGGCGACAACCGGCTCGGCATCACCGACATGCTCGACCTGGCGCAAGAACTGTCCTGCGCGGTCGTCTCGGTGGACTACCGACTGGCGCCCGAGTCCCCCCACCCGCGCCGATCAAGGATTGCTACGCCGGGCTGGTGTGGACCGCCGAGCATGCCGACGAACTTGGCGTGGATCCAGAGAGGATCGTGGTGGCCGGGGTCGGCAACTGGGACCGCACCGCCAACGAGGCCGGGTGGACCGCGCTGCTCGGGTCCGACCGCGGTGGACCGGACGTCTCGCCCTACGCCGCACCCGCGCGGGCAACCGACCTGTCCGGGTTACCACCGGCGTTCATCGATGTCGGGTCCGCGGAAACCTTCCGCGACGAGGACATCGCCTACGCCAGCCGGATCTGGCAGGCCGGAGGCGTCGCCGAATTACACGTATGGCCCGGCGGCTTTCACGGCTTCGACGTCCTCGCCCCCACACCCAACTCTCCCAAGACGCACGCGCCGCCCGGATGCGGTGGCTGCGGCGCATCTACCAGGCTTGACCCGACCCAATTCCCGCCGGGCGGGACGGGCGATCAGCCCCGCCGGCTGGGGCTCGTCAGCAGCACACCACTTTTCAGCCACCCCGACGCCGGTCGCGCCGTCGCGAACAGAGGAGCACAGCATGGGCACGATGGACGGCAAGACAGCGATCGTCACCGGTGGCGCCCGGGGGGATGGGCGCCACCCACGTGCGGGCGCTGGTCGCTCAGGGCGCCTACGTGGTCCTAGGCGATGTTCGAGACGAACAGGGCGAAGCGTTAGCCGCCGAGCTGGGCCCAGCGGCGCGCTATGTCCACCTGGACGTCACCGATGAGCAGCAGTGGGCCGCCGCAGACTTCCGGCTCACCCTGGAGATCAACCTGGTCGGCCAGTTCCTCGGCATGGCGGCCGTCCTGCCAGTGATGCGAGCCCAGGGCCGCGGGTCAGTGATCAACATCTCCTCCATCGCCGGTCTCGCGGCCGGTTACGGGCCGCCGGCCTACACGGCCAGCAAATGGGGGATACGTGGGCTGACCAAGACCGCCGCGCTGGAGATGGCCGGCACCGGCGTTCGGGTCAACTCGGTGCACCCTGGAATCATCAAGACGCCCCTGTCGGCCCACCTCACCGACGAGGCCACGGCCCACCAGGTGATCCCACGGCAAGGAGAGCAGCGCGGGAGGTGAGCGAATTGGTTCTTTACCTGGCTAGCGACTCGTCCTCCTTCAGCACCGGCGCCGAATTCGTTATCGACGGAGGAGCGCTACTCGGGCCTGCACCCACCGCGAACTGACCCTGGAGACAGAGGCTTGCCATAACGGGGGGCCGTAGACGGCAACATGCCAGGCCTCGGCGGGCGACCAAGGCCGGAGCTGCGAGCCACGCGTCAAGCTCCCGCTTGGTTATCGGACCGCCCGTCTCACTCCTCGTTTGCCTTGGATAGTTCCACGTCGCCGGCGCCATCACACAGGTGCGCAGGGCTTTCATCGTCAGCGCGCGAGGAGATCGATAGCGACCTTGAGTTGTTCGAGGTAGACGCCTCGCGTGTCGACCTGATGCTTGATGCCGATCGATGTGCTGATTAATGTCTGCGTGACCTTCGTGGCCGTTTTTCGCTCTGACTCGACGGAGATCGCGTCTGCAACTAATTCCTCAAACCGCCGCGGCATGGTTTGGACAATGGTTCCGAGTAGGTCGGGGTTTTCCTCGATGACCGTCGAGATGTCGCGACTCAGCGGGCCAACGTAGCGGCCGGCCCACTGGTCGAAGGACTCAAGAAGCCGCTCATGGAGGGGTCGGTTGGTGCCGGCCAGCACACGTTCGACCTCGGCGATGTCCTGCTCCAAGGCATGGGTCACCGCGGAACGGAACAGAATCTCCTTGGAGGCAAAGAGGAAGTAAAGCCCGGGCCGGGAGATGTGAGCCGCCCGCGCCACCTCCTCCATGGACGTCTTCCGGTACCCGAACCGCGCGAACGTGACTAGCGCCGACTCCAGGACCGTGGCCCGACGGTCGGTCTCCACGACCGTCGACGAGAGGGGGCCAACATCGAGACTGCTCATGGAACTAGCATAGGAACGCCAAGCATAGTTTACAACAGTTGACTAATGCGTATAGTGAGGTTATGTCCAACCACGAGCTCATTTCGACGCCGTTCAGTGCCTCCACGACCGCGGACGAGGTGCTCCACGGCGTCGACCTCACCGGTCTCCGGGCGATCGTCACTGGAGGTTCCTCCGGCATCGGCGTCGAAACCGCCCGGGCACTTACCGCCGGCGGCGCGCAGGTGACGCTCGCCGTTCGTAACACAACCGCAGGCACCGCCGTCGCCGAAACGATCGCGAAGTCGACCGGAGCGATCCGGCCCCGAGTCCTCCGCCTTGACCTCGCCGCCAGGAGCACCATCACACGGTTTGTCGAGGCGTGGGACGGACCGCTTCACCTGCTCGTCAACAACGCCGGCCTGGTCACCGGCGGCCTCGAACGAACCCTGGAAGGCTGGGAACTGCAATTCGCCGTCAACCACCTCGGCCATTTCGTCCTCGCCACCGGCCTGCACGACGCCCTGGCCCAAGGAGCCTCCCAACGCGACGGAGCACGAATCGTCTCCCTCAGCTCGACCGCGCACATGCGCTCGAACATCGATTTCGAAGACCTGCACTTCACACGTCGCAGCTACGAACCCCAGATCGCCTACGCCCAGTCCAAGACGGCGAACTCCCTGTTCGCCGTCGAAGCCACACGCCGTTGGGCGGCCGAGGGCATCGTCGCCAACGCGGTTAACCCTGGCGGCGTCGCGACCGGACTGCAACGCAATTTCACACCCCAGCAGAAGGAGTCGCTCGATGCGGCCGAGGCCGCCGGCGTCTTCACATACAAGACGATCGAACAGGGAGCCGCGACCAGCATCGTCGCCGCTGTCGCCCCCCAATTCGCGCGAACGGGAGGCCACTACCTCGACGACGCGCAAGAGGCCTACACCGTGCCGGATAATGCAGAACTTGCACAGCATCCCCACGGCGTCAAGCAATGGGCCCTCGATCCCGCTGCCGCGCAGCGCCTCTGGGCCGTCTCAGCCGACCTCATCCAGGCCTAATCCCCGCAGCTTCCGCCGAACACGTCGGACCCCCGAGCAAACCGGACCGTGCTGCACCTGCCGCCCAAGGATCGTTCGCGGGCTGGTTCGGTGGCCCGGTCAACGTTTTGCTTGCGGGTGCTGGTTTCAATCGTCGAAACAAGGTACACGGCGATCACGACGCTGCTCTCGACTGTGTGATCACCGTGCGCGCAAGCCTTGAAGAATCACCGCGAGGGCCCTTCTTGGCCGGGGTTCCCACTGGGAGGGGGCATGCGCGATAGTGCTCCGAGCAGCAGAATCACGTCGGTTGCGTCGAGGTCGCTACGCACGTCGCCTGATTCTTTCGCACGATCAAGCAGGTGGTCGAGCGTGTCTCTGAACTTGCGTGTCGGTGTGAACCGAATGCGAGCGATGTTCCTCGACCCTGCCGAACACCGCAATCACACGTTAAACCAGGCGTGCATCCGTTCAATTGAGCGGTAGATACCGCCCCGATATAGGGGAATATCGGCGCTCCCGGGTGCGCGCGTGGGATCGGAGTGCCACAGCGACCCCTACGCCGAATCGCCGCTGCGGCCAGTGCCCTAGCCTGCCCCATCTGGCGGAAACCCAGAAGGCGAAGTCACACATCGACGTGGCGGATCAGGAGTTCAAGGCGTCGGAGTCGGCGATCGGTCGCTGGGTGTTCACGCAATATCGAGCACCTTGACTGGCTCGCCTCCGTGCCCTGGGTCTGGCTTAAACCGTCCGAGTGGGTCCCACTGACGCTGCCACAGTCAAGAACAAGCAGAAACTCGTCAAACGTCCTCGTGGAGGGGTGCTCGATATCAGGATCGATCCGCTAGTGTTGCGTGAATGAAGTAGCTGTACCTCGCGGTAGCATGGTGTATGTCGTTGACTGTTGCCGTGCAGATGCTCGCTGAGGACCGCGCCGAGTTGACCCGTTGGACGCGGACGCCGTCGCTGCCGGCGGGGTTGGCCCAGCGAGCGCGGATCGTGTTGCTGGCCGACGAGGGTGTCGGGACGAACGAGATCGTGCATCGG
>NZ_JAVREH010000035.1:0-34021 GCF_031845305.1 Jatrophihabitans lederbergiae | reverse complement strand
AACACCCGGGTCAACACCCCCACCGACACCAAATCCGACAACCGACGATCCGACTCCGGCTTCACCCACCCAGCACGAGGCATACCACCAAACTACACCGCTGTAAGCTTAACTGAACGGTATTGGGCCTAACCGCGTACCCGCGGTCGGAGTGGCTGCCGTTCTACCGGCAACTGGGCGCCATCACGCGCACCATCCACGACGTCCGCGGCGATCGTTTCGGGCCGGTGGCCGACCCCGGACACGACACCTGGAGCCAGGAGCTGGTCAGCCAGTTCGAGGCGCTGGCCGCTGACCAGGTCGACGCCGGCCTCGACCCCGACGGTTGCCGGCGGATCATCGAACTCGCCCGCCGCCATCGGGCGGTGCTCGACGACATACCCGGACCGCGGCTGCTGCACGGCGATCTGTGGACCCTTAACCTTCTGATCGACCCGGCCGCTGCCGAGCCCACCATCACCGGAGTGCTCGACAGCGACCGTGCCTGCTGGGGTGACCCGCTCGGTGACGTTCCCCTGGACCGGGTTCGGCACCTGGCGCAGGCCGAACAGGATGCCTTCTTCGCCGGCTACGGCACCCGGGCCAGCACGGTCAGCACTGCTGGTGCTGAGCTGCGCGAGCAGTTCTATCGGGCGCGTCACGTGATCGGCAACCAGTTGGACATCCAGCGCCGAGGGCTGGACTTCGCGGAGATTCCCGCGATCCACTGGGACCTCACCGACGTGCTTCGCACCCTGGAGGGCACCTGAGCGCGATCAGCTCTATTGCATCAGGCCGATCACGTTTCCGTCCGGGTCGGTCACCGTCGCGATCAGCTTGCCGCCACCGACGTCCTTCACCGGATTCTGCTCGCTAGCACCGGCGCCGAGCAGCCGCTGCAGCTCGGCGTTGATGTCGCTCACCTGCCAGTAGCAGACGGGACCGGTCAGGCCCTGGCTGTGCCCGGACGGGTCCAGGCCGATGTGCTGATTCCCGGTCGCGTACCCGACGTAGTACGGCTCGTCCATCACGGGTTCGGTCCCCAGCAGCGCGCCGAATAGCGCCTTCGCGGCGCGAAGATCGCGTACGGGGTAGATCACGGTTCGAATGCCCTCGGTCATCGGGTGCTCCTCGAAGCTTGTTGCGGATACACGATCCGGTTGAGATCGTCATCGCTATGACGCGAGCGGGGCGCAGAAGGTGACATCCCACGATGCCGCGCCGTTGACGCAGCGCTTCGAGCAGGACCGTCCGCGCCTGCAGGCGATGGCGTACCGGATGCTCGGCTCGCAACCGGAGGCAGAGGACGCCGTCCAGGAGGCCTGGTTGCGACTGAGCCGCTCCGATGCCGACCAGGTAGCGAACCTCAGTGGTTGGCTGACGACCGTCGTGTCGCGAATCTGCCTGGACCAGCTACGCTCGCGCGGCACGCGCCGCGAAGCGGTCCTCGGGGACGAGCTGACCGCATCGTTGCCGGCACCGCGTTCGGACGGAGGCGACCCCGAGCACGAAGCCGTGCTTGCCGACTCCGTCGGTGGCGCGCTGCTCGTCGTGCTGGACGCCCTCAGCCCGGCGGAGCGCGTCGCGTTCGTGCTGCACGATCTGTTCGCGGTGCCCTTCGACGAGGTCGCCACCGTGCTCGGCCGCTCGGGCGACGCAGCCAAGCAGCTGGCCAGCCGGGCCCGCCGCCGGGTGCGCGGCGCGCCCGGCGTCGAGCGCAATCCCGACCGGCAGCGGAAGGTCGTCGCGGCGTTCCTGGCAGCGTCGCGCAACGGGGACTTCGCCGGACTGCTGGCACTGCTGCACCCGGATGCGATGCTGCGCGCCGACGCCGCCGCAGTGCTCGCGGGCGCGGCAGCCGAGGTCCGCGGCGCCGCGGCGGTGGCCGAGACCTTCAGTGGGCGAGCCCAAGCGGCGCGGCTGGCGCTGATCGACGGAGCAGCCGGTGCGGCGTGGCTGGTCGGTGGCCAGCTGAAAGTGGTGTTCAACTTCACGGTCGTCGACGGCACGGTCACCGCCATCGAACTGCTCGCCGACCCGGCAGTGCTGGACGAGCTCGACGTGGAGCTTTTGCCTAGTGCTCGCTGAGGTAGCGCTCGGCCTGCGCTCGGAGCCGTTCATGCACTCCGTAACCGGACGTCCTGGGCGGCAGAAAGTCCTTGCGAACCTTGGCGACCGAGGTGTAGTTCACGTCGCAGACGTTGGCCAGTGGTGATTCCACGGTCTGGGTCAAGAGCTGGTAGGCGTCCAGCTCGCTGAGGCCGGAATCGCGCGCCACCCACCGGACGAGGTCCAGCTGGGCGATCCGGAAGGCATCCTCGAGCGGGCGAGCGGAACCCGTCGACATCACATAGGTATCGGACTCCAGCCGCGGCCACGGCGTCGGCTGACCCTTGATCAGGTCGACGATCACCACCGAGTTCATCGCCGTCTCGACGGCCACCCCGCAGGTCTCGCCCTCGCCCTGGCGCGCATGGCCGTCACCCAGGCTGAACATCGCGCCCTCGACGTTGACGCCGAGGTAGCACGTGACTCCCGCCCGCATCTCCGGAGTGTCCATGTTGCCACCGTGCGCATCGGGAACCAGCGCCGAGCGCACCTCCAGGTTCGCCGGCGCCACCCCGACCGTCCCGTGCATCGGATCCATCGGCAGCTCCACCCGCAGGTCGCTGTCGGCGGCGTTGAACAGGCAGGTGCGGCGCTCGCGGTCGAGTTGCCAGATCCACACCCGCTCGGGCAACGGTGGCTGCAAGGTGGCCGTCGCGGTCGTCGAGGTCAGCGCGCCGAACAGCGGCACCGTGCTCGATGCGGCCCAGTCCCGCGCTGGCTCGATCGACACGAAGTGCACCGCCAGTGTGTCCCCCGGCTCCGCCCCCTCGACGTAGAACGGGCCGGTCTGCGGGTTCAGGAACGGGAAGTCGCACACTTGCGACACCAGATCGTCCTTGGACCGCACCCGGCCCGCGAAGCAGTCCTCGGTGAAGACCTCCAGGACACTGCCCGGACGGATCCGGGCCATCGGCGCGGCTCCGCCGAACGTCCACACGAACTGCTCCGCGCTCGGCCGGAAGCTCAGCACCTCAGCGTCAGCCGTCATGTCCGCGACCTTACTGCTCAGGAGTCCAGCCAGTCGGTGACGGCTTGTCGAAGAAACTCTGTCTCGCGCTCGATGCCCTGTGGGCTTCCCGCCCGGTGGCCCCAGATGCTGGGAATGGGACGCAGCTCGCCCTTGGCCAGGTGCTCCAGCTCGGCGGCGTTGTCGGCCACCCGGAAGTACAGGTCGGTCTCGCTCGGCAGCAGCAGGACCCGGGCCTGGATCGCCTCCAGCGCGACACCGAGGTCCCCGCCGTACCGGGCTTCGGCGCTGATGTCGGCCTCCTGCCAGGTCAGGGCCTGGGCGTAGATGTTGGCGGCCCGGTACGCGCCGAACATGTCCTCCCACCCGGTCCGCAGGAACGTTTCCAGATCGGGTGCGCCCAGGGCGGTACGGAACAGCTCGGCCCGGTAGAAGTCCTGGCTCAGACCCCAGCCCGCGTAGATGTGTGCGAACGCCCGCAGCGCGGCACGGGGCTCTGCCGAGAACTGGCCGTTGCCCTGGTACTCCGGAGCCGCCTCGAGGGTGCGGAGCAGTCCGGACAGGAAAACCTTGTTGTGCAAAGAGGTCTTGGCGCTGCCGCACACCACGATGGCCCGGTCGACCGCCTCGGGGAATGCCGCCGCCCAGTGGTAGGCCTGACCGGCGCCCATCGAGAACCCGTACGCGGCTGCCACCCGTTCGACGCCGAAGTGCTCGGTCAGCAGCCGGTGCTGGGCCCGGACGTTGTCATACATCGTGACGACACCGGGAAAGTCAGGGGTATCCGCTGCTCCGGAGGACAGCCCGTTGGAGAACATGTCGGGAATGACGATGAACCAGCGCTCAGGGTCGAGGATCTGATCGGGTCCGATCAGCCAGGCGAGGTCCTCGTGGGTTGCGGTGTAACTGCAGGGATAGACGATGACGTTGTCCCGGGCCTGGTTCAGGGTGCCATGGCTCTGCCAGGACAGCCGGGCGTCTGCGATGACGCCGCCCCGTTCCACCTCCAGGTCACCCAGCTCGAATACGCCTTCTTCGATAGGCCATGTCATCGTCGGCACTCCGGTCTCGTGTCTGGCTACTGGCTACTGCACTGAGGTACTGATTAGTCCGCTTGGTCCTGCAGGAGTCCCAGCTCCCGTTGCCGGTCACTGTCGAAATTACCTTCCGGTCGGTTAAGCGTGGGCAGCATCTCGATCAATGGAACCAGATCGGTCCGGGCGACCTCGTACACCCTCTGCAACTCGGCGACCGGGTTCGAGTGCTCGTCCACCCGCAGGTCCAGCGCCGGATACGCCTCGGTGCTGTACACCTTCACCGCCGCGGACTGCCGACCGCGCTTGTCACCGCCGGCTGCCTGCCCGGCCGCGAGGGCAGACAGCAGGCGCTCCACCAGCGGCCGGGAGGCGTCGCCCTCGAAGTCCACTTTCATGGCCTCCAGCGTCTCTGACCCGACCAGCATGTTGCCGACGATGGCGTAGTTCGGGCCGGTCAGGTCACCGTTCCAGGTGTCGCACTCCGAGCCGGTGAACGCGGCACTTCCGCCGGCGGAATCCACGATGCCCAACTGCCGGCCCTCGATGCCGGCGTCCCTGGTCTTCAGGTACTCCAGCGTTTCCTGCGCGATGTGCCCGCTCGCCAGGTACTCCAAGCCCCAGATGCCGAGGTAGGGATTGACCCAGGACTGCGTCGCCACCGCGCCGACCTTGCTTTGTACGAACGGGCAGAGCATTCCCACCGCCGGGACCTTGGTGGATACCGCGACGCCGAGTTCGCCGGTGCGCTGACAGCGGGCGGTGATCGAGAAGGTGTTGTACTTCAGCATGCGATCGCTCCTACCGCGGCATTCTCGCTGAGCAGCAGCGTCTTCAGGACGCTCGTCAGCACGCTGACGCCCGGTTCGCGTTGCCCAGGTGGGGTGAACTCCTCCGGCGCGTGACTGATCCCGGCCTGGCTCGGCACGAACAGCATGCCGGTCGGGACGTGCGGCGCGAGCACCTGGGCATCGTGCCCGGCGCCGCTGCTCAGCGAGGCCCACGCCAGCCCCTGGGCCTCCATCTCACGTCCGAGCAGCTCCTGCAGCTCGCTGTCCATCGGAACGGGCTGATGCTCGTAGGTAACAGCGATCTCGGCCGTCAAGCCCTCCGCGGTTGCCGCGGTCCGCACCGTGTCCCGAACCAGATTGCCCAGAGTGGGAAAGATGTTCGGGTTCGCGGTACGGATATCGACAAAGAAGACAGCCTCGCCGGGAATGACGTTGGTACCACCGGGGCGGACCTCGATTCGCCCGACGTTGGCGGTGACGTCCCCGGAGGCCAGGGCCGCGTCACGCAACGCCAGCACCACCCGGGACGCTCCGGTGAGCGCATCCCGGCGCTCACCCATCGGCGTGGTGCCGGCGTGATTCGTCTGACCGCGCAGGGTCACCCGGTAGCCGCCGATCCCGACGATGGCCGTCACCACGGCGGTGTCCAGGGACTGTGCCTCCATCCGCGGGCCCTGCTCGATGTGCAGCTCCAGGTAGCAGCCGACACCGTCGATACCCTTCGCCCGCGGCACCTCGTCGAAGTCGAAACCACGCTGGCGCATCGCTTCGGCCAGCGGAACCCCGTCCACACCGACCCGATCGCGTAGGGCGGTGAGATCGTCCCCGACGAAGGCGGTGCTGCCGAACATCGAGGTGCCGAAGCGGGCGCCCTCCTCGTCGTTGAAGGCAGCGATCCACAGCGGGCGGCAGGGCCCGAACCCCTCCGCCTTGAGCCGCCGGATAGCCTCCAGCCCGGACAGCACGCCGAGGGCGCCATCGAAGCGGCCGCCGTCTGGAACGGTGTCGAGGTGCGAGCCGATGAGCACCGCCGTGCCCGCGTCGGCACCGTCGACGTCCCAGCGGCCGATCACGTTGCCGGCGGCGTCGATCTCAGCGTTCAGGCCCAGTTCGCGCAGCCGCTCGACCAGCCACTCGCACGCGGCCAGCAGCTCCGGAGTCCAGGCGAACCGGTTCACCGCGCTGCCGTTTCCACCGATGAGGCCGACCTCGTCGACCCAGCTGTCCAGCATGCTCATCTCAGCTCTTCTCCGCGGCGGTGTCGTCTCGATACACCGTGCCGTCCTTGGTCACCAGCACCACCCGGCTCATCGACTCGATGTCCACGCTCGGGTCACCGTCGACGAGCAGCAGGTCCGCCAGCTTGCCGACCTCGATCGTCCCGACCGAGTGCAGGACGTCGAGGTTCTCAGCGGAATTGCGGGTGGCGGCGGTGATCGCCTGCATCGGCGTCAGCCCGAACCGGACCATCATCGCCATCTCGCGAGCCATGTCGTAGTGCCGGTTGAACGGCGTCCCGGCATCGGTGCCGGCCGCCACCTTCATGCCGGAGTCGACCGCCGCCTTGAAGCCCGCGCGATTCGCCTCGGCCTGCTCCGCAGCCTTTGCCACGACCCACGCCGGCACGCCGGCATCAACTCCGTTATCGATGATGGAAGCGATGGCGATGAGTGTCGGTACCAGGAATGTGCCTTGTGACACGGCAAGATCCAGCGCCTCGTCATCGAGGTAGAAGCCGTGCTCGATGGAGTCGATGCCCGCATGCAGGGCGTTCTTGATGCCCGCATTGCCGATCGCGTGCGTGGTCACCCGCCGGCCGGAGTTGTGCGCCTCGTCGGCCACGACCCTCAGCTCGTCCAACTGCAGGGCGGTGTTGCCCGGATCGACACCGGGGGTCAGCACACCGCCGGTCGCCATCACCTTGATGAAGTCAGCGCCTTCCTTGATCTCGGCGCGGGTGGCCTGCCGGACCGCGTCGGGACCGTCGGCCTCCCGACCGATGAAGTGGCCGTGGCCACCCGTCATGGTGATGACCCGTCCGGCGGCACGAACCCGCGGGCCGTCGATGAGGCCGTCGGCGATGGCCCGGCCCAGCTCGATGACGATGTTGTTCGCCGCACCGCAATCCCGGACGGTGGTTACCCCGGATTCCAGGGTGAGCCGCGCGTTGCGGGCAGCCCGCAGGGTGGCCAGCGGAATGGAATCCCCCATGACCTGGGCGAAAAGATCCGGTGCGCCGTCATTGCAGAGGTGCACGTGGGCATTGATCAGCCCCGGCAGCAGCGTCCTGCCGCCGCCGTCGATCACCCGCTCGGGGGTGAAGGCGGGCGCGGATTGGGTGGGGCCGATCCAGCTGACCTTCGAGCCCTCGATCACCACCGACTGTCCCGCCACCGGAGCCGCACCGGTGCCGTCGATGAGCTGGACGTCGCGGATCAACTGCCCGGTCGAGGTCACAGAAACGCCCGGACGGCGGAGAGGTATCCCTCGGTCTCTTCGATGAAACCCATGTGACCGCTCTCTTCCTGGATCACCAACTGGGCGCCCGGCAGGGCCTCGATGATCGCCTCGGACTGGCTGACCGGCGTCACCCAGTCGTAGCGGCCGGCGATGACCAGGGTCGGAGCCGTCACCGAGGCCAGCCCCGGCCGCACATCGTATTTCGGGATCTCGTTGGCCATCATGTAATTGGCCACCACGACCTCACCGCGCATCCGGCCCTCGACCTCGGTGATGATCGCCGCGTCAGGCTTGTGGAAGTACAGCGGCATGCAGGTCTCCCACCACTGGTCGAATTCTTCCTGCGAGGTGATCCGCCCTTCGAACAGTGCGGGGAGCACGGCCAGTTGCTCGGGTGTCGCCATCCTGTCCGCCATCTCCTGGGCCTCCTCCCAGAAGTCGGCGCTCGGCGCGGTGTTGGACAGGATCAGCTTGCTGACCGACTGCGGATGACGCAGCGCGTAGACCTGGGCCACCATGCCGCCGAAGGAGTGGCCGAGCACCATGATCGGGCCCAGCCCCAGGTGATGGCGCAATGCCTCGAGATCGTCGGCCATCTGCTCGATGGTGTACGTCCGCTCGTCCACCCGTCCGGACCGGCCGTTGCCGCGGTGGTCGACCAGCAGCAGCTGGACCTGGTCGGTCAGCGGCAGCAGCCAGGGCTTGAAGTAGGACTGGTCACAGCCGGGGCCACCGTGCAGCAGCACCAGGGTCGGCTTCTCGACGACGGTCGGCCCCTCGGGGACATAGCCGCCCCCCTCGATATCGAAGAAGAGGTCGACTCCGTTGACATGGGCATACATCGGTATCTCCAGTCGGTAAAGGCCCCGCTGTGGGAGCGGGTGGAAGTTCGACGCAGCTGAGCGCGATCAGCTAACGTCGTTGGTGGAAAGCAATCGGCTGGTGAGCCACTCCAACACGGCCTCGGCTCGGATGATCCGGCCGCTCAGATCGGCAACGTCATACACGCCTGTGTGGAACATGTTCGGCAGCCGAAGCATCTCGACCTCGCGCCCGGCCATGCTGAGGGCGTTGTACAGCACGTCGCCCTGACCGGCCGGGCACCGCAGGTCAGCCTCGTGCACGATGATCAGCATCGGCGTGGTGCAGTCGGCGGCGTAGGTCGCCGGCGCAACCTTGGCGTACAGTGCCATTGCCTCCGGACCGGTGCCGGGGTCGCTGCCCATCCAGCGCGCGATGACCTGCGGGATGTCGGAGCCGACCATGCCGTTCCAGTCGGTGACGGGGCATTCGGCCACGCCCGCCTTGAAGCGGTCGCTGTGGGTCAGCAGCCACGAGGTGAGGTAACCGCCACCGGAGAGCCCGAACGACCCGATCCGGTCGCCGTCCACCCAGCCCTCGGCCACCGCGGCGTCGATGCCGGCAAGCAGGTCACCGGCGTCGTGGTGTGCCCAATCGGCCCATAGCGGCTGGGCAAACGCCTCGCCGTAGCCGGAGGAGCCGCGGAAGTTGATGCACAGCACGCCGAGTCCGGCGGCGGCGAACAGGTAGTTCTCCAGGGAAAACATCTGACCGTGGCCCGCGAACGGGCCGCCGTGGATGTTGAGGACAGTCGGGTACGGTCCCGCGCCGCCGGTGGGCTCCAGGAACCAGCCCTCCACCGCGGTGCCGTCCTCGCCCTCGAAGGCCAGTGGCCGCACCGTGAACGGGGCCGGTGGCAGACCGGCAGCATTGAGGCCGGTCAGCCGCCTCGGCGTGCTGGCGTCCGCTGTTACCTCGACCCCGCCCCCGATGCCGGCTTCAGACGTGTCGAACAGGTACAGGTCGAGCGGAGCGGTGAACGAGGTCCGCGCCAGCAGCAGCTGCGAGCCGCGCAGCGCCAGCGGAACCGTCGACGCCTCGTCCGGCGCGAGCGTCGTCACCGTCACCGGTCCGGACAGTGAGATCGCGCAGGTGTCCAGCCGGCCGCCGTTCTGGACGTACAGCAGGCAGTTCTCGCCCGCGTCGTCCACCAGCAGCCGCGGCTCGAGCAGCGCCCCGTTCATCGCGGGCTGCAGATAGCCCGAGATCTGCCCGGCAATCTCGATTCCGCGGTTGGTCGCGGTACCGGTCACCGGGTCGAAGATCACCAGATCCAGCGGCCGGCTGACCTGCCACGCCGTCGTGTGCAGCACCCGGCCGTCGGGCAACCACGCGGTGGCCGGCGGGTACACCAGGTACTCGCCCCGCATGACCTCGAAGCCCTCGCCCCCACCGGGAAGCGCCGCGACGCGGATGGCGAACTCCGCGGAGCCCGGTTCGGCGAAGCAGCCGTACAGCACCGACGTCCCGTCGGGTGAGAACTGCGGGTCGGACACGATGCCGTCGTGCGAGGTCAATCGGCTGGGCTCACCGCCGCCCACCGCCACCAGATACAGGTCCGCCTTGACGTCCTCGACCAACCCCATGCCATCCCGGCGCCAGACCGGCCGGGTCACCCGGTACGGCTTGGCGGGATCGCGTTTGGGCTCGGCGCACCCGGCGAACACGATCGTCCGGCCGTCCGGTGAGAACTGTGGCGCAACAGCGGCGACACCGCGCTCGAAGTCGGTCAGCGCGAGCACCTTGCCGCTGGCGAGGTCGAGGACGCACAGCTGGGAGCACCCCGCCGCTTCCTGCAGGAACGCAACCGTCGCGCCGTCCGGCGAGATCACCGGATTGCTCTGTGACCCCTCGGCCGAAGACAGCACGCGGGCCTCGTCCGAGACCAGGGACCGGCCCCAGAGCACCGACTCCTCGCAGGTGCGCAGGCCGTCCCTGCTGTTGGCGGCATAGACCAGCAGGTCCGCCGCGGCGTTGAAATCGGCACCGAGCAGATCGATAAAGCTGGCGAGGCTCGCGGGCTGGAAACCGTCGGTCCGCGGCTGGGTGACGGGGGTCGTATCAAGCGACACGGTCAGGCCTTTCGTGGCAGGGCGTCGATGAGAAGCGGGAAGTGGCAGGCGGTTCGCCGACGATCTGCAGCGCCGCCCCGGTTGATCAGCGCCGGGACATCGTCGGTGCACATCCGCAGGTCGGAGTCGGTACGTCCCGGACGGCCACAGCGCGGATGGAACGAGCAGCCCGACGGCGGATGGGCGGGGTCGGCCGGCTCGTCGGAGGTGGCACGCACGGCGACGGCATCGGCGGCGAGAAAGTTCCCCGCGGGGTCCGGCACGCTGTCCAGCAGCAGTCGACTGTAGGGATGGTTCGGATGGCGCAGCAGATCGCTGCCGCCCTGCTCCACGATCTGCCCGAGGTACAGCACGCTGAGCTCGTCGCACATGTAGTCCGCGATGGACAGGTCGTGCGTCACGAAGATGTAGGCCAGACCCTGTGCTTCTTGCAGCGCTCGCAGCAGATTGAGGATCTCTGCCTGGACGGAGGAGTCCAGCGCCGATGTCACCTCGTCGGCGATGATGACCTTGGGCTCCACCGCCAGCGCTCTGGCGATGGCGATCCGCTGCCGCTGGCCACCGGAGAACTCGTGCGGAAGCTTGGTCGCGGCGGACCCGTCGAGCGCCACCGTCTCCAGCAGCTCGGTGACCCGGCTGCTGTCGGCGGCGTTGCGGCGGCCGTTGGGATTGAGCGCCTCCTGCAGCACCCGTCCGACCGTCATCCGCGGGTCCAGGGAAGCGTAGGGATCCTGGGGGATGAGCTGGATCGTCCGTCGCGCCGCCTGTAGCTCACGACGCGACATGGATCCGACGTCGGCTCCGGCCAGCAGCACCTTTCCGGTGGACGGGGCGAGCTGGCCCACGAGCACTTTGGCCAGCGTGGACTTGCCCGAACCGGATTCGCCGACGAGGCCCATCGTCTGGCCCGGCGACACCGCCAGGTCGACGTTGTGCAGCACCTTCGCCGACTTGGGTCCGAACCCGTAGCCGGCGCTGACCCCGGAGGCCTGCAGCACCGGAGCGGTCAGTTGTTCAGTTCGCGCCATGGTCAGCTCCGATCCGCAGCGGCACCTCGTTCACGGCGTGGCAGGCGACCGCGCCCTCGCCGTGCACCAGCAGCCGGGGGTCGACCGTGGCGCAGACCGGCATGGCCAGCGGACACCGGTCGACGAACGAGCAGCCCGGCGGCAACCGGTCGGGCGCCGGCGGTCGGCCTGCCAGCGGCGCGAGCGGGCGCTCTCGCGAGCCCTCGGCCACGGCGGGCGTCGCCGCGAGCAGCGCCCGGGTGTACGGGTGCTGGACCCGGCCGGCCCGCAGTTCGGCGACCGGCAGCTCCTCCACGATGCGGCCGGCGTACATCACGCACACGCGGTGACACAGCGCCGAGATCACCTTGATGTCGTGGGAGATCATCAGGATGGCCATGTCGTGCGTGCGGTTGATCTGGTGCAGCAGGCGAAGCACGTCGGCCTGCACCGTGACATCCAGCGCGGTGGTCGGCTCGTCGGCGATGAGCAGTTTCGGTGACGACAGCAACGCCATGGCGATCATCGCCCGCTGCCGCATGCCACCGGACAGCTCGTGCGGATACTGCTTGAGCCGTGTCTCGGGCGAGGACACCCGCGCCTCGCGAAGCTTCTCGATCGCCATCGCGCGGGCCTTGTCCTTGGGAACCTTCTTGTGTACTCGGACGACCTCGGTTATTTGCGTGCCGACATGCAATGCGGGGTTGAAGCAGGTCGACGGGTCCTGGAACACGATGCCGATGTCGCTGGCGAGTTCGACCGGCGGCTTGGCGTGGCTGTCGCTCAGGTCGCGCCCATTGATCTCGAGGATCTTCGCGCTCCAGGACAGCTCCGGGGCGAGCAGCCGGGCGATCGCCATGGCTGTCACGCTCTTACCCGAACCGGACTCGCCGACGAAGCCGACGATCTCACCGGCGAGGATCTCCAGCGACACTCCCCGGACGAGCGGTAGGTCGATGTCGCCACGGCTGGCCGACACCCGCAGGTCGCGGATGGAGGCCACCACCGGACGGTCCGCAACGGTCGCCTCGCCGAGCTGCCGGGACGCGCTCAGCGAGCGGTCACTGAGGTACTGGTCCTCGGCGCTTTCGCCGACAGCCGGCATCGAGGTGGCCACCGCGCGGGCCGAACGGCGGCTGCGGCTGCCCTGCTGGCGCGGGTCCCAGAACTGGGCGAGGCCGTCGCCGAGCAGGCCGGCGGCCAGCCCGGTGACCAGGATGGCCAGCGACGGGCCGAGTGCCTCGATCGGGTTGACATAGATGTCGCGCAGTCCCGATGCCAGCAGCTGACCCCAGTCATAGGACGGTTGCTGAACACCCAGTCCGATGAAGCTCAAACCCGACAGCGTGACAATGGTGGTCGCGAAGCCGACTGAGGTCAGCACCAGGACCGGGGCGGCGATATTGGGCAGGACGTGCCGACGCAGGACGCGCCCCCGGGACAGTCCCAGCAGCCGGGCGATGGTCACGTAGTCCTTGCTGGACACCGAGTTGGCCAGGGTGTTGATCAGGCGGGCGAACTGCGGGCTGAACGCGATTCCGATTGCTACCACGACGGAAACCCGGCCGGGCGAGAAGATGGCCGTGATGGCCAGCGCGACGATGACCGGCGGGTAGGACACCATCAGGTCGATCACCCGGCCGCCGAGGCTACGGACCCGGCGCCCGGCCAGCACGATTCCCGCGCCGAGAATCGTTCCGATGCCGACGGCCAGGATGGTGGCGGCTGCCGCCATGATCAGGGTGAGCCGGGTGGCGACCAACGTCCGGTAGAAGACGTCGCGTCCGAGCGAGTCGGTGCCCAGTGGGTGCGCGCCGCTTCGGTGCGCCCTGATCGTCGGATTCAGCTTCTCGGCACCGGAGCCCCACAGCAGCGGTGCCACCACCGCCAGCAGCACGATGAGCGTGAGCAGGGTCGCGCCGATGATCAGCGGTGCGGGTAGCCGGCGGCGTCGACGGCGGTTCGCGGCGGCGTTCGCCCCGGTGGGACCAGTGGGATCGGTGAGGCCGGCCGACTCATCAGTGGCGCCCGCGGCGCCCACGCCGATGGTTGTCATGACTGCTCCCGAGCGAGTACCCGCGGATCCAGGAGTCCGAGGGCGATGTCCACGGCCAGGTTCACCAGTACCGCGATCACGCCGAGCACCAGGATGATCCCCTGCACTGCTGGGTAATCGCTCTGCAGGATGGCCTGCACGATCTCGGTTCCGAGGCCCGCGATGTTGAAGACGTTCTCGGTGATGACGGTGCCGCCGAGCAGGGCCACCAGCAGCAGACCGCCCAGCGTCAGCGTGCTGGTCACCACGTTGGGCACCACGTGCCGGAACAGCAGTCGCGGCCACGGCAATCGCTTGCTGGTGGCCGTCATCAGGTACTCCTGGGACAGCACCGACACGGTCTCGTTGCGTACCAGACGGGCGAGCACCGCGGTCGGGGCCAGCGCCACCGAGATGGCCGGCATGATCATCGACTTCAACCCCTGGCCACCCTGAACAGGCAGCAGGTGCAAGGTAAGCGCGAACACGTAGATGAGCAGCGTGCCCGTGATGTACTCGGGCATCGCCCCCACCAGGCTGGAGCCACCGGTGAAGGTGGCGGTGGCACCACGGCCGCGCTGGTTGCGCTGCAGCACCCCGATCGCGATGCCGAGCGCGAAGCCGACGATCATGACAATGACCAGGGCATAGACAGCAAGCTGAGCGGTCAGCGGCAACCGCTGCGCGAGCATGTCGGTCACCGGCTGCTGATCGACGAAGGACGTGCCGAGGTTGCCGTGGAACAGGTTGGTCACGTAGTGCCCGAACTGCTCCCACAGCGGCTGCGTCAAGCCCAGTTCCTCGCGGACCTGCTGCACGGCTGCTGGGTCGGCGGTGATGCCCACGATGTTGCGCGCCGGATCGCCTGGTACCCAATGCACGATCATGAAGGTCAGCACCAGCACCGAGACCAGCACCGCCACCACCCCGATGAGCCGCCGCCGGAGGTAGCGGAGCCACTTGGCGGCGGCTCCCGACATACGGACCGGACGGACCGCCGCGCTCGGCGGTGGTGCTTGCGAGCTCAGCGCGTCGGTCGTCACGATCGGTTCCCCTCTCGGCCGGTAATTTCTCGTCTTCCCGCTGCCAGCACGGTTCTTGCTCTGGTGTGCGTCATCGGTCGCACCCTTCCTGGCTCAGCGCGAGGGCCGCTACTTGCTCACCCGGATGGTTCCCGGCTGCACGAAGCCCTTGACCACCACGCCACTGGTGCCACCGGTGAAGAGGGTGTTGACCGGTGCGGTGGCGATGGGCAGCACGTCGTTGTTCGTGAGCAGCGACTTCTGGAACTTCGACATCGCGGCGCACTTGGCGGCGCCTTCCTTGGCGCCGGCCTCGGCGAATGCCGCGTCAGCCTCGGGGTTCTGGACGCCACCGAGGTTCTGACCCGCCGGCGGCGCCGCGCCCACCTCGAAGCCACCGGCCTCCAGCAGGCTGGAGATGGTGTTGCCGAGCACCAGGATCGTGATGTCCCAGTCGTTCTTGCCGGAGAACAGGTCACCGACCCACGTCTCGTTGTTCATCGTCGTCACCGAGGCATCCGCGCCGGCCGCCTTCAGCGCCGACAGCAGGTAGCCGTTCGCGTCACCACCGGCGAGCAGGTTGGTGCCGATGATCCGGATCTTGACGCCCTTGAGGGTGGCCGAGGCCGCTGCAGTGTCGAAGGTGGGAATCAGGGAGTCCAGGCTCGGGTCGTAGCACTCGTAACTGGACTCACCCAGGTTGCTGATCAGCTGGCCGGAGCCGAAGCTCTGGATCTTGTTGATCATGTCGCGGTTCAGCGCCTGCGAGATCGCCTTGCGCACATTCTTGTTCGCGGTGGGATGGCCCTTGTTCTCGTTGAACATCAGCCAGGTGTCGGACTGCGCCTCGCTCACCACGTTGTAACCCTGCTGGCCCTTGAACCGGTTCCAGGCGTCACTGCCGTAGGTTGCAATCTGCAGCTTGCCGGTGGACATCAGGTTCGCGCGGGTGCTCTCGTCCTGAACCACTTTCAGAACCAGGGTCTTCGGCGGGTTGCCGGTGGTCGGCGCCTTGGAGAATTTCGGTCCCCACGTGTAGTTGGCTCGCCGGGTCATGGTGTAGCTGGCGCCGGAGACCTGGCTCGCGGCGACGTACGGACCGGTTCCGTACGACTTTGTCAGCAGATCGCTCGGGTTCTTCAGGCCTGCCGGGCAGATGATGCCGGTGTAGGGAGCGGTGAGGCCGGGTACCAGACCGGACCAGGGCTTCTGCAGCGTGACCTTCACCGTGCTGGCGTCAGGCGCCGTGACCTTTGCGGTGTTCTTGCCGCCGATCACCAGGCTCAGGAACGGCGCGGCCGTCTTCGGGTTCATGAACCGGCTCAGCGAGTCGACCACCATCTGCGACGTCAGCTTGGTGCCGTCAGAACACGAGACACCGTCCCGCAGCTTGAACGTCGCCGACGTCGGCGTGCTCGTCCAGGAGGTGGCCAGTCCGGGAACGAGCTTGCCGTCCGAGTCAAAGTCCACCAGCGGGTCGTACATCGACCAGATCGCGACCGCGTCCTGGAATGAACTTCCCTTCGCGGGGTCATAGCTGGTCAGCGGCCCGTCCAAGTGCATCGTCACGGTGCCGTTACCGCCTGCTCCACCACCGGACTTGCTGCTGGAGCTCCCGGAGCACGCGGTCGACACCGTCATCACGGCTGCGACCGCCACCGCGAGAGCGGCGCGGGATCTTGGCTTGATTCTCATGGGAATCCTTTCAAGCGGATGCGGCATCAGCCCACGGCCAAGGCCTTGGGCTCGACACGGGCCGAGTTGAGGTACGGCGCTGTGAGGCCTCGGCCCGGTCCGGCGTGCTGGTCAGGCCCGCCGGACCGGGAGTGCGGGAGGTGCCTCGTCATCGTCTTGATGACCACGTTCATTGAACTGAATGGGTTGCAATATAATGATGGCGACCAACGACGGTTGTCAAGCATTTCGGCCGCCGCCGGCTCCGGTCAGCCGGATGTCGGCGACCATTATGGTCGTCGGCCAGCTATTTCGGGCAAGGCTCCGTCGCCGGCTCGGATTGGTCTAGTGCCTCAGAAGGACGGCGGCGTCATGGCACCGATCAGCACCGCGTGATGATCTGTCGCATTGCGGTACCAATGCGGCAATGACGAGTCATAGGTGAGGGAATCGCCTTCGGTCAGCGTGTACTCCGTCGAGCTGATGCAGACCACCAGCTCACCCTCGGTGATGGTGATGCACTCCTCGCCCTCGTGGACGAACGGGGCCTGCTCGTTGGTCCACCCCGCCGCGATGTGCGCTTTGATCATGCCTAGATGGCCATGCATGTGTGGGGTCAGCAGCTCGTAGATCAGATTGTTCTCCGACAGCATCAGCCGGCGGCGATCTTCTTGCCGCACCAGCGAGCCAGCTCGGTCGGGGCCGCCGAAGAATCGCCCGACCGGCACCTGGAGCGCCTGGGACAGTTTGATCAACGTGGTGAAGGACGGATTGCCGATGCCGCGCTCGATTTGGCTGAGCAGACCGGTGCTGAGTTCGGCCCGCTCGGCCAGTGTGGCAATGCTCAGCTGAGCCTCGCGGCGGAGCTGCTGCACCAGCACGCCCACTTCGGACATCGTGCGCGTCGTCTCGGTCCCCGTCGGGGCGACGGCTACTTTGCCCACCTGTGGGTCCATGACGCCATGATGGCTCAATCGCGAGGTCTCGTCAAAATATTGAAACACCTCTCGGCCAGGCCATGCCGGCAGCGACGCCGAGGAAGCCCCAGCTGCGCACTACGTGCGTGGGTCCTCGGCTGACATATCGACACCCACAGTGAGCATGCGGGCAGCATCGCACGCTCCCGTGGAGGCATGGGTTCAACATTCGCCAGCTCCGAGCACTCATCCTCCCATCTACGCCTTTACGGCGTAGCAAGCGCGCTTTTGAGCGCGGAGGCCACCGTGCGGGAGGGATTCATTCGGCTCGGCGGCCAGCCGCAGACGAGGCCTTGGGCTCCGCGGGCGGCCCGGATCTGAGACACTGTACGAGGCGGGACGGTGTTCGCAGTGTCCCGGGCCTCTAGCTCAATGGCAGAGCTGCGGACTTTTAATCCGTAGGTTGTGGGTTCGAGTCCCACGGGGCCCACTGGCCACCCTGGTCGCCGAGGCGACCGAGGGTGCTTCCAAGTCAGTGCCGTATCGGCGGCATTCTCCGCATATTCGTGGACGGGACGTGTCAACTGGGCACTGCCATGAGCGAAGCCACCGTCCTTGATCGCGAGATGTTCGCCGAAGCCGAAGCCGAAGCCGAAGCGGCTCGGCTGCTTGGCCTGCCTCAAGGCGCCCTCCACTACTGGCTCGAAGGCGGGGACCAGCGCGGCAAGGTTCACAACCAATCCTTCGGCTAGCCAACCGGCTCCCGCGCAGTGACCTGGGCAGAGTGCGTCGAGGCTGGATTACTACGCAGCTACCGAAACCGCCGCGTCCCAATGAACGAACTTCGTGCCTTCATCGACCGCCTGCGTTCCGACGGCGGCGGGCGGAAGACCCAGCACGCCTATCCCCCGGCTGCTGTCCGCTACTACGTCGACGCCGATGTGCTGGGCCTCGCCAAGCTCCTGGTTTAAGTCCGCAACGATGTCACCTACCCAGGAGATCCCGGAGGGGTCCTCCACCGCCGGCAACGACCTCCCTTGTCGTATCACCCAGCCGCAGATCCCTGACACGCTATGGATACCGGAGACTGCCGCGAACGGATGGCTCATCATTACGCGCGACTCGAACATCGCCGTCAACCGTGCGGAGATCGCAGCTGTCCGAGAGTCCGGAGCGCGCATGGTCGCGCTCGCTGGCAAGGATGCCAACGCAGCTTTGGCTCGCAGGAGGTGGTTTGACATACTCACAGGTCGCTATGGCGACCGCTGAGCATCTCAACCTCCCATAGCCAGAACAGGCCCGAAACGGCAACGAGCCGAGCGGCTCAGTGCGGCAACTGCGCCCGGTGACGCATCGCGTGGATCTGGCGGACCGTACTGGCCAGGCCGGCATTCCACGCGAGTCGTAGACGCTCAAGTGGTAGTCCGAGCCGTAGTGCCGGGCCACCCCGAGGACCACCAGCGTGGGGCGTTCGGCGCGGACCCGCGCCAGGATCGAGGTCCGCCACTGTTGGCATTCGGTGTACTCGCGCCCCAGGTACGGGCTGAACAGCGGCAGGTCGTTCGGCGGGCAGGTCGTCTTCGTCAGAGATTCGAGCTGCCAATGCCGGCGCCGGGCCACCTGCTCCAGCGGCGGGAACCACTGAGCCGCGTGCGAGTCGCCGAACAGGACGACCTTCGGTGACCCGCTGGTGTACGAGCATTCCGGCTGCACCGTGTCCGTCCACGAGAGGTTGCAGCCGTCGACGAACGGCGCCGCCTTGTCCCCGGCCGCACTTCCCACCGAGGGCTCCAGATTGGCCGGAACCGCCCGGGTGCGCAGGGCCGTGGCCACGGCGGCTGCGACCCGGTCATCGGCGGCGTTCAACGCGGTCAGTTCACCCGGCACGGACGTGCCCGCGGCGCCTGAACGGCGCGACTGCGTACTCGGCCGCCCGCTCGCGGTCGGCGTACCGGTCAGGGCGCGCAGGGCCACGGCGGCGCCTCGTCCCGACAGCGGCGCGATCCTGTTCGAGGCCAGGGACGACACGGCCACGCCGCCGACCACGAGCGCAGCACCGCAAGGGCCGGCCGTGCTCGCAACCGAGCCGAGCGGCGCACCGGATTTTCCAGCAAGCGCAGCGTGAACGCAGCCAGCACAGCGCTGAGAGCACACAGCGCCAGCGCTGCCGGCACGGGCAGCGGCCGGCCGAGGACGGCACGGGTGAGGGTCAGCACGGGCCAGTGCCACAGGTACCACGAGTACGAGATCGACCCGGCGTACCTCAGCACCCTCGTCCGCAACAGCGGACCGGGACCGATCAGGCCACCCGTCGATGGTCGGTGACCACCCGCAACGAGGATCGCCGCCGCAACGCCGCGCGGCCACCGAACCACCGCTGGAGCGGCCAGAGACATCAGGCCACCGACGGCCAGCTCCCATCCCCTCGATGCCAGCGAGAAATAGCCCCACGGCGGATTTCCGTCGGTGAGGCGTACGCCGATCGCACACGACGCGAGTGCCAGGGCGATGAGCACTGCCACCAGCACCGCGCGGCGGCGGTGCAGGCGCCGGCCGCGCAGCACGGTTGCGATCAGGATGGCCGGCCAGAAAAGGTAGAACTGCTCCTCGATGCCCAGTGACCAGTAGTGCTGCAGCGGCGACGGCGCGGTCGTGGTCAGGTAGTCGGTGCCGACGCCGGCGAAGCGATAATTGGCGACGAACAGCGCCGTGGTGAGAGCATCGGTGCTCACCGACCGAGCCTGCAGCGGTGGCAGCACTGCTACCGAGGCGAGGACGGTGGCGATCAGGACCAGCGTCGCAGCAGGCAGGATCCGACGCGCCCGCCGGGCGTAGAACGCCAGGAACGAGAAGCCGCGCGCTGTCGAGGTCCTTGAGGATCAGGCCGGTGATCAAGAATCCGGAGATCACGAAGAACACGTCGACCCCGACGTAACCGCCGCCGAATGTACCCACGCCGGGTCAGACATCGGCAACCCCAGGGGTCCCTCGGCCGGAACAACCTCGCGCTGCTGGAGGTGGATCGCTACAGACTTCACGCTAGCGGCGAGCACGAGCACCAGTGAACTATGAACTGCGTGTGATCAGCTGCGTGCGCCCTGTGAGTCTCCGGGAGTTAATCGCGAATCGCCTTGTTGATAAGAGTAGATCTGGTACATCGACCGTCATGATCCACGGTATAAAGGGGTGCCGTGGGATCGATACGGGGGGACGTATGAGGGCCAAAGAGGAACTGCATGCCAAGCCGCTGTACGGCCAGTCGTTCTCACCCTGCTGTGGACGCACCCTGGCCGAGCTGCCGCCCTACGACCGGATCACCCTCGATCCGGACCTCGTCAGCTGCGGTCGCCTGAGCGCGATGGACCTGCTGCTGCTCAGCGGCCAGTCAATCTCTGCCGGTTCCGGCAACGACCAGGCCAGCTACGCCATGGCCGCTACGGTGACGACCCTGTGTGGCGGATCGGTCAGCCTGCTCACCGCTCACAACATGGTGAACACGGCGATCAGCGAGCTGGGGCAGCCCGTGGAATGCTGGTCCGCCGAGCTGATGGTCCGGGTCACCGCGCGGGCTCAGCAGCTCGCCGGCAGCTAACGCGCTACCTGTAGAACGTCAGCCCGGCGCGCGGGTGAGCGTGTACGGAGCTCCGATGATCCAGCCCTTCGGCTCGGGCTTCGGCAGTTCCAGCTCTACCAGCTCGACCTCGTCGCCGACCCTGATGTCCCCCGGCGCCGCGACCCAGCAGTTGAGCGCCAGCTTCAGGTCGAACTCCCGCTGGATCTTGCGGAGCACGTCGGGATCCTGCTCACCGGTGTCGGGATCGATGGTGGTGATGACGCAGCGCGAGCGCACCGAGTACACGCCGATCACGGCATCCCCCACCCGAAGCGCCATGCCCGGCCAGCCACGCTCGGCGAGGCCGGCCACTCCACTGATCACGATATTGGGACGCAGCCGCCTGCTGTCGTAGCCGAATGCCTCGATGCTGCCGTCGGTCGCCACCAGCAGGTTGAGCACGTCGAAGCGCTCCGGCCCCTGGTACGGCACGAGCGCCACATCGGCCCGGACGGCGGCCCGGACCAGCTCGGCGACCCGCGGGTCCTGCCACGGCAATCCGTTGACGAGCACCTGTCCGTCCGGTGCCGTGGTGGCACTGAGCCCGAGCAGCGCCGACCTGCTGCGCGCGGTCACCACCCCGTAGTCGGACTGCACGTGCACCAGCCGGTCCCCGGCCACGCCATCGTCGGTCAGCGTCGCCGTGCTCAGCTGCTCACCGCGCAGGGACTTGACCGGAAACCGCCACAGCTCACTGACGTGCATGGTCACGAGGCTGCCACCGGGTCCGGCTCGACGGCCGGTGGCGGAAGCTCCCGCAACCGGCTCACCGGCGACAACGCCAGCGGAACGATCAGTGCGACGGCGAGGATCGCCAGCAGTGCCAGCGTGGTACGCAGGCCGACAGCGCCGGCCACGAAACCACTGACCGGGCCGGCGAGCGCTCCCCCGCCGAACAGCATCATCCGGAACACCGCGCTCATCCGTCCCATCAGCGAGGCCGGCGTGCAGGTCTGGCGCAGGCTCATCATGACGACCTGGACGGTGCCCAGCCCCAGGTAGCTGACGAAGAACGAGACGATGAACATAGCCGCGACGAACGGCTTGGTACCGCTGGCGAGCGGGATGAGCGCGGGTGCCAGGAAGATCGCCGTCATCGACACGAAATACACCCGCCCCAGGGCGAAACGCTGAATCACCTTGCGCGATACCGACGCCCCGAGCAGACCACCGACCGCCGACATGGACAGGATGAAGCCGAGCATAAAGGGCCTCAGCCCGACATCCCGAATGGCGTAGACGATGAACAGGGTCTGGATGGACACCATGCAGAAGTTGCACGCCGGGCCCATCAGTACCAACGGACGCAGGATGCGATCGCCGAACACCCAGTGCCAGCCGTCGGAAAGCTCGGTGCGCAGCCGCCGCTTGGTGGCCGGCGGCGTCGGGCGCTCCTCACGAGCCCTGATCAGCACCAGCGACACCATCGAGGCGAGGTAGGAGAAGGCGTCGAAGACGAGTGCGGTCGGCGCGGTCAGGGCACCGACGAGCACACCGGCCAGACCGGGGCCGGCCACATCGGCCGACGACGAGGTCACACCGAGCTTGGCGTAGGCCTCGACGTAATGCTTCGGATCCTTCACCAGGGTCGGGACGTAGGACATCCAGCTGACGTCGAAGAGCACCGAGGCGATGCCGATGCCGCAGGCGATGATCAGTAGCGGTCCCATGCTGAGCACGCCGAGGTGCGACAGCAGCGGGACCAGCGCGAGCAGCACCATCCGCACGGCGTTGGCCGCGAACATCACCGGTCGCCGGCGAACCCGGTCCACCCACACACCGAACAGCAGCGCCAGGCCGAAGTAGGGGACCAGCTGCACAAAACGCAGGACGCCGACCTGCTCGGTGCTGGCGTCGAACATCAGCACCGCGGTGAGCGGCAACGCCAGGGTGGTGACCTGGGTGCCGAACAGCGACACCGTCTCGCCGACCCAGAAGGTGACGAAGTCCCGGTTGTGCCACAACGTCGAGCGCTCGCCGGACACGTCCGGCTCAGCGGTTGCGGCGTCGGTTCCGGTGCTCACTACTGGTCCACCAGGTGCTGCCGGACGTAGGTGCTGAGCTGGGCAAGGGAATCACCGTTCCAGATCGAATAGTGGTTTCCGGGCAGCACATGCTCGACGACCTCTTTGCTGACGGTGTCCCAGCGGGTGGACTCTGGTTCGGAGTCCGCCGCACGCAGGTGCACCACCGTGCCGGCGTACGGGCTGGTCACCTCATAGCTCCACAGCGCCTGCAGATGAGCCCGGAACGGGGTGTACCGCTCCTCGAGCAGGTCGGCGTCGATCTCTTCGGGAAAGATCCGGGCACGTTCGACGGCCGCGAAGAGGGTCGCGGGCTCGACGTCCTCGGCCGCGTCGGCGAACACCGGGTCCAGGCCACCTGCCGACAGATCGGCAACGCCCACCAGATCGCCCAGGAACCGGCGCAGGATGCCCTTCTCGGTAGGCAGGGGCGCTATCCACGGCAACCCGGCATCCACCAGGATCAGCCGCTCGACGCTCTGGCCGGGGGCGAGCAGCCGTACCGCCATGTCGAAGGCCAGCACCCCGCCGAGCGACCAGCCCAGCAGCTGGTAACCGCCCGACGGCTGGAACTCCCGCAGGATCTCGACGTACTCGGCGGACAGTTCAGGCAGCGAGCTCACCACCGGCCGCTCGTTGTCGAAACCCGGCGCCTCGAATCCGTACACCGGCTGATCGGGGGGCAGCGCCTGCACCAGACCGGCATAGGCATACGCCGACCCGGACACCGCATGCACGCAGAACAGCGGGTTGCGATCGCCGGTTCCCCGCAGCTCCACCAGTCGTTCGAGGTCAGCCACTGGTCGAGCCGCGAGCGGCCACCAGCTCGTCGATGGTTGCCGAGATGGCGCTGACGGTGGCGTTGGCGTACAGCTTGCGAATATTGATCTTCACGCCGAACGCCTTGTTGATCCGGCTGACGACCCGCATCCCCTGCAGCGAGTTGCCGCCGATCTCGAACAGGCTGCTTTCCACACTGATTTCGTCCGCGGCCAGGACGTCGGCGAAGATGTCGGCCACCGCCTTCTCGGTCGGCGTCCGGGGGCTGACCACAGCCGATTCCGAGCCGCCCACAGCCTCCACCGGTTCCGGCAAAGCCTTGCGGTCGATCTTGCGTGCGGCGGTGAGCGGGAACTCGTCGAGCACCACC
Organism: Jatrophihabitans lederbergiae; assembly: GCF_031845305.1. Taxonomy (NCBI): domain Bacteria; kingdom Bacillati; phylum Actinomycetota; class Actinomycetes; order Jatrophihabitantales; family Jatrophihabitantaceae; genus Jatrophihabitans; species Jatrophihabitans lederbergiae. Next base: position 10,306 of record NZ_JAVREH010000035.1, on the reverse strand, counting down.
CAGGCGGTCGGCACCATGTATTCGGGCAGCATCGCGGCCAGGTGGTCGCGCACGTCCTCGATCACCGGCGGCTGGTCGCCCTTGGCCGTCAGATAACCGATCAGCTGGTTGTCGCCCTGCCGGTTCGGGCGCATCAGCACCACAGCCAGCCGGACGGACGGATGCGTGAGCAGCGCCGACTCGATCTCACCGAGTTCGATGCGCAGCCCGCGCAGCTTTACCTGGGTGTCGATCCGGCCCAGGAAGTCGATCTCGCCGTCCTTGTTCCAGCGCACCAGGTCACCCGTGCGATACACCAGCCGCTCGGGACGGAACGGGTCCGGCACGAACTTCTCGGCCGTCAGCTCCGGCTGGTTGAGATACCCCAGTGACAGCGCGCCGTCCTCGCCACCGACCAGCAGCTCACCGGGAATACCCTTCGGAACCAGGTTGCCCGACTCGTCGACGATGTAGAGCTGCCGGTTGACCTCGGCGTGCCCGATGGGCGGGGAGGACTGCCACTCGATGTGGTCGCACTCGTACTCGGTGCAGGCGATCGAGGCCTCGGTGGGCCCGTAGAGGTTGACGAACCGGCGACCGGGCAGGTTCCACTTGTTGACCAGCTCGGCGGGCAGTGCCTCGGCACCGCCCATGACGTACTTCAGGTCCGGGTACGGCTCAGGCTCGACGACCGACAGCATGGCCGGCGAGAGGCCCGCATAGGTGACCCGCTGATCGCGCATCAGCTGCGCCAGACCCTCGGGCGACAGTCCCTCGTCCGGTGAGACGGCGACGACCCGGGCACCTGCGAGGAAGGCCGTCCAGATCTCGCCCTGGGACATGTCGAAGGTGAGCGCGGGCAGCTGCAGCAGCCGGTCCTGCGGGGTGAAATCGAAGGTGCGCCGGTACGCCTCGGCGAAGAACGACACCCCCCGGTGCACCATCACGACGCCCTTGGGGGTGCCGGTGGAGCCGGAGGTGTAAAGGATGTAGGCGATCGAGTCTCGGGTGGCCCACTCCTCCAGCGGCTCGTCGCTCGGATGGGCCTCGATCGCGTCCCACTCGGTGTCCAGCCACACCGTTGACCACCCAGAGGACTCCGGAAGCCGATCGGCGAAGGACGACCGGGTAATCAGGATCGGCGCGGCGGTGTCGCCCATCATGAACTCCAGGCGCGCGGCGGGGTGCTTCGGGTCGAGCATGGCGAACCCGGCGCCGGCCTTGAGGATGCCCAGCATCGTCACGTAGGCGTCGAGGTCGCGGTCGATGATCACCGCGACGACCTGGCCACGCTGCAGCCCGAGCGAACGCAGGTGGCGGGCGAGCTGATCACCACGGCGGTTCAACTCGGCGTACGTGATCTCAACACCCTTGCAGACAATGGCAACCGCATCCGGGGTGGCGGCCGCACGCTTGGCGAAGCCGACGTGCAGCGGCAGCTCTTCGAAGTCGACGACCTCGCCCTTGCCCAGCTCGACGTACTCGGCCACCTGCGCCGATGACAGCAGCGGCAGCTCGGACAGGCGCAGTTCCGGATTGCGCGTCGCCGCGTCCACCACCGTCTCGAGATGGCTGATCAGCGCCTCGATGCGCCACTCGTCGAAGAGGTCGGTGGAGTACTCCACCGTCGCGGTGAGAGCGTCCGCGCCCTCGATCAGGTTCAGCGACAGGTCGAAGCGCGCGTTGATCGAACGCATCGGCAGGTACTCGGACTCGATGCCCGGCAACCGCATGGCATCGCCTGAGACACCATCGCCCAGCACCTGGACCGACACCTGGAAGAGCGGGTTGCGTCCGAGATCACGGGTGGGTTGAACGCGGTCGACGACCTGGTTGAACGGCAGTTCCTGGTGCTCGTACAGCTCCAGGCTGGCATCGGCCGTCCGGTCCAGCAGTTCGGTGAAGGTGGGGTTCCCGGTCAGATCCGAGCGCAGCACGGCCATGTTGATGAACAGTCCGACGACGTCCTCGAGCTCCGGATCGACCCGTCCCAGCATCGGCATGCCGACGGGAATGTCGTACTGACCGGTGTAACGGCTGAGGACGGCGTTGAACGCCGCGGTGAACACCATGAACAGCGAGGCGTTGTTCGCACTTGCCAGGTTCCGCGCGGCGGTCAGCAATTCGGCCGGGAACGTCCGGAGATAGGTGGCGCCGCGGTGGTTGGACGATGCCGGACGGAGCCGGTCGGTCGGCAGGTCGAGCACCGGCAGGCCGGCGAGCCGCTCGTCCCAGAAGCGCAGTTCCTCTTCCAGGTCGTCGCCCCGCAGCCGCTCGCGCTGCTGAGCGACGAAGTCGGCGTAGTCCAGCGGCAGGGCGGGCAAGTCCGGTTCCTCGCCGGCCGCCAGCGCCCGGTAGGCCGCCGCGATCTCGGTGTTCACCGAGGTCATCGACCAGCCGTCGATCACGATGTGGTGAAAGCCCTCGGCCAGGACGTGGTCGCCATTGCCCATCCGGTACAGCGTGAACCGGTACAGCGGCCCGGTTTCGAAGTCATACGGCGTGGCGGTCTGCGTTGCGATCGCGGCCGCCAGCGCGCCCTCGCGTTCGGCCGCCGCGATGTCGCTGAGGTCCACGACGGGCAGGGCGGCCTCGCCGGACTCGGTGATCACGCGGTACGGAGCGCCGTCCGCCGCGCGGATCACGGCGCGCAACGAGGCATGCCTGGCGATAACCCGGCTCAGGGCCTGCCGAAGCACGTCCACGTCGAGGCTGCCCCGCAGGCGCCAGGCCAGCATCATGTTGTACGTCGTCTCACCCGGGGCCATCTGCTCCAGGAACCACAGCTGCTCCTGTCCGAAGGACAGCGGGAGCCGGGGCGTCTCAGCCCCCGGCGACCCTTCGGCAGCCGCGGGCACCGAGTCGACGTGCATGCTCATCTGGGGTGGACTCCGTTTTCTGTGCGCTGTTGGAACAGAACATAATCTATCCGGGCTAATCCGGCCGTTAGCTGCTCTTCGGACGGCGGGCTCAGACCCAGTCGAAAACCGCCGGTGCCGCCCAGGGTCTCGGCCGGCATGAGCAGCACTCGCTCATCCAGGACTCGGCGGCAGAACGACAGCGAGGGTTCGCCGGTGTCCAGGTGGACCCACGCGAAGGGCGTCCGCTCCGGCGGCGCCAGCCGGAGCCGGCCGCGATGCCGCTCGCTCCACCGCTGGACGATGTCGAGGCCGGCCCCGATCAGGCGGTCGTACTCGGTGACATAGGAATCCCGCCGGGACAGCACGTCGCAGGCCAGTACCTCGCACAGCACCGAATTCGAGATGGTCGTCAGGTGCTTGCGGTCCGCGCAGCGGTCCACCAGCTCCGGGGCTCCGTACATCCAGCCGATCCGAAGGCCGGGAAACCCGAACACCTTCGACAGGCCGGACACCGAGACGACCCGGTCGCTGTGCACGGCAGCCGATTCCGCCAGGTCCACTTCGTACTCCTGGTCGAGAACGAGGTAGGCGTCGCGCCGTTCCGCCAGCGCCAGCAGACCGGCAAGTTCGGCGGGCAGCATCCGGCGGCCGGTGGGGTTGCCCGGAGAGTTGACGATGATCATGCGCAGTGCCCTGGTGGCACTGGCGGCCGTCCGGTCCAGGTCGATGCTGAAGTCGGGTTCGAGGTCGAGTACGTCCACCTGGCATCCGAGCATCGCGGGGGCATCCCAGGACTGCTGCCAGCCGGGCCGAAACGTGATCACCTGGTCGCCGGGGGCCAGCAGGGTGCTGTAGAGCAGGAAGAGCGCTTCCTCGGCGCCGTGGGTGACCAGCACCGAATCCGCCGATCCGCCGTACAGCCCGGCGATGGCCGTCCGCAGCTCTTCGATGCCGCGGTCGGCTCCGTAGGACAGTGCGAGGTCCGGGGGAACGGTGAGCTCGCTCAGGCGCCCCGTCCTGACGTAGCTGCTCGACAGGTCGATATCGAACCGGTCGGGCGTGTCGTGGAATACCCACTGCTGCATTGGGTAACCGGCGTTCGTCGGAGCCGGTTGAGGAATGGTCACAGTGGTCCTTCCGACCCGGCGTCGCCGGTCTGCCCCGGATCGCTGAGGCCGGCGCCAAGCGCCGGTCCGAACGAGCCGGTGGCGATCAGCTCCACCGTTCCGGTCATGCTGATCGCCCCGTCGTCGGCGAAACTCAGCTGAAGCTCGCCGCCCGGCATCCGTACCCGCACCTGGTCGTCCACCAGGCCCAGCTTGCGCGCCACCGCGGCGGCCGCACAACTGCTGCTGCCCGACGACAAGGTGTAGCCCGCGCCGCGCTCCCAGATCTCGATGGCGATCGAGTTGCGGTCGAGCACTTCGAGCAACTGGACGTTCGTCCGCTGCGGAAAGCTGGCGTGCGTGGCGATCTGCGGCCCCAGCTCGCAGGCAAGCTCGCGGGTGGCCTGATCAACGACGGTGACCGCGTGCGGGTTGCCGTTGTTCAGGCAACACAGCCGGACGTCGCGATCGGCCAACCGCACGGTGCGCGGCCCGCCTGCCTCGAAGCTCGGCACGCCCATGTCGATGCTGACCAGGCCGTCGGCGACATCCAGCACCCGTACCGCGGTGTCCCCGGCGACCGTGCGTGCGGTCAGCCCGGTGCTCGGCCAGTCCCCGGGGTAGCACTGCGCCAGATACAGGGCGAAGATCCGCAGCCCGTTGCCGCTGCGCTCGCAGTCGGTGCCGTCGGAGTTGAACAACCGCAGGGTTACGGGCAGGCCGGCCTCGACGGGGCCGATCGGTCCGAGCACGATCCCATCCGCACCGAGCCCGAAGTGGCGATCGCACGCCAGCCGGACGTTCTCCGGAGTGGGGACGAACCCGAAGCGCGCCGGATCCAGCACCAGGTAGTCGTTGCCGAGCGCGTGGTACCTGGCGAACTCGAAGTCAGCAATCCCGTGCTCGGCGGCACGGCCTGCCGCCTGCACCCGAGTCAACGCGGCTGGGTCACATCGTCGAGGCGGTGTCGCTCAGCGCTGCCTGGTCGTGATCGTCGCCGTACCAGCGCTCTTCCCAGCGCGAGAAGGCCACGATGAGGATGTCGCGCTTGCCGGTCTGATCACCGGCCGGCTGCACGTCGGTGACGTCATGGGCGACCGCCTTGTCGTCGATCAGGACGGCCTTGCTCGGCTCCAGCACACCCGTCCAGAACGGCTCGTCGGCTCCGAGCTTCCACAGCCGGGTCTGGCCGTCCTCGACCTCGGTCCTGCGCAACACCGCGATCATCACGAACTCGTGGCCGTCCTGATGAACGCCCTCGGGCGTCAGGACACCGGACTTCTCACGCGAGGCGATCGTGCGGTTCTGGTGGACGTTGATCTGCCAGTCGGTGTCCGTGCTGAGGTTGAGTTCCCCGGCACCGTGGCCGATCAGCGAGGTGAAGTCGACCTGGATCGGCTCGTACGGGCGCTTGTACCCACCGCCGACCGGGTTGAAATCCTTGAACGCCGTGTAATCACGGTGCGGAAGTAGCTCGAAGTCCCAGGCCTCGCCGTTCCACGAGAGCCGATACTGCGAGAAGCGCTTGTACCGGGTGCCGTTGCCCATGTACGGGTCGTGCGGCAGGTCCTCGTAACTGTCGAGGATCTCCCCCGAAACCTCGGGAAGATCAAGCAAGGCAAAGCCTTGGCCGTTCAGAGACATCCCTCAACCTCTCGTGTGGTGAACCGGTGGATCAGGCGGGCTGGGTGGAGCCGGCGAGGCGCTCGTCGAGGTAGCGCGCCGACGAGTTGAGCCGCCAGAGCGTGCCCCGGGCGATGCCGCGACGCATCGACTCGGTGCCGGCCGCCGGAGCCACGATGTTGTGGAACCAACCCGCGGCGTGCACGGAGTCGATGGTGATGTGCAGGCGGTGGTAGACGATGCCGACGTCGGGCAGCCCCAACCGCTCCCACGCCGAGACCACGGACTTGAAGCGGTCAGGCACCAGCCACTCGGTCATGCCGAGGAAGCCGACCGCCTCGGCGTAGAGGTGGCGGTAGCGGCACAGCATGACCGCGAGGTTGCCCGAGAGCAGCGCGTTGGCGGTGAGAACCCGGTCGAGTTCCTCGTCGGTGATCTGGAAGACCTCGAAGATCTTGTTGAACAGGGTCGTGTGGACCTCGGCGGGGTTGCCGTTGCCCATCTCGTCCCAGAAGTTGGTCGCGATCTCCATCTTCGCGGGGCCGCTGGTGCCCACCTGCATCATCGCCAGCAGATCATCGAAGCGGCCGTCGACGACCGACTCCTGAAGGATGTAGGTCCTCAGGTCCTCTACGCCGGCGTGGTCGTGGATGAATTCGTTGTAGTACGAGTGCTTGAAGACCCGGTGTTGGCGGGCCATGGTCTTGAGCCAGCTCAGGTAGGCCTTGCCGTCGGTGGGTGCCTGGTCCAGCAAACCGTCCGGAATGAACTTGTTCTCGGCGGCAAGGGTCGCGGTCTCGAGCAGTCGGGTCACCTCGTGCAGGGCTACCGAGCCCTCGGCGGTGGGCTGATTCGGAATGCGGATCGTGAGGTCATAGATGCGGGCGAGCAGCTTCTGCTGGGCGAAGAAGGCATTCGGGTCCGAGGCTGCGGCGGCGTTGATCGCGCGCACCGCCGACACGGTCTGCACGCGGTCGACCTCGCTGAGCGAGTCGTCGAGTTCCTCAGCGGGCAGCGCGAGCCAGGCCGAGATGCAGTCGACGGTGGCCCAGAAATCCTGCGCATTGCCGGGCACTCCGACAAGGCGTTCGATACGTGATGACACGCGGGCTCCAGAGGGTCGTAGAGAGGAGAACAGGTCTCGGCTCCTCCTCGAACACCAGCAGGCAACGCGGGCCGACTGCGCGGCCTTGCACCACCTTGTCGGCTTCGGGGTTAGGAGGCGGATTGAACTGTTTGGAGGACTGATTGCGGTTCAACATAGTCATCAACTGTCAGGTTTGTAAACAGTACGACCCATTCCGCATACATCAGACACGTCGTATCCATCCCCTGAAACCACCACAGCCTGCAGTCATGGCAGAAAACGCGCACTGGCAGTCACGGTCACTGGCCACAACCGGCCTGCCGAGCGGACACCCGCGGAGCATGCCTTCGTCCCGGTGCCATGGCGTCTCCGGACGCGACAGAGCCAGCGCCGCACGAGGCGACGCTGGCTCTGAGAAACGTGCTGAGGGTCGTCTAGAACTCCCCGACCACGTCAGCGATCAGGACCTGGGCCGGCGAGGCCGGCCGCGCGGCCTGGCTCGCTGTAGCCGCCGTCGCGGCGCTGGCGGGCACCAACACCAGCGCCCGGCTGCCGACGTTCTGACCGGCCAGCTTGCTCACCACGGTGAGGACATTCTGCGCCGCCACGGTTTGTGGCGCCTGCCCCCATGACGAGTGGGTTTTCTTGCCGGTCGCGAGGTCGGTCTCGACGATCTGCATCACCAGCGTCTTGGTGGCGTCGATCTTGTCACCGCTACCCTTCACCAGCAGGGTGGACACCGGCTTTGACGGCGCCTTGACGCCGGCCGTGCTCAGGATCGTCGGAGCCTTGCCGGGTACGTTGGTGATCTTGGGCAGCCCCGACGCGGGCAGGTCGCTGACGACGGTGCCAGGTGCGGATGCGTCCGGCTTGAAGGTCTTCAGCAAGTCCACCACGAAGACGAGTGTGTCGGTGCCGCTGATACCGGCGCTGGACTGACCCTGGCTTCCGTAGCCCTCTGCCGGCGGCAACGCCATGACCAGCCGGGTACCGAGCTTCTGGCCGACGAGCGTCTTGTCCCAGCCCGGGATGACCCGGCCGACGCCGATGGCGAACGCGGCGGCATTGCCCCGATCGAACGAGCTGTCGAAGACGTTGGGCTTGCCGTTCTTGGGTGCCCAGGTCTGGCCGACGTAGTTGGCGACCAGCGTGTCCCCCTTGGCGACCGTGGCGCCGGTGCCCTCGGTGAGAACCTGCTTCACGAGGGTGGTGGGAGCTGCCTTGCTGGGGATGGTGACAGTGGGCTTCACGCCGAAGCCGCCGGTCACCTTGATGCCGACGTCCGTTGTCGTGGCGGTTCCACTACCTGAGGCTGCCGGTGAACTGCTGGCCGCGCCGCCGGTAGCAGCCGCCGTCCCGGTAGCAGCTGACGTCCCGGCAGCCGAGGGACCCGCCGAGGACGACTTCGAGGACGAGCCGCACGCGGCCAGCACGAGAATGGGAAGGACAACCGATGCGGCGCGAAGCCGCCTGGAGAAACGCACAAAGACCCCGATCGGGTAAATTCGAGAGAGAAAGAGACCTGCGCTAGTTTAGCTCGCCGTCGGGCCGCTCATCGAGCACATGTGGTCGCATCGAGCATTCTCATGCCAGGCTCTGAGGATGCATCTGCAGGCAGTGGCGGCACTATCGGACGAGCTGGCGGCGACCTCGTCCCGCGGCGCGAAGGTGGCACGGATCGCCGAACTCCTGGCCACCGCGCAGCCGGCCGAGGCCGCCATTGTCGTCGCGTGGCTGTCCGGGGAGTTGACCCAACGACAGATCGGAGTCGGCTGGGCGGCGCTGCGCGACCTTCCCCAGCCGGCTTCTGAGCCGACCCTGGCGGTTACGGAGGTGGACGATCGCCTTGGCCGGATCGGAACGACCAGCGGTACCGGCTCCCAGGCCGTCCGGCGACAGTTGCTGATGAACCTGTTTGGTGCCGCGACCGGGCAGGAGCAAGCCTTTCTGACGCGGTTGCTCACCGGCGATCTGCGCCAGGGCGCGCTGGCCGGAGTGATGACCGACGCGGTGGCACGTGCGGCAGGGCTGCCGCTGGCCGACATCCGGCGGGCCGCGATGCTCAGCGGCGACCTGGCCCGGGTCGCGACCGCCGCGTTGGCCGGCGGCGCCGACGCGCTGGGCGAATTCCGCCTTCGGATCGGGCACCCGGTCAGCCCGATGCTGGCCCAGACCGCTACCAGCGTCGAGGACGGGCTGGCCACACTCGGCGGCGAGGCGGCGCTGGAATGGAAGCTGGACGGCGCCCGCATCCAGATCCACCGGTCCGGCTCCGAGGTGGCGCTGTTCACCCGCACCCTGGACGACGTGACGTCGCGGATGCCGGAGGTGGTCGAGGCGGTACGTCGCTTCGACGCTCGCGAGCTGGTCGCTGATGCCGAGGTGATCGCGCTCCGTCCGGACGGTCGGCCGCAGCCATTTCAGGTGACCGCGTCCCGGTTCGGTTCCCGCTCGGATCCGGCGGTGCTGGCGCGTACGGCACCGCTGAGCCCGTTCGTGTTCGATCTGCTGCATCTGGACGGCCGGGATGTTCTCGACTCGCCGGCCGATGCTCGCTGGCGAGCGCTGGATGGGCTGCTGCCCGAGGATGCCCGGATATCTCGGCTGGTGACCGCCGACGCCGCCGCGGCGCGGGACTTTCTGGCTGGTGCTCTGGCACATGGGCAGGAGGGTGTGATGGTGAAGTCGCTGACCGCGCCGTACGAGGCCGGCCGGCGTGGCGCGGGCTGGCTGAAGGTGAAGCCAGTACACACCCTGGACCTGGTGGTACTGGCGGTCGAGTGGGGATCGGGACGGCGCAAGGGCAAGCTGTCCAACATTCATCTCGGGGCCCGCGAAGAGACCGGCGGCTTTGTGATGCTCGGCAAGACGTTCAAGGGCATGACGGACGCCATGCTCGACTGGCAGACGGAGCGGTTCCTGAGCCTCGCCGACGGGCCGGCCGACTCTTGGGTGGTGCGGTTGCGGCCCGAGCAGGTGGTCGAGATCGCGTTCGATGGCGTGCAGCGGTCCTCCCGCTATCCGGCGGGGCTGGCGCTGCGGTTCGCCCGGTGCTGCGGTATCGCGACGACAAGCGGCCGGCTGAGGCCGACACGATCGACGCAGTCCGCGCGTTCTACGTCGAGTAGACGGTCGCTTGAGCCAAACCAAGATCGGCAGCGACAGCAGCTACCGACCGACCCGCCCGGATGAACTCGACCACCCGCGACGAAACTCCGCGTCATACGTCTTCGACACTGCGCGTCCTCCTCAGAATGGACGCAGCCTCTCACACCACCGGGTCAAGAGACGGGAGCCAGATCACCTGGATATGTCGGCCGACCCTAAGACACTGCAAGGCGTGACCGAGGGAGCCGCACACGATGACGCACGCCAGCGTCTGGATGAGTTGCAGCAGCGACTGCGCGACGGTCGAGGGGCGCAGCCTCGATCGCGCTCCTTGCACCGCCAGCCCAGCGCCGCTGTCGGCCTGCTTCTTGGTCGAGACGCGCAGGTGGCCGACCACGACCGTCACGATGACTCCTAGCCCGGGGCTTTCATGAGGGCGGCGCGTTGATCAACTGAAAAGTGCTCCAAGCCAGCAAGAATCAGGGTTGCGACGACCAGTTCATGCGGAGCGAGGAGCACCTTCAGGGTGAAGAATATCGGGT
>NZ_JAVREH010000034.1:0-34287 GCF_031845305.1 Jatrophihabitans lederbergiae | reverse complement strand
CGTCCGCGCCGGCACGGTCTTCGTCAACGGCAAACTCGTCGAACGATCAGAAGATCAACAACCCGTCGCGCCGCCCCTCGAAACCGCAGCCTGACCAAGACCAATCCACAGGTATTGACAATTGCTCCGGCGATTCGCAAAGGAGGGCTACCTGGCAGTCGCTCCCGACCTGATGGCCCGGCAAGGCAGTCCGGCCGACTACGACGACGACGTTGAGCTCATGGTCAAGCACCTCCTTCGCCGAGTAGGTGACCAGCAAGTGATGCAGGATCTGGACGGTGTCCTCGACTGGGCGCTAGAGAATGGCGTAGTCATACACCGCGTCGGGATCTCTGGGTTCTCGTGGGGCGGTCGCTGGGCATGGCTCTTCGCCGCTCACAGCCGCCGGCCAACTGCAGTCGTGTCCTGGTACGGCGTGCTCGATGACCAGTACAGCCAGTTGCTCCCGGACCGCGCACTGTTTCCTCACCACCCCATCGAACTGGTTGAACGTCTCCAAGTTCCGGTTCTTGGCTTATACGCCGGCCAGGACTCGGTGATCCCGATGCGCTCGGTCGACGAAATGCGGGCGGCTCTGGCGCGTCGCCCTGTGCAGGAACCCGAAGTGGACTTCGCCGTCTACCTCAGCTCCGTCCACGGTTTCCACGCTGATTGGCGGGACGACTATGACGCCGACGCGGCTGCGGACGCATGGACCCGCGGTCTCTGTTGGCTACGCGCACACGGAGTGTGAGACGTCGTGAGGACCTCGAGCACCCTCAGATATCCCCACCTGCGACTCGACCTCGACGCCCTCGAGCGGAACGTCGACGTCATGCGGGCGTGGTCGCAGCGCCGGGGTCTTGTGCTGGCACCGCACGTGAAAACCACCATGTGTCGTCCGATCATCGACCGACAGGTTGCTGCGGGCGCGCACCGCCTTACCGTCGCGACGGTTGCTCAGGCCGAGACGCTTTGGGGCTGGGGGCATCAAGCGGTGCTCGTGGCGAACGAAGTCGTGAGTGACGCAGACATCCAAGTGCTCAAGGCCCAGCACACGCAGAGCCCAGCCACGAACCTTGCATGCTTCGTCGACTCGCGGTGGGGAGTCGAACAACTGGCGAAGGCCTTCCGCGACTGGCAACGACCATTCTCGGTCCTTCTCGACGTCGGCATGCTCGGCGGCCGATCCGGGGTACGGACTCGCACGGAGGCCGCGGAGATGGCTGAACTCGTCGTGAGGGCTCCCGGTCTCGCGCTCACCGGCGTCGCTGGGTACGAGGGTGTTGTCGGCAATGACCGAGAGCGAAGCCTTGAGCGGGTTGACGCCTACTGCGCTTACCTCGTCGAGGTCTTCAGCAGTCTCCGGGACGTTTACGAAGTGGAGCGGCCGATCTTGTCACTAGGTGGATCCATGTATCCAGACCGAGTCTGGGTCGCGATGAGGAGCGCGGAGCGGAGTAATCACGTACTAGAACTGCGAAGTGGCTGCTACGTCATCCATGACCATGGGGCCTATGCCGCGAGTCCCATAGAGGGCCTGACCCCGGCTGCCGCGGTCAAGGCATTAGTTGTCTCGCGGCCCGAAGAGGACATGTTCATCATCGGTGCGGGCAAGCGCGACTTGCCGTACGACTCTGGGTTGCCAACGGTCCTTCAGTCGGGTTCGGAGCTCCTGCCCAAGATTGAAGTAGTGGCACTATTTGACCATCACGCTGTCGCGAGAGGCGCTAGTGCAGCCGGCGTGGGAGATGAAGTGACCTTCGGCATTTCACACCCTTGCTCGCTCTTCGATCGGTACGACACCTTCTCGGTCGATGCGGGCGGACGTCGTCGCGCTACTTGGTCGACGTCCTTCGCTCGCGCGACCTGACGCTTTCTTTCGCACCCGCCCGTGACACGCCGCAACGTCACTGGAACGCTCACCCGCGTCAGATGTCAACCCGGCCACGACTGCCCAGTCCGTTTGCTCGGTGAGAAGGGAACGCACCGTCTCAGCAAAATAGGCCGGTGTGGGGTTGACCCCGGTTGCGCACTTCGACCGTTCATGCTGCGCGCCGTCCCTACCCTTGTCGTGCCGGAACGCAGAACCCGTCAGACGCGTGACAGATAACCGAAGCGACTTCGTCGGCCAGGGTGACTGGCCGACCGATGGTCGTACGGCACGGGGTTCACGTCGCGACCATGGTCAGGAGATTGGCGATACGCTCGATCACCCGCGCTGCGGCGTCGAAAGTCGGTATCCCCTCGCTCGTGAACTCGGCCGGGAGTTAGGCGTCGAGGTGGAGTTCCTTACCCGCGAGCTGCACGCGCGCAGATCGACCGACTGGCAGATGCACCCGCAGAGCTGAAGGCCGTGAAGAACGGAGGCGTCGAAGTCGCTGCAGGCATCCGTCAACTGCTGGAGGACTGGGCCGACGCTGATCCGTCCAGCGGCTTCGTCGCCGACGCACTCGCTCGCCATGGCGTCGCCGGAGCCTCGGTGGCCCTGCCAGCTGAGCACAGAGACTAAAACCGGAAGGTAGCAGCCCGCCGGAAGACAGCAGCCCCGAACGAAGCCGCTACAGGATCGGCTCCGGAACGTAGGCGGTCGCGCCCGGTTCGCTGGACACGGCCTCGTCCACGGCGGCAACCACTGCGTGCACCTGAGCGCGAGCCGCCCCGGTGAACTCCAGCGGGTCGGCGAGCAGACCGGCGAGGGTGTCGGCGTCGAGCCCGAGCCGCTCGTCGGCGGCCAGTCGCGCCAGCAGGTCATTGTGGGCAACACCCTGCTCTCGCATGTCCAGTGCCATCCGGACGGCGTGCTCCTTGATCGCCTCGTGTGCCTGCTCGCGTCCCTTACCGGCTCGGACGGCCGCCATCAGTACCTTCGTCGTCGCGAGGAAAGGCAGGTAGCGGTCCAGCTCTCGCTCGATCACGGCCGGGAACGCCCCGAAGTCGTCCAGCACCGTCAGCGTCGTCTCGAGCAGGCCGTCCAGGGCGAAGAAGGCGTCCGGCAGCGCCACGCGGCGGACCACCGAGCAGCTGACATCGCCCTCGTTCCACTGGTCACCCGCCAGCTCACCGGCCATGCTCGCGTACCCCCGCAGGATCACCGCGAAGCCGTTGATGCGCTCGGCGGAGCGGCTGTTCATCTTGTGCGGCATGGCAGAGGACCCGACCTGGCCCGGCTTGAAGCCCTCGGTCACCAGCTCGTTGCCCGCCATCAGCCGAATCGTCTTGGCAAGATTGGACGGCGCCGCGGCGAGCTGCACCAACGCCGACAGGACGTCGAAGTCCAGCGACCGCGGATACACCTGGCCCACACTGGTCAGCACCTTCTCGAAGCCCAGGTGCCGGGCGACGCGGGACTCCAGCTCGGCCAACTTGCCGGCGTCGCCGTCGAGCAGATCCAGCATGTCCTGGGCGGTACCGACCGGGCCCTTGATGCCACGCAACGGATAACGCGCCAGCAGGTCGTCCAGCCGGCCGAGCGCCACCAGCAGCTCGTCGGCCACCGTGGCGAATCGCTTGCCCAGGGTGGTGGTCTGGGCCGCGACGTTGTGCGATCGCCCTGCCAGCGGCTGCGCCTCGAATTCGCTCGCCCGGCGCGCCAGCCGTACCAGCACCGCAAGCACCTTCGTCCGGGCCAGCGCCAGCGCGGAACGAACCTGCAGCTGCTCGACATTCTCGGTCAGGTCCCGGCTCGTCATGCCCTTGTGGATCTGCTCGAAGCCCGCCAGCTCAGAGAACTCCTCGATGCGAGCCTTCACATCGTGCTTGGTCACCCGCTCACGAGCGGCGATCGAGTCGAGGTCCACCGCGCTCAGCCCCGCCTCGACGACCCTGGCGTATGCCTCGACGGCACCGTCCGGGGTCGCGATGCCCAGCTCGCGCTGGGCCGTCAGGACGGCGAGCCACAGCTGGCGCTCCAGGACGACCTTGTGCGCGGGGCTGAAGATCACCGCCATTGCCGGCGATGCGTAGCGGCTGGCCAGGACGTCGGGGATTGCGGGCTTGTCGTTCACACCGCCTATTGTTCCGTACCGCCAGCTGGGAGTCGCCGGGCACTGACATGGTGCGTTTGTGCACAGTTCACATCAAGCACGTGCACATCGCCTAGGCTCCGGACGCCATATGCGGCGCAGATGCCGATTGTCGACAGAACGGAACTCCAGGTGGACAAGATCACGATGAGCCGACGTCAGTTACTCGCCTCCGCAGCGGTGGGAACCGCAGGAGCAGCCTTCTTCGGCGCCTCGCCGGCGGCGGCGCAGAGCAAGAGCAATAAGGACGACAGCTTCCGGCTGACCGTGCTGGGCACCACCGACACCCACGGCAACATCCTGAACTGGGACTACTACAAGGACGCCGAGTACGACGACACGAAGCACAACGACGTCGGCCTGGCCAAGATCTCGACCCTGGTCAGCGCGATGCGTGCCGAGCGGGGTCGTTGCTCCACCCTGACGCTGGATGCCGGCGACACCATCCAGGGCACCCCGCTGGCGTACTACTACGCCCGGATCGACCCGATCACCGGCGCGAAGGCACCCGTGCACCCGATGGCCGCGGCCATGAACGCCATCGGCTACGACGCCGCTGCTTTGGGCAACCACGAGTTCAACTACGGCCTGGGTACCCTGCGCAAGTTCCAGTCCCAGCTGCACCACCCGCTGCTCGGCGCGAATGCCCTGGACTGGAACACCGGCAAGGCCGCGTTCGAAGAGTTCATCATCAAGAAGGTCCGGGTCGGGGACCACCGCGGTCACGAGCACGGCCACCGGCACTCCGGTTCCGGCGAGTACGTCAAGGTCGGCATCGTCGGCCTGGTCACTCCCGGCTGTGCGATCTGGGACAAGGACAACCTCGACGGCAAGATCAAGTTCAACGGCATCGTGGAACAGGCCAAGCTCGTCATCCCGAAGGTCAAGCGGGCCGGGGCTGACATCGTGATTGTCTCGTGCCACTCCGGTGCCGACACCTCGTCCTCCTACGGCGACGCGCTGCCGTGGCCCGAGAACGCCTCGACGCTGCTCGCCCAGCAGGTGCCCGACATCGACGCGATCCTGGTCGGTCACGCCCACGTCGAGATCCCGCAGCGCTTCGTTCAGAACACCAAGACCGGCAAGCAGGTGCTGCTGTCGGAGCCGCTGAAGTGGGGCGAGCGGCTGACCGTTCTGGACCTCGACCTGGTGAAGCAGCGCGGACGCTGGCACGTCGGCACCGCCAGCTCGACGGTGCTCAACGCCAACACCGTTCCGGCCGACGACAAGATCGTCTCGCTGGTCGCCAAGCAGCACGCCGCCGTCCGGTCCTACGTCAACGGCGTCATCGGGACCTCCACCACCGCGATGTCCGCGGCGACGTCCCGCTACGAGGACACCGCGGCGATCGACTTCATCAACTACGTCCAGGCGGACGCGGTGAAGAAGGCCCTGGCCGGGTCGTCCTCGGCCGCGCTGCCGGTGCTGTCCATCGCCGCGCCGTTCAACGCGGACGCGGCCATCCCGGCGGGCAACGTCACCGTCCGCGACGTCGCCGGGCTCTACATCTTCGACAACACCCTCGCGGCCATCACCTTCACCGGCGCCCAGGTCAAGGCGTACCTGGAGTTCTCGGCCGCCTACTTCAAGCAGATCACCGGCACCGGCCCGTTCAAGGCCGACGACGTCACCAACGCCGTCACCCCGACCGCGCCGACCGGGACGCCGGACTACAACTACGACATCATGGGCGGATCGGGGAGTTCGGCCGCGGAGTCCTTGACGTATGACATCGACATCGCCCAGCCGGTGGGCTCTCGGATCAGGAACCTGATGTACGGCGGCGCGGCGATCCCGGCGGACAAGCAGTTCGTCGTGGCCATCAACAACTACCGGCAGTCCGGTGGCGGTGGCTTCCCCGGTGTCACCGGCGCGCCGGTGGTCTACAACGCCCAGGTCGAGATCCGGCAGCTGATCATTGACTGGGTCACCGCGGCCAAGTCGATCGACCCCACGGTGTTCTCGCGACAGGACTGGAAGCTCGTGTCCAACGGGATGCCGATCACCATCACGGCGTAGTTCGCCGGCTTGCCGCCGCTCAGGATCGGGACGCGGCCAGCGCGATGTCGCTCCGGTGCTGGCTGCCCGGCAACTCGATGGAATCGACCAGCCGGTACGCCGCCTCCCGGGCCTCGGCCACGGTGTCGGCAACAGCGGTGGCGGACAGCACTCGCCCACCGGCGGACCGCAGCACGCCGCTGCCGTCGCGGCGGGTGCCGGCGTGGATCACGCCCGGCTGGTCGCCACCGGTGATCGGATCGTCCAGCCGCGGCGTGCCCGGATAGTTCGCGGCCGCCACCACCACGGTCACCGCCGCACCGGCACGCCAGCGCAGTGGCGGATGCTCCGCGAGCCTGCCGGTCGCCGCCGCGTGCAGCAGCGCGGCCAGTGGTGACTCCAGCAGGGCGAGCACCACCTGGGTCTCAGGATCGCCGAACCGGGCGTTGAACTCGATCACCCGCGGCCCCCACTCTGTCATCGCCAGGCCCACATAGAGCAGTCCGGCAAAGGGCGTCCCTCGCCGGCGGAGCTCGTCCACCGTGGGTTGGGCGACCGTACGCACCACCTCGGCCACGGTGCCGTCGGGCAGCCACTCCAGCGGCGAGTACGCCCCCATGCCGCCGGTATTGGGACCGGTGTCGCCGTCGCCGATTCGCTTGAAATCCTGAGCCGGCAGCAGCGGCAGCACGTTGACCCCGTCGGTCACGCAGAACAGCGATACTTCGGGGCCGTCGAGGTACTCCTCCACGACCACCCGGACGCAGGCGGCAGCGTGTGCCAGCGCCGCAGCCCGATCGTCGGTGACCAGCACGCCCTTGCCTGCCGCGAGGCCGTCGTCCTTCACCACGTACGGCGGCCCGAACTCGTCCAGCGCCCGCTCGACCTCGGCCTCGTCACCGCAGCTGAACGCTCGCGCCGTCGGTACTCCGGCCGCCGCCATCACCTCCTTGGCGAAGCTCTTGCTGCCCTCCAGTTGTGCGGCAGCACGGGACGGTCCGAAGCAGGTGATGCCCGCCGCCCGCACCGCGTCGGCCACCCCGGCCACTAGGGGCGCCTCCGGTCCGATGAGGACCAGGTCCGCCGAGATGGCCGCGGCCAGCGCGGCGACGGCGTCCGGGTCCAGCGGATTGACCGGCCGCTGCTCGGCGACGGCGGCCGTGCCGGCATTGCCCGGAGCGCAGCTCAGGGCCGTCACCGCCGGGTCGTTGGCCAGCGACAGGCAGAGTGCATGCTCGCGAGCACCTGAACCGACGACGAGTACGCGCATACCCCGCAGGTTATCGAGGAGCCACCGTCAGCCGGTTACCGGTCCCTGATGGTGCCTGGGCCACCAGGCCCCGGCTGCGGCTTGTGCACGTTCAGATAGAGGTACCAGTAAGCACCGGCGACGAACAGCCCGGCGCCGACCATGTTGCCCAGCAGCGCGAAGATGAGGTTGGTCACCACATGCGTGATGGTGACGCCGGGGACATGCTGAAACATCGCCAGCGGCAGGAAGAACATGTTGGCCACGACGTGGTCGAAGCCCAGCGCCACGAACGCGGTGATCGGCAGGACGATGCCCAGGATCTTGCCCGCGACGTCGGTAGAGGCCAGCGCCAGCCAGACACCGAGGCAGACCAGCCAGTTGCAGCCGATAGCGCGCAGGAAGACCTCGAGGTTGCTCTCGCCTACTGCCTTGCTGATCGTCAGCGCGGCGAGCCGGGCGTAGTTCGAGGCCGGTCCCGTTCCCGCCTTCGATGCCGCGGTGCCGATGACACCGGTCTTGTCCGCCAGCACGTATGCCACGAAGAGGGACCCGATGAAGTTGCCGACGAACACGAACGCCCAGTTGAACCCGAGCCTGCCCAGCTTGGTCCGGCGGCTCAGCACCGAGATCGGCACCAGCATCATGTTGCCGGTCAGCAGCTCGGCCCCGCCGACGATGGTGAGCACCAGTCCCAGGCTGAACGTCAAGCCGGTGACGAGTGTGACGATCCCGCCCCAGGTCGCGGAGTTCAACCCCGCGGACGCGACGATCGCAAGCAGGCCTCCGAAGGCGATGTAGGCACCGGCCAGGAAGCCTCCGACCAGGGCCTTGCCTACTGGGTACGCCGCCTTCGCGGTTCCGGACTCGACCGCCAGCTCCGCGGTCTGCTGGGGGGTGTTATAGGACATCGGCGAACCGTTCTCAGACGTGGGCGTTGTTTGCCTCGACGCTCACGCTAGGCATTGTGCCTGCCGCATGCCAACCCGGTACCGGGGACCTGGCCGGATCCCCAGCAGTCGCGGGTGTAAACGTGATGTCCCAGTGCGATCCGCTGGACCGCTTGAGAGTGATGGCACCCGTGACGGTGCTCTGGTTGATCTGCTCGAAGGACGTGCAGGTCGACACCGACCTGGTGGTGCGGTTTCCGTTGGAACCCCAGGTGATTCCAGCCGCTGACAGCTGCGACGCGGCCTGCGCCTGGTGAGTTCAGTGGCAGTCGAGGCAGGTGCGCTGACGGCGACCAGGGTCGTCAGTGAGGCCAGCAACCCGACCAGCGATACAAGGGATCTTCTTCATGCGCTCTCCCAGGTGCCCGCACCACCGTGTCGACGGACGAAACCGCCCGTACGGTACGGCAGTTTCTTGCTATCGCCCACCCTGTCCTAACGCGCAGACGCCGCCAAGGACGCACAGTGGCCATCCAATGACAAGACGGGACATGTCAGCGCACGGTACGGACGATCGTGATGCCGCTGAGCGTGGGCACGAACAGCGACGCTCCGCCGATGGCCGGCGTGGCGAACCGGCTCACGCCCCCGACCACGACCCGCTCGCGTACCCGGCCGGTTGCGGGGTCCAGCGCGTTCAGCACGCCGGCCGCCTGGTCCAGGGCGTACACCCGGCCCCCACCGACGACCGGCGAGCCCTGCACGGACGCTGCCGCGCGCCACACCGTCCTGACCATACCGGCCGAGTCGACGCAGACGGCGCGGAGACCGTCCGAGCACGGGACGTACACCGTGTCGGCGACCACTGCCGTACCCCCGAAGGACCGGCACACCGTCGCCTGCGACACCTCGCCGCCGATGCCGCCGAACCGGCCCGCGTGCAGCACGTACGCGGTACCGGACTTGCCCGCGATGAACACCCACCTGCCCTGTACCACGGCCGGACCCTGCGATCCGAGATCGAGGTCGGCGGCATTGTCGCTCGCCCAGGTGGTGGGCGAGAACGAGTCCACCAGCCGGGTCCCGTCCAGCTCGAGGACCGAGTCGCTGTAGTCGTACCGGCCGCCGACGGACTCGCCGTTGCCGACCGCTACCAGCAGCTTTCCCGCCAGTTCGGTCGGTCCCGGGGGCGTCCAGATCCCGCCCTCGCGGGTGGTCGGCACGGTGTAGGCGACCGGTTCGCCGTTGCCGGTAGGCACACCGACCAATCGGCCCTTGTACGCGCCGCAATCGCCCGCCAGCCCACCGAACGGCACCCACACCTTGCCTTGAGAGATGGTCAGTGCCCCGCGCTGCTGCATGGCCTGAGCATCCGTTCCGGGCAGGTCGATAGGGCGTCGCCACCGAACCGCGCCCGTGACCGGATCGAGCGCGACCAGATCGTGCCTGACCTTCGCGCTCACCGAAGCGACCAGGAACACCGATCTGCTGGCGGCGTCGTAGACCGGCGTACCGGTGATGCCCAGCGGATCGATGTTTCCGCACGGCAGCTCCGACTGGTTCGTGGGCGCGCCGAGGAGTACCGACCACTTCGCGGCCCCGTCTGGTGTCAGGCCGTATACCCGGTTGCGCTCGGTGGCCACGACAACTGTTCCGCCGACGACCAGTGGTGAGGCATAGACCTGCCCGTCCAGCGCCACCCGCCTCGCCGTGAGGACGCCCGTGGCCGCCGGCATCGTGGCACTGACGCCGGTGCGCTGGGCGTTCTGGTGATAGGCCGGCCAGTCGCTCGGCACCGCGGCAGGCTGCTGCCCGGACGGCGGTGCGCTGGTGCCCGGGGCGCTCGTGGCGGGTGCGGTGCTGCTACAGCCGCCGGCCATCCCCAGCGCGAGGGCCACCAAACCGCACCCCACCGCGGAGCGTACCGCCGGCCGCCGCATGGGCCCAGGGTAGGTCAGGCCAGCAGGTCGTGCACCACGATCGACTGCTCGCGGCCGGGTCCGACGCCGATGACCGAGATCCGGGCGCCCGACAGCCGCTCCAACGCGGTGACATAGTCGCGGCAGGTGGCCGGCAGGTCGTCCAGCGAACGGGCCTTGGAAATGTCGGCGTCCCAGCCCGCGAAGTGCTCGTAGATGGGCTTGGCGGCCGCGAACTCCCGCTGCGTCATGGGCATCTCGTCCACCCGCTTGCCGCCGATCTCGTACGCGACGCACACCGGAATGGACTCGATGCCGGTCAGGATGTCGAGCTTGGTGAGGACGAAGTCGGTCACGCCGTTGATGCGCGCGGCGTACCGCGCGATGGGCGCGTCGTACCAGCCGGTGCGCCGTGGGCGTCCGGTGGTCGTGCCGAACTCCGCCCCGGTGTTGCGCAGCCGGTCGCCCCACTCGTCATGCAGTTCGGTGGGGAACGGGCCCTCACCGACCCGGGTGGCGTAGGCCTTGACGATGCCGATGACGGTGGTGACCCGGGTCGGCGGGATGCCGCTGCCGGTGCACGCGCCGCCTGCCGTAGCGCTGGAGGAGGTGACGAACGGATAGTTGCCGTGGTCGACATCGAGCAGGGTTGCCTGGCCGGCTTCGAGCAGCACTGTCTTGCCGGCCTCGAGCGCCTCGTGCAGCACCAGCGCGGAGTTCGCCACCATCGGGCGCATCCGGTCGGCGTAGGACAGGAGGTCATCGACCACCGAGTCCACCTGAAGGGCCCGCCGGTTGTAGACCTTGGCCAGCACCTGGTTCTTCAGGTTGAGGGCGCCCTCGACCTTCTCGCGCAGGGTCTGCTCGTCGAAGAGGTCCTGTACCCGGATACCGATCCGGTTCATCTTGTCGGCGTACGTCGGGCCGATGCCGCGCCCGGTGGTGCCGATCTTCCGGCTGCCGGCGAAGCGCTCGGTCACCTTGTCGATCACGGTGTTGTACGGCGGGATGATGTGCGCGTCGGCACTCACCATCAGGCGCTCAGCCGACCGGCCCCGGGCCTGCAGTTCGTCGATCTCGTGGAACAGCACCTCGAGGTCGATGACCACGCCGTTGCCGATCACCGGGATGCAGTTTTCGCTCAGAATGCCCGACGGCAGCAGGTGCAGGGCGAACTTCTCGCCGTCGATGACGATGGTGTGACCGGCGTTGTTGCCGCCGTTGAACTTGACGACGTAGTCGACGCGGCTACCGAGCAGGTCGGTGGCCTTGCCCTTGCCTTCGTCGCCCCACTGAGCGCCGACCACCACGATCGCGGGCATGTAGCAGACTCCTGACTCGGGACCGCCCACCAGCCGGATGGCCTGGCAGGGCGCGTCTCAATGTGCAATGTATATGGCGCCCACGCCGTCGCAGGCGAGGGCCGGCCGCCACCCGGAGAGGGTAACGAACGTGCGACTGGTGCATCTGCGCATCGGCTCGACCGGCACGGAGCCGACCGCGGACCCGATCGCGTCGCGGCTTGCCGAGCTGGACGTGCGGTCGGTGCGGGCGAGCGACCCTGCCGGCATCGACGCGGCCCTGGGCACCCTCGACGGCGAGCGGGTGCTGGTGGACGCCGACCTGGCCGGGCTGAACCTCGCGCTGCACCGGATGATGCGCAGGGACCTGCTCGGTTCCGTCGAGACAGCGGTGCTCACCCGCGAGCCGATCGGATACCTGCGCGAGCTCGGGCTGCCCGCCGGCCGGGCTGACCAGCTGGAGCTCGCCCGCACCGGACGGACGCGGCTGGTCGGCGTGATCAAGGACGACTCCGGCGGCGTCTGCGTGGACGCCGTCGAACTGACGCCATGGACACCCGGCCAGCCGTGGTGGGTGCGCGCGGTGGTCGATGACCAGCGGCTGTGCGACGGCGAGGTGCGGTCGTTGAGCGTCCGCCGGCTCGGCCCGAGCGAGCTGCGGGCGACCGTCCGGCTGAGGCGGTTCCGTGCCCGCAGCTGCCGTGGCCGGTCGCTGCAACTCGCCTGCGACGAGGCGCGGATCGTCTCCGACGGCCGGCCACGGGAGCGCCCCCGCGCGAAGCGGACGTTCTGGTCCGAACCCGAGCTGTGGCTGCTGGCCACCCCGGATGCCGGGCAGCTCGGATAACCGACTGGGCCGGCGGCGGCGCGGGGCCATAGAGTTCTGCGCATGAGCGCCCCCTCGCCGTCCGCGGCGCCTCCCGCCCTGCACCAACCATGGCTGCGTCGCCAGGCCGGCGCCACCGGCGCCCCGATCGCGGTGCTGATCGTGCTCGGCGTCGTCGCGGCGGTCGTGCTGCTGATCACCGGCGCCCGGCATCCGGTCGGCCTGCTGATCGCCACCCCGCTGTCTGCGATCGCCATGGCGGTCGTGCTCGCCTGCTACCTGTGGCTGGACCGGTGGGAGCCCGAGCCGGCCCGACTGCTGCTGCTGGCGTTTCTCTGGGGCGCGACCGTGGCGGTGGTCGTCAGCCTGGTGCTGGAGCTCGCCACCAGCGAGGTCCTGGGTACCGGACTGGTGCTCACGGTCGCGGGACCCGCAATCGAAGAGGCCGCGAAGGGCGCATTCCTGCTGCTGATGCTCACCGGCGTCCGTCGGCACGAGTTCGACGGCGTGGTCGACGGCCTGGTCTACGCGGGCGTCACCGCGATCGGATTCGCGTTCATCGAAGACATCGGCTACGTGGCGCAGAGCTTCGGCGAGGGCACCGAGACCGGCGTTGCCACGGTGGTGATGCGGCTGGTGATGGCGCCGTTCGCGCACCCGCTGTTCACCTCGCTCACCGGCCTGGGCTTCGGCCTGGCCATCAGCAAGGGCCGCGGCTCCGTACGCTGGCTGTACCCGGTAGCCGGCTACCTCGGCGCGGTAGCCCTGCACTCGCTGTGGAACAGCTCGTTGACCTTCGGCCTGCGCGGCTACATCGTCGTGTACGTCGTCATCATGGTGCCGGTGTTCATCGGTGGGGTGCTGCTGGCCCGACGGCACCGCCGACGCGAGCAGGACGTGGTGCGCAAGCAGCTTCCGGCGATGGTGTACTACCGCTGGGTGACCCCTGCCGAGGCCGGGTGGCTGCAGAGCATCAGCGCCCGCAGGTCGTGGCTGCGCTCGGTGCGGTCCCGGTCCGGTAAGGCCGGCGCCCAGGCGCTGGAGCACTTTCAGCTCGCGGCCACGGAACTGGCGTTCCTGCGCGACCGGGTGCAGCGCGGCGTCGGACCGGCGGACGCCTACGACCTGCACGCCGAGCTGGTCCATTCCCTGCTGGCGAGCCGGGCGCAGGCGTTGCACCCGCTGCACGAGAACCCGCTGCCTGCCTCCTTCACCCCGGTGCGGCCGGTGCCACCGCCCGAACTGGCCCGCCGATGAGCATGCGGATGTTCGTCGCGGTGCAGCCGCCGCTGGAGGTCGTCGAGGACCTCGCCGAGTACGTCGAACCACGCCGTGAGCGAGACAGCCCACTGCGGTGGAGCGCCGTCGATCAGTGGCACCTGACGCTGGCCTTCCTGCCGTCGATGGCCGAGCGCATCCTCGACGACCTGTTGGAGCGCCTGACGGCCGCGGCGGGCCGGCGTGAGAAGTTCGAGCTGAGCGTCAGCGGGGCCGGCGCCTTTCCCGATGCGGCCGCCGCCAAGGTGCTCTGGGCCGGGGTCGCCGGGAACACCGAGGAGCTCGGCAAGTTGGCGACCAACGTCCGGGCGGGCGCCGGCAAGGCGGGCGTGGAGGTCGAGGGCGGCCCGTTCCGGCCGCATCTCACGCTCGCCCGGCTAGGTCAGCCGTTGGACGTCACCCGGTGGTTCCGGGTGCTCGATCTGTACTCCGGTCCGAGCTGGCGGGTCGAGGAGGTAACGCTGTTCCAGTCCTATCTGGGGCAGGGCCCGCGCGGTCGTGCCAGGCACGAGGTCGTCGAGACCTTCGAACTCGATAATCAGTCGGAGCTGTCGTAGTCCACTTGTACCGTCTTCAAGGTGACCAACCCGTCCAGTGCCGCGCCGATGATCGAGGCGTCGGCCCTGACCAAGCGCTTCGAGGACTTCCTCGCGGTGGACGGGATCGACTTCTCGGTCGCCCAGGGCGAGTCTTTCGGCTTTCTCGGTCCCAACGGCGCGGGCAAGTCCTCGACCATGCGCATGGTGGGTGCGGTCTCGCCGGTCAGCGGCGGACTCCTGCGCGTCCTGGGCAAGGATCCGGCGCTCGAAGGGCCGGCGATCCGATCCCGGCTCGGCGTCGTTCCGCAGCTGGACAATCTCGACCTCGAACTGACCGTCTGGGAGAATCTGTACGTCTACGGGCGCTACTTCGGCATTCCTCGTCGGCTGCTGCGGCCCAAGATCGACGAGTTACTGGACTTCGCGCAGCTCGCCGAGCGCGCCAAGGACAAGGTCGAGCCGCTCTCCGGTGGCATGAAGCGACGGCTCACCATCGCCCGCTCGCTGATCAACGATCCCGAGATCCTGTTGCTGGACGAGCCCACCACCGGGCTGGACCCGCAGGCCCGGCACATCCTGTGGGACCGGCTCTACCGGCTGAAGCACCAGGGCGTGACGCTGGTGCTGACCACCCACTACATGGACGAGGCCGAGCAGCTGTGCGACCGGCTGGTGGTGATGGACCACGGCCGCATCGTCGCCGAGGGCTCGCCGCGGCAGCTGATCGCCGAGCACGCCACCCGCGAGGTTGCCGAGCTGCGGTTCCCGATCGGCGAGAACGAGGCGCGGGCGGAGGCGATCGGGGACCTCGCCGATCGCATCGAGGTGCTGGCCGACCGGCTGCTGCTGTACGTCGATGACGGCGAGGCCGCGCTGCGAGCGGTGCAGGACAGGGGGCTGCGGCCGGTGTCCGGCCTGGTCCGCCGCGCCAGCCTCGAAGACGTCTTCCTCCGGCTCACCGGCCGAAGCCTGGTGGACTGATGAGCGCCAGTTCCATCGGCGCGAGCGACCGGCAGACCGCCACTGCGGAGTACGTACGGGCCGGTGGTGGGGGCATCCCCGCGCTGTTCGAGTACTTCGCGATCACCGCGCGCCGGTACTTCAAGGTGTCGGCGATCTCGCAGCTCGGTGCGCCGGTCCTCTACCTGCTCGCCCTCGGGGTCGGGCTCGGCAGCGTCGTCAACAAGGGCACCGGGGCAGGGAGCCTCGGCATCAGCTACCTCAGCTTCATCGCGCCGGCCCTGGTTGCCGCGACCGCGTTGCAGGTGGGCGCCGGCGAGGCGACGTACCCGATCCTGCACGGCGGGTTCAAGTACCACCGGACTTACTTCGGCATGAACGCCACACCGCTCACCGCCACGCAGATCGCGCAGGCCACCCTCGCCTGGATCGCGGTCCGAGCCGCCCTGTCGGCCGTGCTGTACCTGCTCGTGGTCGCGGGCTTCGGCGGCCTCAGGTCGATCGCGTCCGTGCTCACCGTCCCGGTGGCGGCCCTCGGCGCGATGGCCTTCGCCGCGCCCGTGGCCGCGTATTCGGCGTCCATCGAGACCGAGGGCGGGGGCTTCGCCGCCATCTTTCGGTTCTTGGTGACGCCGATGTTCCTGTTCTCGGGGACGTTCTACCCGATCAGCACCCTGCCCGAGTGGGCGCGGTTGCTGGCCTGGGTCTCGCCGCCGTGGCACGCCACCGAGCTGGCCCGGTGGGTGTCGCTCGGGCCGCTGCACCTACGCTCCGGCGTCGGTCAGGTGAGTGGGCTGGCCGTGTTTGTGCACCTGGCGTACCTCGTCGCGCTCACCGTGGCGGGCGTGCTGCTGACCGGCTGGCGCTACCGGGTCAGGTTGTCCACGTGAGCCGATCGCTGATCCTCGACCAGGCACCCGAGAGCTCCGCCGGCGCCGGGCAGCGCCGTGGCCTGTTGCTCCGCATGCTGCCGGCCAATATCTACGCGGGCCGGTCCCGGGTGCTGATGGAGCGCTCGGTGCTGGTGTACCGCCGGTCCTGGCTGATCTTGGTGTCCGGATTCTTCGAGCCGCTGTTCTACCTGCTCTCGTTCGGCACCGGCCTCGGCGCCCTGGTCGGTGGCGTGACCGGTCCGAACGGTGAGGCGCTGACGTACGCGCAGTACATCGCACCGGCACTCCTTGCCTCCTCCGCGATGAACGGAGCCATCTTCGACTCCACCATGAACGTGTTCTTCAAGCTCAAGTACGGCAAGCTCTACGAGGGGATGCTGGCCACCTCGCTCGGCGTCCTCGACGTGGCACTCGGCGAGATCGCCTGGGCGCTCACCCGCGGCGGGCTGTACGCCATCGGCTTCGTCGCCGTGATGCTGGCCATGGGACTGATCCTGTCGCCATGGGGCCTCCTGCTGATCCCGGCGGCACTGCTGATCGCCTTCGGCTTCGCCGCTGTCGGCATGGCGGCCACCACGTTCCTGCGCTCCTGGCAGGACCTCGAGATCGTCACGCTGTTCACCCTGCCGATGTTCCTGTTCTCCGGGACGTTCTACGGCCTGAACGCCTACCCGCTGTGGCTGCGGATCGTCGTGGAATGCCTGCCGCTGCACCATGGCGTGGCGTTGATGCGCGGCCTGTCGGTCGGTGACCTGGACGCGTCGATGGCCGGGCACGTGCTGTACTTCGCGGTCATGGCCGGCATCGGGCTGTGGATCGCCAGCCGCCGGCTGGGCAAGCTCCTGATGTCCTGATCGGGCTGCGAGGCAGCTCAACGGCTCAACGGCTCAACGGCTCAACGCAGACAGCCCCGGCACTCAGCGGTGCCGCCTGCCGAACGCGCGCAGCGCGGGCCGAGGTGCCGGAGCGGTATGCGGGCTCACGGCGGCGACCGTACCGACGGGCGCGAGGACGCCGCCGGAGCTGTCGCCGAACCAGCCCTGAACGGGCCCATCCTCCAGTTCCTGGAGAAAAGCCCGGCCGGCGGCAATGACCAGATCCGGATCGTGGGTGTAGACGTAGTCGAACCGCCGCTCGCAGTCAGGCCCCTGGTCACCGCAGTCGCGGGCGGCGAACGCGGCGGCGAAGTACGGCGTGAGCACGATCATCAACCAATCGCGCTGCACCAGGCTGCCCGGCAGCAGCGAGGCCGTCCGGTACCGCGGCTCGGCGACCTCGCCGACGTCCTGCCCGAGCACCACCGTCAGGGCGTTGCGCTCCGCTATCCGGCGATAGCGTTCCTGCTCCGCGGCGTCGAAGAACCGGGCGTGCTGCAGAGCCGCCAGCACCACCCCGGCCTCGTGCGCGTCGATAGCGTGATCTTCCAGGTGGGTCGTGATGTGGCGCAGGTCCTGCTTGGCGGCCCGTTCCGGCTTCCGCGCGCCGCTGAGGATCTCGAAGGGCGATCCGCCGCCGAGCGGCTCCGGCCGTTGGCGCAGCGGGATCACCTCACGCGGCGCGGGCACCATGGCGGGTAGCGGCGCCGCCGCGCCGTAACGGTAACCCTGGCCGTAGGTGGCGCCGAAGGCTCGGGCCAGCCGCTCCTGCTCCTCGGTCTCGATACCCTCAGCGAGAACGACGGCGCCGCGCCGCTCGGCGTACGCGCGCACGGCGGCGGTGATCCGGGCGGCGGTGCGGCGGTCCACATCGCGCACCAGGGACATGTCCAGTTTGACGACGTCGGGCTGCAAGAACGGCAGCAGGGCCAGCGAGCTCTCCTCACCACCGACATCGTCGAGAGCGACGCCCCAGGCGTCGTTGCGGGCCTGGTCGGCGGCGTGCAACAGCTTGGTCACCTGTCCCTCGACGTCACGCTCGACCACCTCCAGCACCACTCGCAGGTCGGTGCGCGCCTGTGCCAGCGAGGACACCAGGTACGCGGGGCACGCGATCTCCAGACCGGCGGGCTCGACGTTGATGAACCAGGACAGGCTCGGGTGCAGGCCACTTGCCGCCACCGCTTCCATCGCGTGTGCGCGGCACAGCCAGTCCAGCTCTCCCAGCCGTCCGGCAACGCGCGCGGCCTCGATCAGGACGGCCGGTGCCTCCATCGGCGTGTCGGCCGGCCCACGGGACAGCGCCTCGAAGCCGACCACCTCCTGCGACTGCAGGTGGACGATCGGCTGAAAGAGCGTCCGGATGGCGCCGTCCCGGATCACCGCGTCGATCGTCACCGAGCGCGCGGCCGCGGCAGTCACTGACTCCGGAGGTTCCCCCGTCCGGTGAGCGATCGGGGCGGCAGCAGCCGGCGGCGAGCTCAATGCGGCCAGCGCGTCCGTGCGACTTCTGCGCTGATCGAGCTTGTCCACGACCCGGTCGGCCAGGTGTTCCAGCATCGACTGCCGCATGGCCGACGCCTCGGCGGTGGAGCGCGACCAGACGCAGAGCGTCCCGAGGGCAACGCCTTCGCGGCCCATCAGGGGCGCCGCGGCGTAGAAGCGCACCCGATCTATCGCGCCGGTGACCCAGGGGCTGGTCGCCAGTGCGGCTTCCTCGGTGGCGTCCGAGCAGATGAACGCTCCCGGTCCGGAAGCGGACTGAACCACCCAGGTGCACAGCGAGAAGGACCGGACACTGGGCCCCAGGACGACTCCCGGCGAGGCCGCGATGGGGACGAGCCGGGAGCCGTCGAGGATGTTGATCACGCGAATTCCGCCTGCAGCAACTGCTGCGCGAGCACCGCGATCTGCTGCACATCCGGATCCTGCTGGTGACCGTCGAGGGCGGCCAGCCCGTACCGCTGGAGCGAGAGACGGCGAAGCGCCTCGAGCCCACCGGGGACCGGCTCAGCCGTTCCCCGGTGGGGGTGTGGAGGGAACATCTCGGTCCTTCGCTAGGCGGAGGACCAGCTGTCCTCACTGCACCTTTCGACAGCCACCGGCGGCAGGATATAGACGTTTCATCACGATCGGACGTTACCGTGCCGGCGGCACCGCCGGCGCCATCACCAACGTCGCCCGCTCCCATACCCGGTGCAGGCCGAGGGCCGTTGTCAGCTCGTCGGTGAAGGCCTTGCCCGTCGAGTCGGCGAGCAGGACACCGGCGCCGTCCGGCGCGATGCCGGCCGACTGCAGGATGCCGGCGCCACTGCCCCAGGCCGCGACCGGCTTGCAGTGCCGGTAGGCCTCCTGCAGCAGCAGGACGAGCTTGATGTCGCCGGTGGGAGTGGTGCCGTCGGCCACGACGAGCGCGTCGAACTCGATCGAACGCACCGTGAGCAGCGTCCGCTCGATGATCTCGGTATGGCTCCCCGAGGTCAGGGTGCCGCCGACCGGTGCAATGACGTGCAGCGTCGCGCCGAGCTTCTCGACGCTCTTGCGCAGCGTCGCGATTCCCGCCAGATCGGACGCGGCGTCGGCGATGACGCCGACCTTGCGGCCGGCGATCGGGCCGGGAGTGGTGACCACCTGGGACAGCGCCGGCGACAGCTGCGCGGGCTCGACCGGAGTGCCTTCCGGCGTCGGCAGTCCGAGCCCGGCGGCCACCTGCGCGCACAGGTCGGCGTCGACATTGGCCAGCACCTGCAGCTCGCGTTCCTTGATGGCCTGCTCGTAGCACTTGCCCAGCTCGAAGGTCAGCGCCTCGATGATATGGACCTGCTCGATTCCGGACAGGCTGCGGTAGAACAGGGTCGCCTGCGAGAAATGGTCGTCGAACGAGGCAGGGTTGGCCCGCACGACGGCACCCTCGATGGGCCGCGCGATCTGCACGTAACCGCCTTCCTCGGCCGAGGCGACCAGCGGCTCGCCACCGTCGATGCTGTTCGGCAGGTACGGCGCCGACCCGGTGTGGATCGCCGTCTGATGCATGCCGTCGCGGAGCAGGTCGTTGACCGGCGCGTGCGGCCGGTTGATCGGCAGCTGCGAAAAGTTCGGGCCACCGAGCCGGGTGAGCTGGGTGTCGAGGTAGGAGAACAGCCGGGCCTGCATCAGCGGGTCGTTGGTGACCTCGATACCCGGAACCAGGTGGCCGGTGTGGAACGCGACCTGCTCGGTCTCGGCGAAGTAGTTGGTCGGGTTGCGGTCCAGGGTCAGCTTGCCGATCAGCTGCACCGGCACCAGCTCCTCGGGCACGATCTTGGTGGGATCGAGCAGGTCGATGCCCTCGAAGGTGTCCGTCCCGTCGTCGGCCATCACCTGGACGCCGAGCTCGTACTCCAGGAACGCACCGGCCTCGATGCCGTCGGCCATGTCGCGACGGTGGAAGTCGGGGTCCACTCCGGCCGCGATCTGCGCTTCTTCCCAGACCAGGGAGTGCACGCCTGCGACCGGCTTCCAGTGGAACTTCACCAGGCTGGTCTCACCGGCGGCGTTGACCAGCCGAAAGGTGTGGACGCCGAAGCCCTCCATCGTCCGGAAGGAGCGGGGAATGCCGCGGTCGCTCATGTTCCACAGGACGTGGTGGGTCGCCTCGGTGTGCAGTGAGACGAAGTCCCAGAACGTGTCGTGCGCGGACTGGGCCTGCGGGATCTCCCGATCCGGATGCGGCTTGCCGGCATGGATGACGTCGGGGAACTTGATGCCGTCCTGGATGAAGAAGACCGGAATGTTGTTGCCCACGAGGTCGAAAGTGCCCTCGTCGGTGTAGAACTTCACGGCGAAACCACGGGTGTCACGCACCGTGTCGGCGGACCCCCGGGAGCCCAGCACCGTGGAGAAGCGGGTGAAGACCGGAGTCTTGCGTCCCTTCTCGGCCAGGAATCCGGCCTTGGTGACCGACTTGGCGGTGCCGTAGGACTCGAAGACGCCGTGTGCCGCCGCACCACGGGCGTGCACCACGCGCTCCGGAATGCGCTCGTGGTCGAAGTGCGTGATCTTCTCGCGCAGGTGGAAGTCTTCGAGCAGCGTCGGGCCACGGCTACCGGCCTTGAGTGAGTGGTCGGTGTCGGGCAGCCGCACACCTTGTGCCGTGGTCAGGTACTCACCCGCTTGCGCGCGGGCGTCACTGATCGGCTCCGTGCTGTCGGCGGTAACTCCGGTGGGGCTGGTGGGCTTGGGGGCACTCTGGTCTGGCTTTCGTGGCACGGGCATGACATCTCCACAGCTACATCGATGGAGGCGACCGGTCTTCACCTGCCGCTAAACATAGCGTCGGACGGATCGGCACACGGCGGGGAGGGAGCCCTGTGACACCATCTGCGTCGGAGGAGAAAGGTGGTACCGCGGTGGTGATGACCCCCGACGTCCCGGCAATGGACGACGTTGGTGAGGACACCTGGTCGACCCTGGAGCAGCTCGCCCGGGCGTTACGGCTCAACGCGGTGGATCTGTCCGCGACCCTGGACGCCATCGTCTCGACCGTGCTGGACACGCTGCCCGCGGCCGAGCATGCCGGCCTGATCCTGCTACGGCGCGGCGAATTCGTCACGCAGACAGCCATCGGCGAGCCTCCCCAGGTGCTGGATGCGCTGCAACACGACGTCGGCACCGGACCGTGCATCGACGCGGCGCGCCAGCAGAGCGCCGTCCACATCAGCGACACCGGCACCGAGACCCGCTGGCCGGTCTTCATCGACCGGGCGATAGCGCTGGGAGTGTCCAGCATGCTGTGCGTACCGCTGTGGGTCGACACCTCGTGCCTGGGAACCCTCAGCCTCTACAGCCCGCGGTCGGCGGCCTTCAGCGATCACGACCTCCGGCTGACCGGGCTCTACGCGACGCATGCGGCACTGGCCCTGGCCGACGCGCAGCGCACCGCGCAGCTGAGCACGGCGCTGCACAATCGCGATGTGATCGGCCAGGCGAAGGGAATCCTGATCGAGCGCCACCGGCTCACTCCGGACCAGGCATTCCAGGCCCTGTCGCGTGCCTCGCAATCGGCGAACAAGAAGCTGCCGGCCGTCGCCCTGCACCTCGTCGAGACCGGCGAGCTGCTGGGTGCCTCAGTCGGCTAGCCGCCGCCGCTCAGCTGAGCGCGATGCCTGCAGCTGGGTCGCAGTCGTCGAGGAATTTCTGGCACCGCTCCGCCTCGTCACTCTCGCCGATGGCGGCCGCCGCAACAGCCAAGGCGTGCAGCGCGCGCAGAAAGCCCTGGTTCGGCCCGTGCGACCACGGCACCGGGCCGGTACCTCGCCATCCCGCCTTGCGCAGGGAGTCCAATCCGCGGTGGTAGCCGGTCCGGGCATAGGCGTAGCCCTCGATCCAGAACTCGCGGCCCAGCGCCTCCTCGGCGAGCGCTGCCCACGCCGCCGAGGATGACGGGTGCTCCGTGGCCACCTGAACCGGGTCACCGCCGGCCGCCAGCAGGGCGGTGGCAGGGTCGACGGGAAGCAGGGTACGGGGAGCGAGAAGGTCCATATGCCTATTCTGCCCGTGGCACCAAGCCACCCGGCCAGCGGCTGGCCGCCGGCCGGGTGAAGCGGGTCAGGCCGAGGCGGACGTGCCCTCGGACAGCAGGTCGCGGCAGGCCTCGACGACGCGAGCGGCCATGCCACCCTCGGCTGCCTTCAGGTAAGAGCGCGGGTCGTACACCTTCTTGTTGCCGACCTCGCCGTCGACCTTGAGCACGCCGTCGTAGTTGGTGAACATGTGACCGACGATGGGCCGGGTGAAGGCGTATTGGGTGTCGGTGTCGACGTTCATCTTCACCACGCCGTAGGACACGGCCTCGCGAATCTCGTCCAGCGTCGAACCGGAACCACCGTGGAACACCAGGTCGAACGGCTTGGAGCCCTCCGGCAGGCCGAGCTTGCGCGAGGCCAGCTGCTGGCCACCCTTGAGGACGACCGGGCGCAGCTTGACGTTGCCCGGCTTGTATACGCCGTGCACGTTGCCGAACGTGGCCGCGAGCAGGTAGCGGCCCTTCTCGCCCGAGCCCAGTGCGTCGAGCGTCGCCGCGTAGTCCTCGTCCGTCGTGTAGAGCTTGTCGTTGATCTCGTTCGCGACGCCGTCCTCCTCACCGCCCACGACGCCGATCTCGAGCTCGAGGACGATGTGCGCGTCGTGCGCCAGGGCCAGCAGCTCCTGGGCGATCGTGAGATTCTCATCCAGCGGGATCGCCGAGCCGTCCCACATGTGCGACTGGAACAGCGGGTCCTTGCCCGCGTTGACGCGCTCCGCCGAGAGGGCGAGCAACGGACGGACGTAGCCGTCCAGCTTGTCCTTCGGGCAGTGGTCGGTGTGCAGCGCGACGTTGATCGAGTACTTGGCGGCGACCACGTGGGCGAACTCGGCCAGCGCGACGGCGCCGGTGACCATGTCCTTCACGCCGGTGCCGGACGCGAACTCCGCACCCCCGGTGGAGACCTGGATGATGCCGTCGCTGCCGGCGTCGGAGAAGCCCTTGAGCGCGGCGTTCACCGACTCCGAGGACGTGCAGTTGATCGCCGGGTAGGCAAAGCCGCCCTCCTTGGCACGGTCCAGCATGTGGTTGTAGATCTCGGGAGTGGCGATGGGCATTGAAGTCTCCGTCACGATTCTTGGGCGGCTGGCATATCGAGCCTGAGCCGGCCCCGCTGAAGGCAGGGTGGGCCCACGCTGGCCCGCCGGTCGGGGAAAGTATTCCACTTCGCCCCTGCGCTTGCGGCGAACACCGGTAGCGCACACCGCGGCCGTTCTGGTGAGGTTGCGGGATGGACGTCCTGGTGCTCGGCGGAACGGTGTTTCTCTCGCGCGCGGTTGCGGAACTGGCGGTGGCCAGCGGTCACAACGTCACCACCTTCAACCGCGGCCGCACCGGCAGCCCGGTGGCGGGAGCCCGCGCGATCACCGGCGACCGGACCCGGCCCGAGGAGCTGGCTCAGCTGGCGGGTATGGCCTTCGACCTGGTGTTCGACACCGGATACCTGCCCGAGTTGGTGAACGCTGCCGCGCGGTTGCTGGAGCCGAGCGCCGCCCACTACGCCTTCACCTCCAGCATCAACGCCTATCCGGGCTGGCCCGAGGCTGCCGACTACCACGCCGGCGGTGTGTACGACGGCGATCCGGACGCCGTCGGCGAGCAGGTTCCCGACGGGTTGGACGGTGCCGGTCCGTACGGCTGGCGCAAGGTCGGTGCTGAGCGGGCAGTGCTGCGGGCCTTCGGGCCTGACCGGACGTCGATTCTGCGGGCCGGCCTGATCGTCGGTCCCCGGGACGCCTCCGGCCGGCTGCCGTGGTGGCTGGACCGGATCGCCCGCGG
The DNA here is from genome assembly GCF_031845305.1 of Jatrophihabitans lederbergiae. NCBI lineage: Bacteria > Bacillati > Actinomycetota > Actinomycetes > Jatrophihabitantales > Jatrophihabitantaceae > Jatrophihabitans > Jatrophihabitans lederbergiae. The sequence continues at coordinate 10,213 of NZ_JAVREH010000034.1, read as the reverse complement.
CGGTGAGATCCTGGCGCCGGGCGAGCCGACCGATCCGGTGCGGCTCATCGACGCCCGTGACATCGCCGAGTTCGCTCTCACCCGGCCGCCGGGCACATTCGAGGTCACCGGCCCGGTCGGCCAGGCCACTCGCGGCGAGCTGTTCGAGCAGGCCCGGTCCGTCACGGGCTCGGACGCGGAGTTCGTCTGGGTGCCGGACGAGGTACTGGACTCGGCGGCCATCGAGGGCTGGACGGAGCTGCCGCTGTGGCTGCCGGCGGCAGCTGCCCCGAGCGCCTGGCGCCACGACACCACCACGGCGGAGGCGGCTGGCTTGCGAACGCGCCCCTTGGGGCAGACGCTTGCCGACACCTGGGCCTGGATGAGCTCCATCGAGGGCGGCTGGCAGCCGAGCGAGGGCGCCCCCGGTCTGACCCCAGCCCGGGAACGGCAGGTGCTGGCGGACTACCGGAGCTGAGCCGGTCCCGGCCCGATCATTCGGGACGGATACTCTGCCTTGTACCGAACTCGGACGATGCTACGGTCCCTCACCTCCTCGTTTCCAGAATCAGGCTCGACATGCCTTCTCACGGCACTGCTATGCGAGTAAGCGTCACCGTAGCGCTTTCCCTATGCGCCGTCAGTGCCTCAACATCGTTGGCAACTGCCAGTTCCGCGGATGCCGTTACCCCCAGTTCTGCAACGTCGGTGCCACTGGCTCGCCCGGGACATATTCGTTCACGGCGCAGATGACCCTGTGCGGTGGGATCAAGGGCCGAGGATGGGTGGATTGCGGCAACCTAGGCTTCACCTTCACCGGGCCGACGCTCAACTCTGTGAATGGCCCGAGCAAAGCGACGTGCGGCGCAGGCGAAGGCTCCATCAATGGTTGGGGTTACCATCTACAGAACCCGTATGAGACCAACTGGAACCCTCTACAAGCTCGGTGGGCACTAGCCAGCCCAGGGCATTTAAGGCGCGATGGCGTGTTGATCGAGTAGACAGTTTCTGTGCCGCGCGGATTACCGATGTCAACTCTTCGTCTCAACTTGAGCATGATGCACCCTCTGGGGTGGAGCATGCGGGGTATGCCCACAGGTTGGGGACGCGGCAGGTGCCGGCGCACGCCGGGGACATCGTCAGCTACTGGGTTCGGACACTTTGGCCGTTGCAGCCTCTGGCTGGTGACGTAGTGATCGCTAGCATCGACCCACCCCAACTTATAGCGGCGCGCACGTCGCGAGAGATCTGGGCTGTCAGGCTGTCGAGCCAGGTCTGTAGCGTATTGGCATGAAGCGTGGCCCCCAGCAAGATGCGCAGGCTTTACCAGAGATACCTGTGTCCGTTATCGCGGATGACGCTGGACCACCTAATGGGTTATCCTCCACGACGACGCGCCTCGTCCCAGATTCCGCTATCAGGCTTTGCGCGGTAGCATTTCTTACCGTCGGATCTTTCACCCGCTTATGGTCGACCACTGCGACATCGGATGTGACCACCGGCGTCAATCCGGGAACTGATCAAATTCGATTTGATTTCAGCATGTGGGGCTCAGTCACCAGCAGTCCCGCTGGCATCCCCACCCTCGGTGTTCAGGGTGCTCCGAGTTTCGGCTACGCATTGATCGCTACTGCCCTGGCGCTCCTTCTTTCCGTTCTGCTCGGTATGGCTTCTGAAACCTACCGGGAGAAGTCAAGATGTCTTCGACTCTATGCAGCCTTTTCACTCCTTGGGGTCGTTATCTCGGAGATGCTTTCATTCGAAGCGATTTCGCACACCGCCCACCAGGCTCCAGCCGCTTCAGCGCACCCCGGTCCGTCGCTGTTCTTGTCACTGGCCGGGCTGGTGCTGAGTCTGGCACCTGACAAATTACTCTTCAGCTTCCAGTCGCGCCGCGCGTCCTGACCCTGGGGTCGCATAACGCTGCCGCGGGAGTCCACCGGTGACCAAGGACTCGGCACGTGACACCGGACGAAAGAAGCGGCACGGCACCCGGAGCGGCCACGTTGCGCGAGCGAAAGACCGCCTAACCGTTGGCCGCAACTGGTGGATCTGACCATTGCCGTGCCATTGGTCGCGCCTTCCCACTGAGCTCGACGTGCACGCAACGCTGAGCGTTGATGCATCCGAGAGTCGTACGTGGCGTGGTCGCCCAGGCGGATCAGCTGTACGAATCCTGTGCCGCGCAGACAGCAGACAGCACAACGGCCGGGCTCGAGGTCCGAAGACTCCGAGCCCGGCCGGTCGTGGGGCTTACTGGCTGGGGTTCGAGATGTCGCCGCGCCAGGCGCCGTCCTCGTGTCCCTGGCTCTCGATGTACTTCTTGAACCGCTCCAGGTCGGCGTGCACCTGGCGGTCATCGACGCCGACCAGCGCGCCGGCCTTCTCGATGATGCCCTCGGTCTCCCAGTCGATCTGGACGGTGACCTTGGTTTCGTTGTCGGACAGCCGGTGGAACGTCACCACGCCGGCCTGGGTCTTGCCGTCGGTGCTCTTCCATGCGACTCGCTCGTCAGGGTGCTGCTCGGTGATCTCGGTGTCGAATTCCCGGGTCACGCCACCGATCTTGGTGACCCAGTGCGAGTGGGTGTCATCGGTCTGGGTGATGCTCTCGACGCCGCCCATGAACTGCGGGAACGTCTCGAACTGGGTCCACTGGTTGTAGGCGGTGCGGACCGGAACGGACACGTTGACGGTCTTGATGACGCTGGGCATGCAATTACCTTGCCTTTCTACGGTGGCCTCTCCTTGTGGGTTCAAGGATCTGTGGGTTCAAGGATCTCATCCGACGCGGCGGGGCTCCCCCGTCAAAGGTTTCACCGTACGCCGGCGCATGATGACGCGCTGAGCGTCGCGCAAGATTCTCCGGCGCGGTCCGTAAGCTGCCGTGTCATGACGCAGAACGCGGCCACCGCACTTCTGGCGAGCCCGATCTCGCCCAACCACCTGCTCGGGACGTACGGCCTCGCCGGCTTGTTGATCATCATCTTCGCCGAGTGCGGTTTGCTGATCGGCTTCTTTCTGCCCGGTGACACGCTGCTGTTCGCGGCGGGGTTGGTGCTGGCGATCAATGACCCGTCGGTGCGGCTGCCGAGCCTGCCGGTCCTGCTGATCACCCTGCCGATAGCCGCCGTGGCCGGCAACCTCGTCGGATACTGGATCGGCCGGGAGGCAGGGCCCAAGGTCTTCGACCGGCCGCGGTCCCGGCTCTTCAAACCCGAGTACGTGACCCGCTCGCAGGCCTTCTTCGACCGCTTCGGAGCCGCGACCGTGCTGCTGGCCCGGTTCGTTCCGGTCGTACGGACGGTGGCCACGGTGATGGCGGGCGTCGGCCGGATGCGTTTCGCGCTGTACGCGGTGTACTCGCTCATCGGCGGCATCGTCTGGACGGACGGGGTGCTGCTGCTCGGGCACTGGCTGGGTCACATCGCGTTCGTCCGCGACACCATCGCCCCGAAGATCGACCTGATCCTCGTCACCGTGGTGGTGCTGTCCATCCTCCCCACCCTCATCCACTGGTGGCGCAGCCGCAAGTCGGCTCCCTCGACCGGTATCTGACCGACTTCTCGATCCGCGGTCACTGCTTGCGACCGCGTCGTACTGTCGTAACGGTGACTGTTCCTGGCGTTTCAGCCGTCCGCGAGCGCATCGCGACGGCCTTGTTCGAGCGGGTCGCCGGCACCGAGGGCCCTGAGCGGCGCGATCGTATCCAGCTCTCCGAGGGGCCGCGCTGGTTCGCCGAGGACCGCCCGATCCGGCAGGTGCACGCCGACGCTTCGATGTTCGTCGGTGGCCTGCGCGCGCTGCTGCTGCAGTCGCTGCACCCGTTGGCGATGGCAGGCGTCGCCGGGCACTCCGGATTCCGCGGCGACCCCTGGGGCCGGTTGCAGCGCACCAGCCACTTCCTGGCGGTGACCAGCTTCGGCACCGAGTCCGACGCCGAGGCGATGATCGCCAGAATCCGCCGAATCCATGAGCGGGTTCAGGGCACCGCCCCGGACGGCCGGCCGTACGCGGCGTCGGACCCACACCTGCTTCGGTGGGTGCACGTTGCTGAGGTGGACAGCTTTCTGTACGCCTACCAGCGGTACGGAGCACATCCGCTGGACCAAGCCGGCCGCGACGGCTACGTCACCGATACCGCCAAGGTCGCCGCGGCGCTCGGAGTGATCGACCCGCCGACGACCGAGGCGCAAATCCGGGCCGAGCTCACGGCGTACCGGCCCGAGCTCGGGGGCACCCACGAGGCCCGGGATGCCGCACGATTCATGCTGCTTCAGCCGCCGCTGCCACTGGCGGTACGTCCGCCGTACGGTCTGCTCGCCGCAGCGGCCGTGGCCAGCCTGCCCTGGTGGGCGCGCTGGCCGCTGCGGCTGCCCTACCTTCCCGTCGCCGAGGCGACCGTGGTGCGGTTGGCCGGCGACGGGCTGGTGCGCACCATTCGCTGGGCGATGGCCCCGCCCGAATCATCCCCTCTCGAATCAGCCCCTCCTCACTCAGCCGCCTAGCGCGCTCACTTTCCGGCCGGCAGCTTCTTCGCCGCCTGCTCGCAGGCCTTGCGGGCGACTGGATCGTGCGGCTGGACGTGGATGCCGAAGAACGTCGCGTCGCAGCGCTTCGCCGCATTGCCGGCGGCAGTTGCGACCCGGTCGCGCTGCTGGTAGACCGCGATGGCGAGCACCAGCACGACGACCAGTACGACCAGTCGCGTGATGATCTTGGTGACGAACCGCGCGATCGCCAGTCCGATGAGCACCAGCAGGACAATCGTCAGGATTCCGACGCTCCTCACCTGGCTGGTGTCGAGTGCCGTGACGAGGGTCGTCTGCGCGTGCGGGCTCATACGGCAGCACGCTAGTGCAGCGCTTGGATAAACTGTTCCGGACACAGCTCTTCCACGCGACCGCCCCGAGGCGAATACCGCATGCGGAGCCATCAGCGAACGTCCACAAGCCAGGGGGCCCCTACACGTGAGCACGCCAGAACGAGAGCTGGGGAACCCTCCCAAGCTCAAGGACGGCGTCCTGCGCATCGTCGCGCTCGGCGGGATCAGCGAAGTCGGCCGGAACATGACCATGTTCGAGAGCCGGTCGCCGGCTCCGGACGCCACCTCGACGACAAGGTCCGGTAAGCCACGGCTGCTGGTCGTGGACTGCGGGATGCTGCTCGGCAAGACGAACGCGCCCGGTGTCGACCTCGGCCTGCCGGACTGGTCGGCCTACGTCGACCGGCTGGCCGACATCGACGCCATCGTGCTCACGCACGGCCATGAGGACCACATCGGCGCGCTGCCCTACCTGCTGCGGTCGCGCCCCGACATTCCCCTGATCGGCTCCCGGCTGACCCTGGCGCTGGTCTCGGCCAAGCTCGAACAGCACCGGATCCGGCCGGACCTGCGGATCGTTCGCGAGGGCGAACGGCTGACCGTCGGTGACTGGGACCTGCAGTTCTACGCGGTCAACCACTCGATTCCGGACGCTCTCGCGGTGGCCATTCGGACGTCTGCCGGCACCGTGCTGCACACCGGCGACTTCAAGATGGACCAGACCCCGCTGGACGGCCGGATCACCGACCTTCCAGGCTTCTCACGGCTGGGTGACGAGGGTGTCGACCTGCTGCTGGCCGACTCGACCAACGCCGAGGTTCCCGGCTTCATCCCGAGCGAGCGCGAGGTCGGCAAGGTCGTCACCGACGTCATCACCCGCGCGACCGGCCGGGTGATCGTCGCGTGCTTCGCCAGTCACGTGCACCGGGTCCAGCAGGTGCTCGACGCCGCCGAGGAGTCCGGCCGGCACGCAGCACTGGTCGGGCGCTCGATGATCCGCAACATGCAGATCGCCCGCGATCTCGGGCTGCTGCGCGTGCCTGAGGGTGTCCTGGTCGATCTACGTGACGCCGAGTCGCTGCCCTCGAACCGGATCATGCTGATCTGTACGGGGTCCCAGGGCGAGCCGCTGTCGGCGCTGAGCCGGATGGCCAACCGGGAGCACCCGACCATCCGCATTGTCAGCGACGACACCATCCTGCTGGCGTCCTCGCTGATTCCGGGCAACGAGCACTCGGTGTTCAACGTCATCAACGGCCTGTCCCGGCTCGGGGCCAAGGTGGTCCATAAGTCCACCGCGCTGGTGCACGTCTCCGGTCACGCCCCGGCCGGTGAGCTGCGCTACCTGCTCAACGCGGTGCGGCCGAAGAACCTGATGCCGGTGCACGGCGAGTGGCGCCACCTGCGCGCCCATGCCGCGATCGCCCGCTCGACCGGGATGACGGACGAGCACATCATGCTGGCCGAGAACGGCGTGGTCGTGGACCTGACCGGCTCGAACGCCGAACTGGTGGGTCAGATCGAGATCGGCAACGTCTACGTGGACGGACTCGCGGTAGGTGACATCGGCGACGTGGCAATCCGGCAGCGCCAGATCCTCGGTGACGAGGGCTTCGTGTCGATCCTGGTCGCGGTCGACCTGCGGGCCGGCAAGGTGGTCTACGGGCCGGAGCTGACCGCCCGCGGCTTCACCGATGATCCTGACGCGCTGGACCCGATCCGCATCGAGCTCATCAAGACCGTGGAGAAGGCAGTGGCCGACGGCGTCCGGGACGCCGACGCGCTGGCGCACATCGTCCGCCGGACGGTGGGGCGTTGGGTCGACAAGAAGTACCGCCGCCGCCCGATGCTGATGCCGATGGTGATCGAGGTATAGCCGCCGATGCCGAACACCCGCCCGACCGTCCAGCCGGGGGCCGTCTCGCCCATGCTCGGCACCCCCCCGAACATCACCCCGCCTGCCTACGTGGACAACGCCGGCAAGCCGACCGGGGCACCGTGGGACCGTGATGACCCGATGGTCAAGGACGCCGAGACCGTCGAGAAGATGCGCCGGGCAGGTCGGATCGCCGCCCTGGCTCGCGACGAGGTCGGCCGGCACGTCGCGCCCGGCGTCACCACCGACGAGCTCGACCGGATCGGCCACGAGTTCCTGCTCGACCACGGCGCCTACCCCTCGACGCTCGGCTACAAGGGCTTTCCGAAGTCGCTGTGCTCGTCGGTGAACGAGGTCGTCTGCCATGGCATCCCCGACAACCTCGCGCTCGTGGACGGTGACGTGGTGAAGATCGACATCACCGCTTATCTCGACGGCGTGCACGGTGACACCTGCGCCACGTTCTTCGCCGGCGAGCCGAGTGACGAGGTACGGCTGCTGTCCGAGCGGACGCACGAGGCAATGATGCGCGGGATCAAGGCAGCGCGCCCAGGTCGTCCCGTCAGCGTCATCGGCCGGGTCATCGAGTCCTACGCCAAGCGTTTCGACTACGGCGTGATCCGGGACTTCACGGGGCACGGGGTCGGGCAGTCCTTCCACGCCAAGCCGACCGTCTGGCCCTACGACGAGCCCCGGGCGACGACGCTGATCCAGGCCGGTATGACCTTCACGGTCGAGCCGATGCTCACTCTGGGCGGGTACGCCTGGGACATGTGGGACGACGGCTGGACGGTGGTCACCCGCGACAAGTCCTGGGTCGCGCAGTGGGAGCACACGCTGCACATCACCGACGAGGGCGCCGAGATCCTCACCCTCGCCTGAGCGCGGCCGCTAACCTGGCCCGGTGACCGACGCAGATGTGATCGTGGTCGGTGGTGGGCTGGCCGGGCTGGTCGCCACCGCCGAGTTGGCCGATGCCGGACGCACGGTGATCCTCATTGACCAGGAGCCCGAACAGGCACTGGGTGGCCAGGCGTTCTGGTCCTTCGGTGGGCTGTTCCTGGTCAACTCACCGGAGCAACGCAGGTTGCGGATCAAGGACCCCGCCGAGCTGGCGATGCAGGACTGGCTGGGAACCGCCGGCTTCGATCGGCCGGAAGATTACTGGCCCCGGCGGTGGGCCGAGGCCTACGTCGACTTCGCGGCCGGTGAGAAGCGGTTCTGGCTGCACGCTCAGGGAATGCGGTTCTTCCCCGTGGTCGGCTGGGCTGAGCGGGGTGGTTACCTCGCCACCGGACACGGCAACTCGGTGCCGCGGTTCCACGTCACCTGGGGTACCGGGCCAGAGGTTCTCGCACCGTTTCTCCGGCGGGTCCGGGAGGCGGAAGAGCGCGGCCTGGTGACATGCAAGTTCCGGCACCAGGTGGACGCGCTCACCAGCACCGCCGGTGTGGTGGACGGCGTGCGCGGCTCGGTGCTGGCTCCCAGCGGCGTCGAACGCGGCCGGACTAGCTCCCGCGAGAAGGTCGGTGACTTCGAGCTACGCGCCCAGGCGGTTCTCGTGACGTCGGGCGGCATCGGCGGCGACCACGACCTGGTCCGACGCAACTGGCCGGCCCGGCTTGGGGCGCCGCCGAAGACCATGGTCGCCGGCGTGCCCGCGCACGTGGACGGCCGGATGCTGACGATCACGGCGGATACCGGCGCCCGCGTCATCAACGCCGACCGGATGTGGCACTACACCGAGGGCCTGCAGAACTGGAACCCGATCTGGCCGAACCACGGGATCCGGATCCTGCCCGGTCCGTCCTCGGTGTGGTTGGACGCGCGCGGCCAGCGGCTGCCGGTCCCGCTCTTCCCGGGTTTCGACACCCTGGGGACGTTGGAGCACCTGATGAAGACCGGCTACGACTACAGCTGGTTCGTGCTCACGCAGAAGATCATCGACAAGGAGTTCTCGCTGTCGGGGTCCGAGCAGAACCCGGACCTGACCGGCAAGTCGATCCGCGAGGTACTGACGCGTGGACGGGGCGGCGCTCCGGCGCCGGTGGCCGCCTTCCAGCGCAACGGCGCGGATTTCGTCACCGCGGTGACGCTGCGCGAGCTGGTGGCGGGCATGAACGCCCTGGTGGGTGCGGACCTGGTCGACCTCGCCGACCTGCAACGCCAACTGGAGGCGCGGGACCGCGAGATCGGCAACAAGTTCACGAAGGACCTGCAGGTCACCGCCATCCGCGGTGCCCGGGCCTACCTCGGCGACAGGCTCACCCGGGTCGCGGCGCCGCACCGGCTCCTGGACCCCGCGGCCGGTCCCCTCGTCGCCGTACGGCTGAACATCCTCACCCGCAAGACGCTGGGCGGCCTGGAGACGGATTTGGACGGACGGGCACTGACGGCCACCGGTGATCCGCGGCCGGGCGTGTACGCGGCCGGCGAGGTTGCGGGTTTCGGAGGCGGCGGCATGCACGGCTACCGCTCTCTGGAAGGGACGTTCCTCGGTGGCTGCATCTTCTCGGGACGGGTGGCCGGCCGCGCGGCCGCGGCGGCGGTGTCCTGAGAACCCGCAGTGCCGTGTCTTCGCCCCGCGGGCAGCGGTGTCCCGAGCGCCTCAGTTCTCGGCTCGTACCAGCTGTGCGAGTATCCGGTTCAGCGTCGTCAGGTCGTCGGCAGCGAGCCGGGCGCAGCGTTGGCGGGGGCTCGCCCTGGATGCACGGCGACCTCGGCACGGCGCGGCGACCGGCGTCGGTGATGGTCTTGATCCGTCAGTCCTGCAGATGGGTACTCCGCTGCACCAGATAGCCCCGTCGGAACCGGAGTTGATCACGGAACCGACGATAACGACGCCCAGTGACGCGCCGACCTGACGGCTGGTGGAGGCGACTGCCGCAGTCACCCCTGCCTGCGCGCGCGGCATTCCGGAGACGGCGGTGTTCGTGATCGGCGCGTTCACCATCCCGAAGCAGAACGCAAAGACGATGTAGCCACCGATCAGCCAGTAATAGCTGGTGTTCCGGTCCAGCCGTGAGCGCGCAGGCGCTGAAGGCACCGAATGCGCATACGGCAATTCGGTGCTGCCGGTGAACGGAAAGGCTCCGGAAGAAGCGCAGCTCGATGAGCGGGTCGATCCGCCGTGGCTCGTACCGCAGCAGCGCGATCACCGCCAGCGCGCGTGCACGCTCCGTCGGATCGTGAAGACGTTTTGCAGGGCCTCGACCAACGTGGAGGGGCTCGTTCGTTGGATGACAAGGCCACGTTGACGATGGTATCCATGCCACAACGATTGCAGCGAACAAAGATTAGCTGACCGCCGCGGAGCAGCCTCAATCAGTTGGAGCTATAAACGTAGGGAGCGCCGGGTCGTCCCGGTGGTGGCGGGTGCGTCCTGGCGCTGCTTTGGGGGTGGAATGGGGGGAATGCAGTGAAGGCCGTTCCGGGGGGTGCCCCGGGACGGCCTTGACTGTAGTGGTGTGTCCGGCGACGTCCTACTCTCCCACGCAGTGGCCCGCGCAGTACCATCGGCGCTGAGAGGCTTA
>NZ_JAVREH010000033.1:0-35037 GCF_031845305.1 Jatrophihabitans lederbergiae | reverse complement strand
CACGTGGAACCGGCGCACCGAGCGACCTCGGCCAAACTGTCCTGCCCGCACGGCACAATCGGAAACCACAGAGGCTGCCGCCCCAAGAACGACGATCAACAGGCGCCGCGTGAAAGTTTCGGGCTAGGCCCCCAATGTTTGGCTTGTATCTATTACAACCAATGATCAAAGATGTAGGCCGAGGCCGGACGGGCATTGCGCATCGGACGTCCAGCTGCGTTATCAGGAGTTGGGAGACGGCGGTGCCACCGTGTTGGCACGCTCGACGGCACGGCGCGGAGTGTCCGTGCGCGGATACGCTACCGAGCGCGGATGCACTATGGTGCGGTTGTCCGGTGAGGCGCGGTTTTGGCGCGGTCACTACCACCGAGCGCCGTATCGAGGGATGTGTGGGGAATGGCGGAGGACGCCTACCATAGGCTGATCGACCTGCTCGATGAGCACGGCGCCGACTACCGGGTCATCGAGCACGAGCCGGAGGGCGGGACCAAGGCGGTCAGTCGGCTACGTGGCCACGACCCGAACCAGGCCGCGAAGTGCATTGTCCTCATGGTCAAGGTCGGCAAGAAAGAAACCCGCTACCTCGCCGCCGTGCTGCCCGGTGACATGCGAATCGACTTCGGCAAGGTGAAGGCGCTGGTGAACGGCACCTATGCCGCCTTCGCCAGCCCCGACATGGCGCAGGAACTGACCGGAACCCCGGTCGGCACCATACCGCCGTTTTCCTTCGACGACCGGCTGGAAGTGGTCATGGACCCGAGCCTGCTCAAGCATTCCGAGGTGTTCTTCAACGCCGCCCGGCTGGACCGCACGATTGGCCTGGCCACCGACGACTACTGCTCGATCGCCAGACCGCGAATCGAAGAAATCGTTTCCGCCTGACTGCTGCGCGGCAGGGCGCCATCACGCCGCGCAGCAGGACCAGGGCCGGTATCCGGCAGCAATGACACCCAGGCCGCCCGAGTTGTTGCGGACCGTGAACTCTCGGCGAAAAGCTTCTAACTGAGCCAAACACTGTGTAGTGTGCACCACGACATGGGCGATACGTATGCAAACGGGAGGATCGTGCTGCACTGTCGCGCCGAGGCGCGCCGATCATGACTGGGACCGCCGAGCCGGTGGTCCTCGTTCGCCGCGAGGACCTCGCACTCAGGCTCTTCGCCTTCCCGCATGCTGGCGGTAACCCCCAAATCTTCGCCGACTGGGCGCTCGACCTGCCCGGCGACGTTGAACTCGTCTCGTTCGCGATGCCCGGCCGCGGCCGGTTGCTGGATGGAGCAGGCTACGACAGCTGGCCCCGGCTGGTTGCCGACCTGATTAAGGCCATCACTGGCCTCGACGACGGTGCCCCGTTCGCCTTCTTCGGGCACAGTTTTGGGGCGCTGGTCGCGTTCGAGGTGTGCCGAAAGCTCGCGGAGCTGGGTCGCCGGACGCCCGAGATCCTCTTCCTCTCCGCCCACCGCGCACCGCACCTGACCTCGGCCGAGCAGGCCCACACGCTGCCCGAGCCGGAGCTCCTCGACCGGGTGCGCGCTTGGGGATTGGTGCCCGAGGAGCACCTGCAGGACGAGGAGCTGATGCGGCTGATGCTGCCGCCGCTGCGTGGTGATCTGGCGCTGGACGCGACCTACCCTTTCCGGACCGGTGCCGAGGCCGGCCGACTGGCAGTCCCGGTCGTGGTGTACGGGGGAACGCAGGACCGCACCGTGCGACCGGCCGAGCTGCACGCCTGGCAGCAGCATGTGGAGGAGTCGGCCTTTCTTGGGACCGAACTCTTCGATGGCGGTCACTTCTACACGATCAGTGACCGGGCAGAGCTGCTGGCGAGCCTGCGCGGCCACCTGGACCGAGCTCGGGCGGCCGTCCCGCCGTCGTGGACCATCGTGGAGCCGGCCTACACCGGCGACCAGCGCAGCCTCTGGGACCGATTCGAGGATCAAGTCGCCGCCGCCCCGGACGCGCTGGCGCTGCTTGAACGCGACCGGCAGTGGAGTTACCGGGAGTTGCACGAGAGCGCCCGCTCGCTGGCCGCCGAGCTCACCGAACTCAGCTCCGGGCACGGCGACGTGCTCGGGCTGTTGTTGCCGCACTCGGCTGAGTACTGCATCAGTCTGCTCACCTGCTTCGGTCTCGGAGCCCCGGCCTGCCTGCTGGAGAAGAACTGGCCGGTTACGCTGCTCGCGCAGTTCCTGCGGAGCGCGGGTGTCCGGGTGGTGGTCACCGTCCCCGAGCTGATCGCCCTGCTGCCTGCCGAGTTTCAGCAGCCAGACCGGCTGATCGTGCTCGGTCCGGACCGCTGGACGGCGCCGGCGCAGCTCAATCGGCCCACCTTCCCGGCCGTCGCACCCACCGACATCGCGCTGATCTCTATGACCAGCGGGACCTCCGGCACCCCCAAGGCGGTGCTCAACACCCACCTCGGCTGCCTGTACTGCTTCGACGCCCGCTACGAGAGCTATCCGTACGGGGAGTCCTCCCGGGACGGGCTCAACGTGTTCTTCGGTTGGGAGTGTCTGCGCCCGCTGCTGCAGGGCCGGCCGGCGGTGGTCATCCCGGACGACTGCATCTTCGACCCCGTCCGGCTGGTGAGCACCCTCGCCGAGCACCGGATCACCCGCATCGTGGTGCCGCCGTCACTGTTCGAGAGTGTGCTCGACCATCCGTCCGCCGGCCCAGCGATGGCGCAGCGGCTCGACCACCTCGAAGTGATCTTCCTGATGGGCGAGGTGGTGCCCGGCCGCGTGGTGGACAAGGCCGCCGCGCTGCTGCCTCCACACGTCAAGCTGGTCAATGCCTACAGCACCTGGGAGAGCCTGGACGTATCGTTCGCCGACCTGCTGCCGCGAGCGGACGCCGTTCGCCGTTCGCCGTTCGCCCCGGTCGGCCGGATCCTCGCCGGCAGTGCGGCGATTCTGTTGAACGATAAGGGTGAACCGGTCCCGTACGGCGGCGTCGGCGAGCTGCACTTCGCCGGCCCGGGGGTCGCAAGCGGTTACTTGAACGACCCGGCCAAGACCGCCGAGCGGTTCGTGCCGTGCCCGTCCGCGCTCGCCGGGAGTGCCTTCGACGGCGAGACGTTCTATCGCACCGGCGATCGGGCCCGATTCCTGCCGGGCGGCGACCTCGAGATCCTCGGCCGCACCGGCGAGGTGGTCAAGGTGCGCGGGTTCAAGGTGTCGCTGCGCGCCGTCGAGCACGTCCTGGAAAGCGTGCCGGGGGTGGCCCGGGTCATCGTCCGGCCGGTCTTGGACGCCCGCACCAACCAGCCGGCCAGCCTGCTCGCCTACGTGCTCGGCGAGGACGGCGCCCCCTCGAAGACGGTGCTGGCCCGGGTCGGACAGCGGGCCCGCCGTGACCTACCGGAGTACGCCCGTCCGCGCCGCTACCTCGGCCTGGCCGAGCTGCCGCTCAGCCGGAGCGACTCGCGCAAACTCGACCTGTCGGCGCTGCCTGTACCGCCGCCCGAGTCCGAGCCGATCGCGGTGGCGAGCTTGACCACCGTGGAGCAGCGCATCGCCCAGGCCTGGCATGAGGTGCTGGGTGATCCGGTGGGCGACCCGGACGCCAACTTCTTCGAGGTCGGCGGCGATTCCCTCAGCGCAGCCCGGCTCTCCGGGGTCCTCGCCCACCGGTACGGCATCACGTTGCCGGTCATCGACGTGTTCCAGTTCAGCAGCCTGCGGGCGATGGCGGCGCACTGCTCCGGCAGTCGGCAGGCCGAGGGCGGCACCCGCCGGCGGCTGCCACCGGCGCTCGGCACGAAGCTCGCCGTGGTCGGGATGGCCGGCCGGTTCCCGGGCGCCCCGGACATTGAGACCTTCTGGCAGAACCTCACCGCCGGCGTCGACTCGCTGACCGCCTTCGAGCCGGGTCTGCTGCGCGCGAAGGGACTCGGCGAGGAAGTGCTCGGCCACCCGAAGTGGGTGCCGGCCGGTCAGGTGCTCGACGACGCGGACAAGTTTGATGCCGGCTTCTGGGGGATCGGACATCGGGAAGCGGTCCTGATGGATCCGCAGCACCGGGTCTTCCTGGAGATCGCCTGGGCCGCGCTGGAGCAGGCCGGCTACGCCCGGCGGGGCAACCCGTACCGTCGGCGGACCGGCGTCTTCGCCGCCTGCGGCATCGACGGCTACCTGGTGCACCACCTGGACGGCGGCGGCCTGAAGGAACCCCTCGACCCCGGCGGGATCTTCCTCACCGAGATCGGCAACGAGAAGGACTACATCGCCACCCGGGTTGCCTATCAGCTCGATTTGGGCGGCCCTGCCTTCACGGTCACCTCGGCCTGCAGCAGCGCGCTGGTGGCGGTGGCCCAGGCGGCGCAGTCGATCCTTGCCGGGCAATGCGAGATGGCCATCGCGGGCGCGTCGGCCATCAACTTCCCGAACCTCGGCTACTGCTACGAGGACGGCCTGGTGGGCAGCGTCGACGGCACCGTCCGGCCGTTCGACGACGCCGCCAGCGGCACTCTGTTCGGTGACTCGGTCGGCGCGGTCGTGCTCAAGCGGCTGGACGATGCGATCGCTGACGGCGACCAGATCTGGGCGGTGCTGACCGGATTCGGAATCTCCAACGACGGCAGCATGAAAGCTGGTTACACCGCCCCCAGCGCGCTAGCCCAGAGTCAGTGCATCTCGGATGCGATCGAGATGGCCGGCATCACCTCGGAGCAGATCTCCTATGTCGAGTGTCACGCCACCGCCACCCACATCGGCGACGCCATCGAGGTGAAGGGCCTGCTCGACGCGTTCGTCGACCACCGCCGGGCCGAGACGGTGGCCGCCGGCAGCTGCGCGCTGGGCAGCGTGAAGGGCAACATCGGGCACGCTAACTGCGCCGCGGGTATCACCGGCTTCATCAAGACCGTGCTCTGCCTGCACCATCGCACCCTCGTGCCGACCGTCCACTACCGCACGCTGAACCCGAAGCTAGTCGACTACATCGACTGCGACGGCTCGCCTTTCACCATCCAGCAGAGCACCGCTGACTGGGCGGTCCCCGACCCAGGTACCCAGCTCCCGCGCCGGGCCGGCGTGTCGAGCTTCGGGATCGGCGGCACGAACGCGCACGTGATCATGGAGGAGGCGCCGGCGCCCCCCGCGCCGGAACCGGACGCTGCTGACCGGCTGCGGCTGGTGCCGGTGTCGGCCCGGAGTGAGACTGCCTTCGGGCGCAACGCGCTGGCGTTGGCGGATGCCCTCGATGCGTTGCCGCCAACCGAGCTCGGCCGGACTGTCCGGGCGTTGCAGACCCGGCGGGAAGCGCACCCGCTGCGGGGCGCCGCGATCCTCACCGACACCGGGCTCGGCGCCGACACCGGCGACCTGCGCCGGCTGGGCGAGCAGCCGGCGGTCCAGAGCCGGGACGGTGGGCCAACCGTGGTGTTCTGCTTCGCCGGCCAGGGCTCACAGGCGGCCGGTATGGCGCGCGGGCTCTACCGGGGCCGGGCCGATGGCGGTCGCTTCCGGCGGCATTTCGACGCGGCCTGCGCCAGCCTGGCCAGGCACCTGCCGGACCATCCGACGCGGCAGATTCTGGACGCCGACGAGGCCGGCGTGACGCGCCCGGTGATCACCCAGTGCGGGTTGTTCGCGGTGGAGTACGCGATCGCGCACAGCCTGCTGGAGCTAGGGATCCGCCCGGCGGCGGTGGCCGGCCACAGCATCGGTGAGTACGCCGCGGCAGAGCTGGCCGGGCTGCTCAGCTTGGACGAGGCTGCGGAACTGGTCGCCGCCCGCGCCCTGGCCACCGAGCAGTTGCCCTCCGCCGGCGGGATGCTCAGCGTGCTCGGCGATCAGGACCTGCTTGCCGACTGGCTGGCCCGGCGGTCCGGGCTCTGGCGCGCGGCTGAGAACGCACCGGGCCAACTGGTGCTGGCAGGTACGACGGCAGCGTTGCGCGCGGCAGCCACGGAGCTGCCGGAACTCGGATTCCTGTGCCGGTCGGTGCCGGTCTCGCATCCGTTCCACAGCGACCTGATGACCCCGGTCGCAGACCGGGTGGCCGCGGCCGCCGCCCGGCTCAGCGCCCGGGTGCCGACAATCCCGTTCGCCAGCAACCTGACCGGCACGTGGTTCGACTCGCGCTACCAGCCGGCCGGCTACTGGCCGGAGCACGTCACCTCGCCCGTCCGCTGGCGCGAGGACCTGGACGTTCTGTTGCAGTGGGAGCCGGACGTGGTGTTGGAGATCGGTCCAGGCAGCACCCTGACCGGCTTCGCCCGCAAGTGCCTGGTCTCCCGTCCCGGGCCGGTCCCGCTCTTGCTGGCCAGCATGCCCGGCGTGAAGGACCCGGAGGCCGACGACGAGATCGATTACCTGCGTGCGCTCGGCGAACTGTGGTGCCAGGGAGCCCAACTCGACTTCACCGCGCTTGAGCCGGCCCTCGATGGAGCGCCTTCGGCCGGACATCGGTTGCCCACCTACAGCTTCGACCGGACCAGTTTCTGGACCCGCCCCGAGGCATCGGTCCACGTCGGCCGGCCGGCCGCGCCGGTCGCGGACGCGGATGTGGATGCAGAGGTCCTGGTTCGTTACGTGGCCAAGCCCGCGGCCCGGCTGACCCTCTATTGCCTGCCGTACGCGGGCGGCAACGCGGGTAGCTTCCGGGCCTGGGCGCTGGCCGCTCCGGACTGGCTCGACCTGGTCGCGGTGCAGCTGCCCGGCCGGCCCGGCGCCGAGGCCGAGGCCGACGGGGTGGTGCTGGACCGGCTCGCGACCGCCATCCGGACCGATGCCGGCGAGCGGCCGGTGGCGTTCTGCGGACTGAGCTTCGGCGCGGCGCTCGGACTCGACTTGCTCAGCGGACCGCTGGCCGACTGGGGCTTCGGCGGCCGGGTCACCGCGGTGTTGTTGATCGGCCGGGCGGTCATCGGCGCCGGTGCGCAGGCAAGCGGGGCCGACTGCTCGGTTGAGGCGTACCTGATGGCCCCGGGCGAGCTGGGCCAGGATGAGCAGTGGCGGCAGGCCGTGTTACCAGCGTTGACGGCGGATCTGAGCTTCGACGCGCGTTCGGAGCGGCGGGTCGCGCAGCGGCAGTCCAGTAGCGACCGGCCTTTGCTGGATTGCCCGGTGCAGGTGCAGTGCGGCATCGACGACCCGTCGTTCCCGAGCGCTACCGCGACGGACTGGGGTGCCGTGACCGCCAGCCCGGTGACCGAGATACGCCGTCACGAGGGTGCCCACGACTTCATGCTGCACCGCCGCGCGGAGGTGCTGGAACAGCTGGTTGCGTTCCTGGATCGCATGCAACCGCAGGAGAATCCGGTACCGGGGCAGTGGCAGGGGCGGCTGCACCAGGTGCGCTGGAGCCCGCTTGCCCGCCGTGCCGCGGTCGGAGCTGCGCCGGAGTGGCTGGACCTGGACGAGGTGGGCACCGACGCCGCCGCGGAGTTCCTGCGGGCCCGGCTCACCGCACCGGATCACACGGTCGCGCTGGCCAGCCGGCTCGGCGGCGGGCAGGCGCCGGCGGAGCAGTGCGAGCGTTTCCGGACGCTGCTCACCCGCGCGGTCACCGACGAGCTTCGCGGCAGCCTGGTGCTGGTGCTTCCCGCACTGGGCACCAGCGGCATGGTTGGGGGGCTGACCCGGGCGCTGGCGCTGGAGGAGCCGGGCCTGACCATGCAGCGGCTCTACCTGCCAGACCGGCCGGACGCCGGGAAGCCCGACGCCGGCACGATCGACCGGCTGCTGCGGCAGGCCCGAGCGTTCGCCGAGGAGCCGGACTTGCTTGCTCGCGGCGGCCATCTGCTCGCCCGGCGGCTGCTGCCGGTGACCCTGCCGGACTTGCCCGCTGGCACGCTCGGCGCGGATGAGGCGGACCTCGGCGCGGCCGGCGGCAGCTACCTGCTCATCGGCGGCACCGGCGGTATCGGGCGAGTCGTCGTCGACTGGCTGATCCAGCACCAGGGCGTGGTTCCGAGCAGGGTGATCGTGACCGGCCGGGCGCCCTCCGCTGATCTGCCAGCCGGCGTCCGTTACCTCCCGCTGGAGTTGGATCGGCCGATCGAGGTCGACGCGCTCGCCGCCCGGACCGGCCCGCTGGCCGGTCTGCTGCACCTGGCCGGCACCCTGGACGACGGCATACTGCGCAACCTGACTGAGGAGCGCTTCGCCCGGGTGCTGGCCCCGAAAGTTGCGCTCGGCCAGCTCATGGACCTCGCCCGAGCGGCCGGAGCGCCGTGGCTGATCGCGTTCTCCTCCACCAGCGCTCTGCTCGGCGCGGGCGGCCAGGCCAACTACGCGGCCGCCAACGGCTGGCTGGATGCGCACGCCGATTGGTCGCAGTCGGCAGACGGGCCGCAGCTGATCTCGGTGAACTGGGGCACCTGGGCCGGTACCGGGATGGCCGCCGGCGACGCGCGGACCGATGAGCTTGCCCGGGCTGGCGGAGAGACACCCCTCAGCCCGGGCACTGCCCTGCAGCTGCTCGGCCAACTCGTCGGCTCGCTGCTGGCCGGGGCCGCGCCCGGCAGCAAGAACCTGGCCGCGTGCGAGCTGGATTGGCCGCGCACGTCGTGGGCCGGCGCGCCGCTGATCCGGGATCTGCCCGCCCCGAGCCGGCCGGTCGGTCAGCAGTCGGCCGAGCTGCCGGATCCGGCGGTCGCCGAGGAGGCCGATGGTGACCACGTGCGGTCGTTCCTTCGCGACTACATCCACAGCTGGGACGAGTCGAAGCGGCTGGTCGAGCTCGGTCTCGACTCGCTGGACTTCGCCCGGATGCGGGGCGATTTCGCGCGCAGGTTCGGCATGGACGTGCCGCTGGCTGTGATCTCCCGGCCGAACCAGCGGCTCAGCGAGCTGCACGCGTTGCTCGAGGGCTACCGGCGTGGCCCGGATCGCCAGGACGAACCGGAGTTGAGCTATGCCGGCGACTGATCTCTCGACCGCGGTCGACGCCGTGACCGTGCCTGACCCGGTGTCGGAGGACCGGTTGTCCTCGCTGCTGCTGGATCTGGTCACCGCGGTCGGGCCTGCGCATCCCACCGACCTCACCCGGTTGACGGAGCTGGTCCAGCTGACGCTGGACGACTCGCTGGCCGCGGCGTTCGCTGATCCCGTCCCGGCTGATGCCGTCGCGGCAGAAGCCGCTGTCGCCGAACAGATCGTGCTGCTGGCGCGGGTCTGGGGGCCGTTCGCGGCATGGTGGCGTTCGTACTTCGCCGACGGGGTGGACGTCCCGCTGTGCGATCTCTGGCGGCTCTACCTGCCATTCGCGCAGTGGATCGTCCGGGAGAAGCGGCGGCGGCGGCCGGCTGGCCCATTCATGGTCGGTTTCAACGGCAGCCCCGGAGCGGGCAAGACGGTGCTGACCAACGCGCTGGCCGTCGTGTTGGACCAGTTGCTGGATCCCGATACGGAAGGCCGCGCGATCGCCCGCAGCGGTGACGACTGGTATCTCGGAAAGGCCGATCGCGAACCGCTGCGAGCTCGCGGCTACGACCCCGGAGTGGCGGGTGTGTCGAACCGGTCGCTGCCCGGCACCCACGATCTGGTCTGGCTGGAACGCGACCTGCGTCAGATCGAGCGGAGTGGCCCGGACCTCGTGATCCGCATGGGCAACTTCGACAAGCGGGCCGACGACCAGCGGCCCAATGCCTTCGAGATACGCGGCAAGGTCGGCGTTTTACTGTTCGACCTGTGGTTCGCCGGGGCCGATACCAGGGTGGAGCCGGAGCGGCTGCCGGTCGGCCTGCCGCGCGAGGTGGCCGTCGAGCTGCGCCGGTGGCGTGGGATCTTCGACCGGCTGGACGCACTGTGGGCCTTCGAATGGCCGTCGCTCGAGCAGATGCGGCGCGACCGGGAGGCGCAGGAGCGGTTGATCGAGCAGCGCAGTGGCAGCCGCGGGATGACCGCCGAACAGATCCGCGCCTTCACGTCCTACATGGTCGAGCGCAGCTGGGACTGGCAGCTGACCTCGCCCGTCCCGCCCGCGCGCGCGGTCACGTTCCACGCGCGGCGCGGGCCCGATCACCGAGTGATCCATGTATGGCGAGGAGAACGGGCGTCATGAGGAACAAGCAGCAGGCCGCGGCCGGGCCGGTGACCCGGACCTTCGGGATGGCTGACGTGCTCGATCAGTACCGGTCGCTGGCAGCCGAGACCGACGGCGATTTCGTCCACGACACGCTGGTGATCGGTGGGGGAGCGGCCGGCGCCGGGGTGCTGCGCGACCTCGCCTCACGTGGCAACGCCAGCGCGATCCTGGTCGAGCGCGGCTCGTTCGGGGGTGAAACCTCGAGCAAGACCGGCAAGGCGATCCACCCCGGTATCCGCTATCTGCGGATGGCCTTCCATCGGTTGTTGCTGGCGGCGAAGCTGCGCCGTGATCCGAAGATCAGGCAGTCCACCCTGCAGAACCTGCGCGGCGCCTGGCTAGACCTGCAGCTGGTCTGGTACGGCACCCGGGAGCGCAAGATCCTGATCGAGACCAGCCGGGACACGGTCGAGGAGATCCCCAACATCGTCTTCGTGCTGCCGGACAGTCCGGAGCGCAAGTGGGCGGTGTTCTTCGGCATCTGGCTCTACGACCTGTTCACCACGCTGTGGGCGTGGTGTGGGCTGACCCCGCGGTTCAGCCGGGTGAAGCTTTTCTTCAACCGGGCCGCGCTGCACCGGCAGTTGCCGAACCTGGACGCACCCGAAGCGCTCGGCGGCATCCTCTACTGGGACGGCAAGGCGAACAACGACAAGGTCCTGGTCCTGAAGGCGATCCGCGACGCCTACTACCGCGGCAGCAGCGAGTATCCGATCCGGGCGCTGAGCCAGGTCGAGATGCTCGGCTACGAGTGGGTGGCGGCCGGGCACTTCGAGGTGACGCTGGCCAGGCGGTTCGAGCACACCGAGTTGCCCGAGCGGGTGACGGTCCGGGCCCGCACCATCGCGAACGCGGCCGGCCCGTGGGTCGACCAGGCCCGCAACCGGACGGAGCAGCCGGACGGGCGGACCACTGTGGTCTATTCCCGCGGCACTCACCTGGAGGCGACGAATGAGTTCATCCACCGCAGCCTCGCCGAGGACCCGCGGCTGCAGGTCGGCCTGGTGCCGCTCAATCCGGAGCGGCAGCACTATCTGCGGCCGTTCCTGCAGAACGGCATCTGGTACGTCCAATGCACGACCACCGACCGCGCCCACCTCGACCCCGATCTGGTGATGCCGGAGGAGGACGAGATCGATGAGCTGCTGCACTCCTACAACGCCCTGGTCGCCGACCGCTGGCAGCTCAGCCGGCGCGACATCTTCCATGTGTTCTGCGGGATCCGGCCGCTGGCTGCCGATGACCGCGGCCAGATCGCGGTGCAGGACATCTCGAGGATGTTCCGGATCAATCGGCGTCGGGTCGGTGACGGCCCCGTCTACGACATGATCAACGTAAAGCTCACCGAGTTCCGCTGGGCCGGCCAGAAGGTCGCCGAGCTGGTGGCCAAGGAGCTGCGCCGCGGCACCGGCCGCACGCTCGGTCGCTCGCGTACCGCGCGGTTGCCGTTCCTGCCAGTGGCCGAGGAGGAGCGGTACGCGTTGCAGCGGGCCGACCACCCGCGCGGTGACCGTGCCTATTTGCGGGCCAAGGTCGAACACTACGTGCGCTATCAGATGGCCGTCAGCTACCCGGACTACCTATTGAACACCGGTGGCATCAGGGACGCCGTGGTCTTCGACTCCGCCGGCCGGTGCGACCTCGACCTGGCCGTCCTCGACCTGACGCTGGCCGAAATGGCTCGGTTACTGGGCTGGGAACCCGCCCGGTGCCGGGCCGAGTGGGAGACCTTCCGGACCGCCTACCTGCGGAACATGGCCTTTGCTGAACTGGGTGAACGCCTCCGCGTACACCTGCCCGCGATTACCGGTGCACCTGCCGATGAGTCGGCCGGTGAGCAGATGGCGACCGCACCGTGACCGACAATCCCCGTCCACTGCGAGCCGTTCGACCGAACGGCGGCCCGTCCCCAATCCCCGTGCGAGAAGGATCGAGTATGTATTTCGACAAGGATGCCACCTCGCAGCACATCGACGGCGAGACCGTGGCCGTGATCGGTTACGGCATCCAGGGCAAGGCCTTCGCCGCCAACCTGCGCGACAGTGGGGTGTCGGTGATCATCGGCAACCGGACGGACGAGTACCGGGACGCCGCGGTGGCCGACGGCTTCGACACCCGGCCCATCGCCGAGGCGGTGGACGGCGCCAGCATCGTGCTGCTGCTCATTCCGGACGAGGCTCACCCGGAGGTATTCAACGCCCACATCGCCCCACACCTGCACGACGGTGACCTGTTCGTCCTGGCGCATGGTTTTTCGGTCCGGTACGACCGGATCATGGTGCCGGCCGGGGTCGATGTGGCGTTGCTGGCACCCAAGATGTTCGGCAAGCCGATCCGGCAGCGATACCTGAACGGCTCCGGCGTGCTGGCCTTCCTCGACGTCATCCGGGACACGACCGGCCGGGCGTTGCGGCGCACTCTGGGCATCGCCGCCGCCGTCGGCTTCACCCGGTACGGCGTCATGCCGGTATCGCACCAGACTGAGACCGAGCTGGACCTGTTCCAGGAGCAGTTCCTCACGCCGTTGCTGCTGGACGTTTTCCGAACCGCGTTCGAGGTGCTGGTCGAGGCCGGCTACGACCCGCTGCCGTCGCTGTTGGACATGCACGCCTCCGGCGAGATGGCCGAGATGATGGTCGAGGCGGCCTCCACCGGGCTGTACGAGGTGGTCGAGCAGCAGGGCTCGCCGACCTGCCGATTCGGCGTGCAGCGCTACCTCGGCCAACTGCTCGGTGGAGAGGTGAAGGCGCGCGGCCGGGAGATCCTCGACGACATCCGCAGCGGCGGCTTCGTCGAGGCACTGAGCAAGGAGGCCGAGGCCGGCTACCCGAGTCTGGACGAGTACCGATCGGCGTACCTGGCCAATCCGATGACTACGGCCCACGACCGCCTGCGCGCCGCGCTCGGCGCGCAGGCCTGACCGGCGGGAGGACGAAGGTGTCACAGGAAAAGTCGGTGCCCGGCTCGCTCGTAGAGACCGATGCCCGTCACGTGCTCCACCCGTGGGCGGACCTGAGCGCGCTCGGTAAGCCGGAATCGCTCATCATCTCGCAAGCGTCCGGGGTCGAGGTGACCGACAGCAACGGCCGCAGCTACCTGGACGCGATCGGCGGCATGTGGTGTGTCACCGTCGGTTACGGCCGCACCGAGCTGATCGAGGCGATGACCGCCCAGGCCCGGATGATGCCGTACTTCACCCCGTTCGGCGACGTCACCAACCAGCCCGCCACCGAGCTGGCGGCGTTGCTGGCCGAGCTGGCGCCCGGCGACCTCAACCGGGTGCAGTTCACCACCGGTGGCTCGACCGCCGTCGAATCGGCCGTCCGACTCGCCCAGTTCTACTTTCTCAGCCAGGGCCGGCCCGGCAAGTACCACGTGCTCTCGCGGGTGAACGCCTACCACGGCAGCACCTTCCTGGCGGCATCCCTGTCCGGCAAGGCCGCCGACCGTACCCATTTCCACTACGAGAGCGGCTGGGTCCACCACCTGGACAGCCCGGGCTATGACCCGGACGTCTCGACCGTGCCGGCGGAACAGCGGCTGGCCGAGCTGATCGGGGGCATGGAATCGGCGATCGCCGAGGTCGGTGCGGAGAACATCGCCTGCTTCATCGCCGAGCCGATACTGGCCTCCGGCGGGGTGCTCGTCCCGCCACCTGGCTACCACCGGGCAACGCTGGAACTGTGCCGGCGTCACGACATCCTCTACATCTCCGATGAGGTGGTCACCGGGTTCGGCCGGCTCGGCCATTTCTTCGCCTCCGAGGTGAAGTTCGGGGTCGTGCCCGATCTGCTGATCACCGCCAAGGGGCTGACCTCGGGTTACCAGCCATTGGGTGCGGTGCTGATCTCCGACCGGATCGCCGAGACGCTGGCGAGCGCGGCCGACCCGGCCAACCCGGTCTTCTCCAACGGCTTCACCTATTCCGGCCACCCGGTCGCCTGCGCCACCGCCATCGCCAACATCGAGGTGATGCGTCGCGAGGACATCTGCGGCCACGTCCGCGAGGTCGGCCCCTACTTCATCGAACGGCTGCGGGAGCTGCGCAGCTCGCCAGTAGTCGCCGCGGTGCGCGGTGACCACCTGATGGCATGCGTGGAGTGCCGCGTCGACGGTGAGGCCGGCCCGACGCCGCGCAATCAGGCGCTCGCCCGGCGGGTGGACAGCTACTGCGAGCAGGCCGGCTTGCTGGTCCGCCCGTACGAGAACCTCTGCATCATGTCTCCGCCGTTGGTCGTGAGCCGGCAGGAGATCGACCGGATCGTCGGCATCTTGGCAGGCGCCCTCGACCGCGCCGCGCGCGACCGCGCGGCCGGCGAGATCTGTTGACCGGGATGGACGCCATGACTGCACCATCGGCCGGCCTCGACTGCCGCGGCCTGAACGTGGCCCTGACCGTGCTCCGGATCAAACAGGCCGTCTGCGCGGCGGATGCCGATCCCACCACGCCGCTGCCGGTGCTGCTCGATGACGGCTGCGATCGCGAGCAGGTCAGCCGCGCGCTGGGTGAGCTCGGCAGTCGGGTTCGCTACGCCGCGGCGCTGTCCGGGCATGTGCCGGGCACCCCTTGGTGGCAGCGTCCTGACCTGCGATATGGCGACGGCCAGCTGCGATTGGGCGGATCGGATCTCGGCGATCTGGCCACCCAGGTCGGCACCCCGACATACGTCTACCGAGCCGGCCGGATCGCCGAGAACATCGCGCGGGTGTCCGCGGCCCTCGGCGCCGCCGGGCTGGAGCATCGGGTCTACTACGCGATCAAGGCCAACCGGGCTCCGTCCCTCCTCACCTACCTGCGCAGTCGGAACCTGTGCGGGGTGGACGTGTGCTCGACCGGTGAGCTGCTGCACGCGTTGAGCTGCGGCTTCCCGCCGGAGGCGATGTCCTTCACCGGCACCTCGCTGTCCGCCCGAGATATCGCCACGCTGGCAGGTTGCCCGCAACTTCGGGTGAACCTGGATTCGCTCTCGGCGCTGGCGAGTCTCGGTCGCGCGTGTCCCGGCCGCGAGGTCGGCCTGCGCATCAACCCTGCGGTCGGAATCGGCTATCAGGGCGACGACCGGCTGAACTACAGCGGCGCCACCACCACCAAGTTCGGCATCTATCGCGAACACCTCGCGGAGGCGAAGGAGATCGCGGCCCGGTGGGGCCTGCCGATCGTGCGCGTCCACTTCCACGTCGGGTGCGGTTACCTGGACGCCGAACTCGATCAGCTGGAACGGGCGTTAGACGCGGCCAACGCCTTCACCGAGGAATTGCCCGAGCTGCGCGAGGTGAACCTGGGTGGTGGGCTGGGGGTGCCGCACACGGCCGCGGACGCACCCCTCGACCTGTCCCGCTGGGCGGCTGCGGTGGCCCGCCGGTTCGGCGATCGCGGGCTGATGGTGGCGGTCGAGCCGGGTGACTACCTGGTCAAGGATGCGGGCGTTCTGTTGGCCACCGTCACCTACACCGAACGCCGCCGGGACGTGCTCTTCGCCGGCTTGGATGCCGGCTTCAACCTGGCGATGGAGCCGGCGTTCTATGGCCTGCCCTGCGAGCCGGTCGCGGTGGTGCCGCGTTGGGACGAGGGGCAGGAGGCTTACACCGTAGTAGGCAACATCAACGAGGCGCTCGACCAGTGGGCGGTGGATCACCGGATGCCGCGCCTGCACGAGGGCGATCACGTGGCGCTGATCAACGCGGGTGGGTACGCCTCAGCGATGCGGTCGGCGCACTGCCTGCGCGGTGATGTCTCCGAGGTGCTGTTGATCGAGGACGAAGCCGCGGACCGCGCTCCGGTCCGCACGCGCAGTGGAGGTTGATGACAATGCAGTCAGACAGCACGCTGGCCACGCCGCTCACCGGGGTGAGCGGCGCGCAGGTGCCGGGCTTCGCCTTCGACCCGACCGATCCCTGGACGGTCACCTTCCAGACCGGGTTGGACCGGGCCGGCCTGACCGGTCGCCGGGTGTATGAGGTCGGCGTGGGCAGCGGCGCGAACATCGCGTTCATGCTGCGGCACTGCGGCGCCGCGATGGTGCTGGGCAGCGATCTCGACCCGCGGCTGCCACTCCTGGCGCAGCGGCTGGTCGCGGAGGTGGCACCTGACCTGGTGCACCGGTTCCGGCCGATCTCCGGCTCGGTCAGCCTGATCGACACCCCGGTGGCGATGGGTGAGGTGACCGCGGTGGACGCGGTGGTGGCCTGCCTGCCCCAGGTGCCAGACCCGGAGGATGCGCTCTACAGCCAGTTCCACCTCTCCCAGCTGGCCGCCGCAGCAGCGCTGCGGGACCGGGCGGCCGATCACATCGCGCACTACTACCCGTGGACCGCCTTCCAGGACTACCCGTTCAACGCGCTCGGGCTCGGCCTGAACGAGGCGTTGCTCCGCCGGGTCCGGGCGTACGCGCCGCGGGCCGAGGTCGTGCTCAACTTCGGCTGCCGGATCGGCAAGATGGCGCTGTTCGCGCTCTTCGAGGCCAACCGCTACCGGCCCGAGGAGCTTGCCTCCTGCATCGTCCGGCAGCATCAGGGCACCGATATCTCGTTCTTCATGGCAGTGGAGGCGGCGATGCGCGGCACCGGCTGCGAGCAAGACCTGGTTTGCGAGTTCTACGCCGATCCTGCGGGCAAGTGGCCGCTGTCGGCGAGCGAGGCCAAGCTGCTGCTCGACGCCGATCCGGCCACGCCGATCTACCACGAGATCTGCGTGCTGCGGGGCTACCCCGTGCCGTGACGCCGGCTCACGCTGATTGACCCTGACCCGATCACCACTGACACGACGAGCGAAACCCGAGCCGAGGACACCAGTGCACACGACTCTCCTGTTGGACACGCCCTACTTCCGGCAGATTCCGCCGGGAGAAACCTTCCGAGTGCCTGTGCGCAACCGCGAGTTCCTGGCCGGCTCGGGGCATGACAGCTTCCCGGAGAGCGTGCCTGACGCGGGGGAGATGATTCCCATCGTCGAGGCCATCGAGGCGGGGGTGCCGCCCGGCCCGGCTGTGCGGAAGTTGATCGACCAGGCGTTGCCGGTCGCCGGCGGTGTGCTGCTGCGCGGCCTGCCGCTGACCGACAAGGCCGGCTTCGAACGGCTGGTGCGGTCGCTCGGCTATGACCAGGCCGGCTACGAGGGCGGCATCGCGGTTCGACAGCGGGATGCCGGTGTCGCGCTGAGTGCCAGCGACGAGGATCAGCGGGTCACTCTGTCACCGCATAACGAGATGTCGTACCTGCCGCACTACCCGCGGCGGATCTTCTTCTTCTGCGAGACCGCTGCCGAGGAGGGAGGCGAGGTACCGGTGAACGACATCCGGAACACGCTGCGGCTCATCCCGGCTGACCTGCAGGACCGGTTCCGCGAGCGCGGCATCCGCTATCACCGGACGCTGCGCCGGGTCTCGGCGGACGGTGAGATCGGCTGGGCCGACACGTTCGGCACCGACCGCCGCAGCGGGGTCGAGCAGCACCTGGCGGATTCCGGCTACGACTACGCCTGGGACGCCGACGAGACCCTGCGCTACTCCTACCGGCGGGCGGCCTTCGTCGACCATCCGGAAACCGGCGAGGAATTGTGGTTCAACCAGGTCACCGAGCTGCACTGCTCGTACTGGCGCTCGCACCCCGGCTTTCGCGGTGACCTGCCCGACGAGGATTACCCGGCCACGACCGCGTACGGCGACGGCATCCCGATCGAGCCGGAGCTGATCTCGTTCCTGCGCGGGGCGTTATGGCGCACCAGCCGCGCGGTGCGGATGCGGCCCGGTGACGTGCTCGCGCTCGACAACCAGGTCGTGCAGCACGGTCGGCTGGCCTACCGCGGCCGGCGCAAGCACTTCGTGAGCCTCGGCCGGTGAGCGCGGCGCTCGACCCGGCGGCGGCCGGACCGCTGACCAAGCCGGACCGGCTGCCCGCGCGGCCGTGGTTCGCCTCCGGCCCGACCGTCAAGCCGCCCGGCTGGGAACTCGCCGACCTGGCCGGGGCCTTCCTCGGCCGGAACTTCCGCCACCCGGACGGCCGGGCGAAGCTGAGGACGGTAATCACCCGGTCGGCCGAGCTGCTGGGCTTGCCGCCCGGATACCAGCTGGCGATCGTGCCCGGCTCCGACACCGGAGCGATCGAGCTGGCCCTGTGGAATTTGCTCGGCCACCTCGGGGTCGAGGTCTGCTGCTGGGAGAACTTCGGTTTCACCTGGCTGGTCGACATCGTGCAGCAGTTGCGGCTGCCGGCCGTGACCGTGCACCGGGCGGACCGGTACGGCGCGCTGCCTGACCTGAGCAGGGTGAACTTCGACCACGACGTGGTCTTTCCGTGGAACGGCACCACCTCCGGCGTCTGCGTGCCCGGCTCGGACTGGATCCCCGACGACCGGGCCGGCCTGACCATCTGCGACGCCACCTCGGCGATCTTCGCGATGGCGATGGACTACACCAAGCTCGACGTGATCACCTGGTCCTGGCAGAAGGCGCTCGGGGGTGAGGCCGCGCACGGCATGATCGCCCTGTCGCCGCGAGCGGTCGAGCGGCTGGGCACTTTTCAGCCGGACCGTCCGCTGCCCAAGGTCTTCCGAATCGCCCGTGACGGCCGGCTGGTGGCCGAGATCTTCGACGGCTTCACCATTAACTCGCCGTCAATGCTCGCCGTCGAGGACGTGCTGCGCTCCCTCGACTGGTGCGCCCAGGTCGGCGGGGCGGCGGAGCTGATCGCGCGATCCCGCCGCAACTTGGACGCGGTGGCGCGGTGGGTGCGGGACAGCCCGTACGTGGACTTCCTCGCCGAGGATCCGCGAACGGTCTCCTCGACCAGCATCTGCCTGCGCGTGCGGCATGCCGCTTTCGAGCAGCTGAGCCGGGAGCAGCAGGCGGCCTTCATTGCACGGCTGTGCGCTCGGCTGGAGGAATGCGGGGCAGGTTACGACCTGGCCCCGCACCGGGAGGCGCCGCCCGGCCTACGCATCTGGGGCGGCCCGACCGTCGAGACGGCCGACCTGGAACTGCTGCTGCCGTGGATCGACTGGGCGTTCGCCGCAAACCTGCACGAGCTCGGATACGAATGACGGACGAGTCGAGCGGGTCGGCGGACGAGCTGATCGCCTTCGCCGAGCGGCTGGCCGACGAGAGCAACCGGATGCTACGGGCAGCCGCGGCGCGGGCGGCCACCGTCAACGTGAAGGCCGACAACAGCTTCGTCACCGAAACCGACCGGGCGATCGAGACGCGGCTGCGTGAGCGGATTGGGCATGCCTACCCGGGGCACGGCATCCTCGGCGAGGAGTACGGCGGCCAGCGGTTGGACGCCGAGCTGGTGTGGGTGCTGGATCCCTTGGACGGGACAGCGCATTTCATCACCGGGATCCCGGTTTACGGCACCCTGATCGGGCTCAGCCGGGCGGGCCGGCCGTGGCTCGGCGTACTCGACTACCCGGCGACCGGTGACCGGTGGGTGGGCGTGCACGGCAGCTTCGCCCGGCACAACGGTGTGCCGGTGCACGCCAGGGATTGCGCCGATCCGGCCGCGGCGCTGGCGACGTGCTCCAACCCCGACTTCTTCGGACCGGCCGACCAGCCGGTGTTGGCCCGGCTGCGAGCGGCCGTTCGGTACACCATGTACGGCGCGAGCTCGTACGGTTTCGCGATGCTGGCCAGCGGCCGGACCGACCTGGCCGTCGACTGCGGGTTGAAGCCCTACGACGTGTTCGCGCCAGCCGCCGTGCTGAGCGGCGCCGGCGGGGTGATGACCGACCGCCACGGTGCCGAGCTGCGGCTTGACTCGTCCGGGATCTTCGTCGCGGCCGGCAACGCCGCCCTGCATGCCCGGGTGCTGGAGCTGCTGCGCTGACTCCGAGGGTGGCAGTTCGTCGGCATTGACGTCAGGCCGGGAGGTCGTCGGCATTGACCGGCAGCGCGACCATGCCGGCCCGGCTGCGATCCGCCCACCGCACCGTGGCTGGCGTGAGCAGCCCGACCACCATCAGCAGGCCGCCGACTGCCAGCCAGCCGACGCTGCCCAGGCCGAGGCAGAGCGGTGCGAGCAGGGCCGGCGCGGCGGCGTTCGCAGCTCCCTGGCCCAGGCCGAAGACCCCGGCGTACTGGCCCTGCGCGTGCGGCAGCGCCAGCCCGAAGGCCAGCTCGAAGGACCCGGCGGAATGCCAGAGCTCGCCGATTGTGTAGATCACGATCGCGACCAACAGCACCGCCGTGGCCAGCCAGCGCGGCAGGTGGGAGGTGGCGGCGATCAGTCCGGCCGACACCAGCAGGGCCAGTCCGGCCAGTCGCATTCGGTGGGAGGCGGTCAGCGGATCGACGACGCCGCGGCTGACCCGCACCTGCAGGGCCACGATGAGGAGGCCGTTGACCACCACCACCCCGGTGATCGCCCAGCGCGGAATGCTGGTGTTGTTGACGATCCACAATGGTAGCGCGAAGACCGGGATGGCCAGGTGCACCGACATGGCGCCGTTCAGCAGTGTCACCGCCAGGTACGGCCGGTCGGTCAGGGCGACCCAGCGGCCGCGGTCGCGGGTGACCGGCAGCGGTGCGACCCGCGGCAACCGCATCAGCGCGGCGGCCGCGCCGAGGAAGGTCGCGGCGCTGCCGAGGATCATCGTGATGTAGGCGGGGCCGGTGTCGAGCTGGATGCCGATGGTCGCAATGAGGATGCCGACCATGATGCCGACGTTGGTGACCGCGCGCAGGTAGGACAGGAGCCAGGTGTAACGCTCGAAGGCAAAAGCCCGGATCAGCGGCGCCCGGCTGGCCTGGCTGGCGGCGCCGACCAACGCGACCAGCAACGAGACGAGCACCAGCGCCCAGAACGTGCGGACCAGCACGTACCCGGCGGTCGCGACCGCGCCGCATAGCATCGTGAGGATCTGGATCTCCCGGGAGCCGCGGCGGTCGGCCAGGTGGCCTACCAGCGGCCCGGCGGCCAGGCCGAGCGCGGCGCCGACGGCCAACCCGAAGCCGACCCGTACCTCCGACAGCCCTACGATCCTGGTCAGATAGAGCGTGCTGCTGCCGAGCAGCAGGCCACCGCCGACCGTGACCACGAAGACCGACCAGGCAAGGATTCGCTGCGGGCCGGCCGGGAGCAGGCTTCGCTGGAGGGCGTCCTGCAGCAGGCCGCGGCGGAGACCCTGTTCAGGCACGCGTGAAGAGCTGGTCACGGTAGCTGCGGTCAGGCCAGTGCCGGCTCTGCCAGGCGCGGCGTTCGCCGCTGGTCAAGCCCGGCTCGGCAACCAGCAACCGCTCACCGAACCAGTCGCGTAGTTCGCCGACCCGCTGGTGGAACTCATCGTCAGAGTCGGCGCGTAGCAGTAGCGCAGCCATCATCTCGGCGGTGGCAGCGAACTTGGTGCCCAGCTGGCCGCCGACCGCCGCCCAGGTGCGGGCGAACACCACGTTCGGCTGCTGCATCAACTCGGACTGGGTGGGGTAGCCGAATACGGTGCCGGCCGGACCGAACAACGCGGCGCAGCCGATCAGGGTGGGGTCGATCTTGACGTCCAGCTCCGGCCGGCGTCCGATCGCGCACCGCAGCGCCGCCTCGCCGAGGTCGACGTTGAACTTCGCGTGCACCTCTTCCTGGGTCAGCGCCCCGCCCCGGCGGGCGGCACACTCACTGAAGACGATACGGCCGGTTCCGTGCTCGCGGAACAGCTCCATGTGAAACACGCTGTCCTGCAGGCCGAGGGCGGCGATCGCGCCCCGCACGACCGGGTCCGCGCTTCGATAGGCCTCGGGCTCGCTATCCGGGTCCAGCCGGCGCAGCGAGATCGGTACCTGCCCGGTGACCGCGTCGAGACAGGGCTGGGTGTAGGCGCCGAGCCCGAAGAACAGCACCTCGCCGCCGAAGACGACCCCCTCGGCCATCCACTCGTCGCCATCGACGAATTCCTCGAGGATGAACGTCCGGTCGGTCGACCGCTCCAGCCGGGCGTTCTTGCTGGCCTGCTCCAGGTCGGCGCGGCTACGGACGACGCTGGTTGACGTGGTGCCGCCGCCGGCGACCGGCTTGAGCACCGCGCGCTCGAACTCGAATGGCACCTGGCTGACGTCGTAGAGGTCCTCAATGACGGCGGTGCGGGCCACCGGGATGCCGGCCTCGCGTAGCCGGGCCTTCTGCAGGGACTTGTCACGGAAATGCAGGGCCGTCTCAGCGTCGATGGTCCGGCAGCCGAGCGCCTGCCCGAGCACGGCCGCTGTCACCACGGCGTACTCCCAGGTCGTCTGGATGGCGTCGAACTTCCGGTCCGCCAGCCCGGCCCGGTAGAGCGCCGCGAGGCAGCTCTCGGGGTTAGTGATCTCGTCCACCCGCAGCATGATCGCGCCGGGCGGCATCTCGATCCGGTCGTCGTCCCAGGCGCCGGAGGTACTCAGGATCACCGCGTCTACGTTGTTGCGCTCGCAGGCACGCAACACGTACCCGTCGGCACCGATGAACAGGACGGACGTTATGGTACCGCTCATCGAGCGCCTCCGCTGCTACTGATCAGTCGCCGGTGATTGATCCCGTTTTCCTCCGGCGAAGCCCGCATAGCGTATCATATCGCGCTCGCCGTTCGCCATTTCCGCCCCGCTTGTCTGCATCCACCCTCCGCGCAGCGTCATGGAGCAGTGTGTGTTGCGCTCTTGCCGTCTCGACGGCGCCCGGTCATGGCCCGATGTGTCTGTGCGGCGCTGAGAGCCTCGGTTGGTAGCGGCGCGAATTCACTGCGGTCTGTTCGGATTCCGTCGAGGATCAGGGTCAGGTACCGCCGGTAGAGATTCGGCGCGATCCCCCTCGTGGTGTCCATGATCGCGGACAGCCCCAGCTGGATGAAGATCAGATCCGACTGGTCGAAGTCCGGCCGAACCGCGTGAGCGGCCTTGGCCCGCTCGACGAGCTTTACCATGAGCGGCGCGATTCGGTCGCGGACATCGGCGATCCTGGCATCACCGAGATGTGGACCGTTAATGATCTGGTTGAGGCCACGGTCGCCGAACTGCATGTCGAGGGAGCGCTCGAGGAACGAGACGAGTCCCTGCCATGCGTCGGGGTGGTCCAGTGCTTCCTCGGCGACAGCGACTACAGCCTGGAGTCGCTCCTCGAAGAGCGCGTCGATGACGGCTTCCTTGTTCGGGAAACGGCGGTAAGCGGTACCGACGCCCACTCCAGCATGGTGCGCGATGTCGTTCAGGGTGACGTTGAGGCCACGCTCGGCAAAGAGCTCGCTGGCTGCGGTGAGCAGGCGCTCCCGGTTGAGCGCTGCGTCCTTGCGCAGTGGGTGCGGGGTCTCTGGCATGTACTCACGATAACACCTAAGCGGATGCTGCCTATCCATTTTCGTGCTACGGTGAGTGCGAAGCGGATAGAGCGTATCCGCACGGAAAGCTGCGGCGGGCACCTGGTCACCCGGAGCTCGTCCACACCCGACGGAGGGAGGGACATCTCCTCATGGCGGTATCAACCAACGAACCGATCGACGCAGGTACGCACGCGCAAACGCGACTGTCACGACCGGCCGCAACGCTCGCCGTCGCGACGCTTGGCTCCTTGATGATCACCCTCGACGCCGTCGTCGTGAACGTCGCTCTGCCGACGCTGCACCACGAGCTCGGCGGTGGCATCTCCGCCCTGCAGTGGGTAGTCGATGGCTACACCCTCATGTTCGCAGCGCTGCTGCTCACGGCCGGCGGATTGACCGATCGAATCGGCGCCCACAGAGCGTTCACTATCAGTCTGGGTGTATTTCTGGCGGCTTCTCTGGCATGCGGGCTCGCCCCGAGCTTGCCCGTCCTGGTTGCAGCCCGGTTCGTGCAGGGGTCAGCCGCAGCGCTCATGACCCCCTCTTCCATGGCGCTCATCCGGCATGCTTATGACAACGCTGCCAAGCGAGCTCGTGCCGTCGCCATCTGGGCAATGG
Organism: Jatrophihabitans lederbergiae; assembly: GCF_031845305.1. Lineage (NCBI taxonomy): Bacteria > Bacillati > Actinomycetota > Actinomycetes > Jatrophihabitantales > Jatrophihabitantaceae > Jatrophihabitans > Jatrophihabitans lederbergiae. Next base: position 11,117 of record NZ_JAVREH010000033.1, on the reverse strand, counting down.
GTGGCGCAGTGGCCTCCTCGTCCGGACCGGTACTGGGCGGTGTGCTGACGACAGTCAACTGGCGACTGATCTTCCTGATCAACCTGCCAGTCGGTCTGGTAGCGCTGGCATTGCTTCGCTACGCCGTGCGAACGTCGCCTCGGCCCGCCCCGATCGACTGGTTGGGTCAGACGACCGGGATCGTGGCCATGACCGGTTTGACCTTCGGGGCCATCGAGGCCGGCACAGCCGGGTTCACGTCCGGACGGGTGCTCATCGCGTTCGTGATCGCCGTGGTCGCGACCGCAGCATTCGTCACGATCCAGTCCCACGTGCGCCATCCGATGCTGCCGCTCACGCTGTTTCGCAACCAGGCCGTCAGCATCTCGGTCGTGATCGGCTTCGCCTTCATGGTCGGCTACTACGGACTGCCGTTCGTCTTCAGCCTGTACTTCCAGCAGCAGCGCGGTTTCTCAGCGCTGGCGACCGGAGCGTTGTTCCTGCCGATGATGCTCATCGGTGCCGTGCTGACACCGTTCTCGGCCCGCCTTGTGGAGCGGATGGGGCCGAAGCTGCCCATCATCAGCGGACTTGTGCTTATGGCAGCCGGGCTCGTGCTGCTCGGCATGCTCCCTGCATCCACGCCGGTCGGGATCCTGTCGGTCTCGATGATCCTCGTCGGCCTGGGCGGCCTTTGGTCATGCCGCCGACAACAGCAGTACTGCTCAACCACGTTCATGGCCATACCGCCGGTATCGCCAGCGGCGTATTCAACACCAGCCGCCAAGTCGGCGGCGCGCTGGGCGTCGCGGTCTTCGGCTCATTGCTGGCGAGCCCAGCCGGCTTCATGCACGGCGTCCGCCTCAGCCTGACCATCGCCGCCGCAGTCGCGGTGCTGGCAGCCGTCGTCGCGCTCAGGCTGCGCCCGGTCGCGGCGGCACCGCAGTGAGGGCCGCAGGCGGAGCACACCAATCAAGTAACAAGAAGGAGAGACCGATGAAGGCACCAATTTTCAAGGGCAAGGGCACGATCGCAGTCGAGGATCGACCGAAGCCGAACATCACCAGCCGACTGACGCCATCGTGCGCGTCGTGCTGGCGTGCGTCTGCGGTTCGGATCTGTGGTTCTACCGCGGCATCTCCGACCTGCCGCACGGCGGCGTCGGACATGAGTTCATCGGCGTCGTCGACGAGATCGGCACCGACGTATCGGGCCTCCAGGTCGGTGACTTTGTCATCTCGCCGTTCTCATTCAGCGACGGCACCTGCCGCAACTGCCAGCACGGCTTTCACACCGCCTGCGTGCACGGTGGCTTCTTCGGCCAGGGCGGCGACGGTGACGGCGGACAGGCCGAGTACGTCCGGGTACCCCAGGCCAGCGGCACGCTGGTCAAGGTGCCCGGCAGCGACTTCACCGACGAGACCATGGCTTCCCTGCTGGCGTTGACCGACGTCATGGCCACCGGCTACCACGCCGCGGTCAGCGCAGACGTGCAGGCCGGCATGACCGTTGCGGTCGTCGGTGACGGCGCGGTCGGCCTGTCAGGCGTGCTGGCATCCAAGCTGCTCGGCGCCGACCGGATCATCGTGCTCGGCAGCACCCACGAGGACCGGCACAACCTGGCCCGCGAGTGGGGCGCCACCGACATCATCCAGGTGCGCGGCGACGAGGCAGTCGAGCAGCTGAAGAAGCTGACGGACGGGTTCGGCGCTGACGCCGTCCTCGAGTGCGTCGGCACGAAGGACGCGGCCGAGACCGCCTTCGCCATCGCCGCCGCCGGCGCGATCGTCGGCCGGGTGGGCGTCCCGCACGACGTCGAGCTCGATGCTCAAGGCACCTTCTACCGCAACGTCGGCATGCGAGGCGGTCCGGCACCTGCGCGCCACTACCAGCCCGAGCTTCTCAAGCAGGTGCTCGACGGCTCGATCAACCCGGGCAAGGTCTTCGACCTGACGACCGACCTCACATCGCCGAGGCCTACGCCGCCATGGACGAACGACGGGCGATCAAGGCCCTCATCAAGGTGAGTGAACTGTCGTGACGGCAGTTCACCGGACCGGGGGCGTCGTCACGGTGTTCTGCCTGCTGCGTCCCCCGGGCGGCGGACCAACTACGCGAGGGGTTATTGGCTCTGGTCGAACCCACCCGCGCCGAAACCGGCTGCGAAACCTACGACGTTTACGAAGAGGCCGACGGGGCTCTCGTCCTGTTCGAAACGTGGCGCTCGCGGGCCGATCTCGAAGCGCATCAGCAAGCAACCGACGGTCAGGACCTTCTTCGACGAACAGCTCCATGACGTGTTGGACGGCGAGCTCGGCGTACACCTCAGCACCCTGGTGTCACCCGCACCCAGCTCAGCCAAGTAACCGCATCAAACTCCAAGGAGAGATGATCATGAAGTACACCCAAAGCGGCAACCAGACCGGAACGGGGCCGGAAGCCTGGTTCACCGGCACCGTCTACATCGACGGCATCCACAACCCTGACGAGCAGTCAGCCCTCGGCTGCGCCCACGTGCGATTCGCACCCGGCGCCCGCACCGCCTGGCACCACCACCCCAAGGGTCAGACCCTCTACGTCACCGACGGCATCGGACTCGTAGCCACACGCGGCGGCGGCGTCCAAGAGATCCGCCCGGGCGACGTCGTCTACATCGAACCCGGCGAGGAGCACTGGCACGGGGCGACACCCGAGCGGCTCATGGCCCACGTCGCCATGCAGGAGGCCGATGAGAACGGTCAGGTCGTGACCTGGCTCGACCACGTCACTGACGAGGAGTACAGCGCGTAACAGGCAGTTGCGAGAAGGAACGATGCGAGCTCGAGCTGACGCAGAGGTACCAACTGCGCTGCGCCAGCTCAGCCTCGCGTAATCAACGTGGCTGGACCCCTCGAACTGATCCAGCTATTTCCCGACTTCCCTCCGCCGGGATGGCGAGGGAAAGGGTGACCGTCGCCTGGCGAGAGCGATCGCCTGTCGTGCGGGCTTGTGCCTCATGTCGTCTGCCGCAGCTTCACCGCACCGGGCGCGCGCGCAAGTTTCCGTTGGAAGTGGCTCACCCGGGAAGAGGCGAGTGCCCGTGGCGGCTTGGGCCTCCAAGGGTTGCCCAGCGTCTCGCCGTCCGTCAGTCAACGGTGACGGCGGGGAGACGTCCACGCGCAGCCACGGGAGCTGTTCACATGGCGCTGGTTCTCGGCCTAATCTATGTCTGCGGAATGGTGGGAATGGTGGTCGCGGACCGCTACCGCGTCGGGCTGACCCAACGCGGCCGGCTCTCGCTTGCCACCGTGCTCACCAGCCTGCCCTGGACGTTAACGAGCGAGCACTCGGCAAGAGCGCGATCAACGGGTCCAAGTAGGTGTTGCTGGCCGCGCGCCCTCCTGTAGTCCGGCGTGCGCCGGACTACAGGAGGGCGAGTAGCAAGTGCAGGAGGTTCGGACGCCTGAGTCCTGAGGGTGCAGCAGTGCGTGCAGACCTCTTCAAGCGCGGTGAAGTCGACCTACGGCGGCACCGGCCGGCTGCTTGGCGGATCGGGCCGCACTACGTGGAGAGGGCTCGCGCGACTTGGAGTTCTTCACGCCTCCCACCCGTTGCGACACGCAACCGACTCAGCAGTCCGGAACGTAGGTTCCGGGCCACAGCAAGATGCACGGTGCCAGCAGGATGGCCGTTTAATCTACGTCCTTGACCACCGGGCGCAACGCGAGATCCAGTTGGTGGGCCCTTACGGCATGGGGGAGAAGAGCTCGTCCGAAACGATTGCTGAATAAGATCGCGGAGCGCTTCCGCTGATCTGGAGACCAACTCCACCGCGGCACTACCCGGGTAATGCCATGCCGGGTCGCGTCGGCGATGGCCCTGACCGAAGCGAGTCGGTCAATGCCAGACACCCAAACAGCTCGTCGTGGGCGCTGGACACCGCCAAATCCGGCGCCCCGGAGGCTCAGCACCACGGCTTGCTGCTGGCCGGGGACTCTTCACCGCTTGTTTGCGCATAACCAGCCCGTGCGTTGTCTGGTAACGACCAGGATCCCAGGACCGCCCGCACCTTCGACGGCAGAAGTGTGGTGGTCGGCGCCCGTAGCCTGGACTGGAGCCGGAACCAGCCTTCACGGTGGAGCGGATGGTGGAGCAAACACTGGAGAATCGACCTGCGCGCAACGGCTCTGAACGGCCCTCAACGTCGCTGAATGGCGCCTAGACAATCCCGAATTCAGGCGATACCCTCGTTAAAACGGGGGCAATTGAGTGCTGCCGTTCACCCTGGCAGCATGAATTCGGGCAACCCGGAAGTCGTCGTCGATCACCAGCGTGCGGATCATCGGCTTTCCTCGCTGACCTCGGTGCGTGCGGACGCTACCGGGTCGAGGCTGGACAAGGGCAACCGGATCTCGAACCGGGCGCCTGGACCGGGGGAGACGTCGATGGTGCCGTTGCGGCGGTACACCAGCCGGCGAACCAGGGCCAGGCCCATGCCGCGGCGCATCTCACCTCGCGGGGATTTCGTGGAGTAGCCATCGGTGAATATCTCTTCGACGGCCTCGGCGGAAATGCCGGGCCCGTTGTCGCTGACCACCATCCGGACGTGGTGATCGTCGTCGCGGAGCTGCAGCGTGACCCGGCGGGGACCCGACTGCGCCGACACCGCGTCCAGCGCATTGTCGATCAGGTTTCCGATGATCGTCATCAGAGTCTGGGCGTCGGCGGCCGGTGCATCCAGGTGCGAGTCAGCCGTAACCGACAAGTCGACATCGGACTCGGCGGCAACCGCGAGCTTGGCCAGCACCAGCGCCGCCACCACCGGCGGCCCGATCCGGGACCGAAGGTCTTCGGCCGAGATCAGCTGGTCGCTGGCCAGGTCGGCCAGGTACTGCCGGGCCTCGTCGGTCTCGCCGAGATCGAGCAGCCCTACCAGGACGTGCAACCGGTTGGTGAATTCGTGTTCCTGGGCCCGTAGCGCGTTACTGAGCCCGGTCACCGCATGCATCCGCCGGATCAGCGCTTCCAGTTCGGTGCGGTCTCGCAATGTCACTATGCTGCCGATCGGTCGGCCGCCCACCACGACAGGGCGGTGGTTGGCGACCAGCAGCGCGTCGTCGGTCAGGACCGACAGGTCGGCGCCGGCGTCCCTGCCCGCGAGCACTCTGCGCAGCCGCCCTGCGGGAACGAGCTCGTCCAACTGCTGACCGATGGCATTGGCGGTGATGCCCAGCAATCGGCGTGCCTCGTCGTTGACCAGGTTCACCCGTCCCTTGGCGTCCATGCCGATGACTCCTTCGCGGATGCCGTGCAGCATGGCTTCGCGTTCCTGCAGCAGCGACGCGATCTCTCGCAGCTCCAAGCCGAAGGTGACCCGTTTCACCGCCCGGGTCAGCAGCATCGCGACCGCTGCCCCGGCCGCGAGCGCGATCGCTGAGTACAGGGCGATCGCTTCGATCTCCTCGTCGAGCTGGTGAGCGACCTGATTCTCGAGGATGCCCACGGACACTTGGCCGACCACCCGTCCCCGACCGTCCACTATCGGGGCCTTGCCGTTGGCGGATTGGCCGAGGCTGCCGTGGTCGATGCCGACGTGGCTGCGACCGTCCAGCACCGACACCGGTTCCTCGAGCCGACGGCCGATCTGCTGGGGATTCGGATGAGAGAAGCGGAGGCCGTCCCGGTCGGTCACCACGATGTAGGACGCCCCGGTGCCGGCGATCAGTCGCTGCGCCAGGGGCTGGATGATCCGGTTCCGGTCGCCGTCTAGGACAGCGGTTCGGATCTCCGGGATGTCGGCGACCGTGCTCGCGGCGATGCGGGCGCGTTCCTCGTACTGGTGATCGAGGGTGGCCCTGCTCAGCCGGACATCGAGTATCCCGCCGATGAGAACGGTCGCCAGCAGGATGCCGAGGATGCCGAGCAGGATCATCGACGCCAAGGTCCGAAGCCGCCACATCGTCGGGCCGCCCTTCCGCTGTTCGTCCTGACGGCGCATGAAAGCACGGCGCAGTGCCGCGGGGGAAGCGGCGCTGAGCAGAACGCACAGAATGCCGCGTAACGAGCCGGTCATGCGCACTTCACCTTGTAAGCATGAGTATCGCGGGTTTAGGGGACAACGAGCGCAACAGTTCCGCTGCCAGGTAAGCCCGACGCACTCTTGCGGCCTCCCACCGACGAGAGAGCAGATGGGCACCTGATGAGCAGTGAGCAACAACCAGCCATCGAGCTGCGCGCCGTCACCAAGAAGTTCGCCACTCCCGGTGGCGCGATCTATACGGCACTGGCGGACCTGAACCTGACCGTGGCACCCGGCCAGTTCTGCGCGATTGTCGGTCCCACCGGCTGCGGCAAGTCCACCACGCTGACACTGATCTCCGGTTTGGAACGGCCCAGCGCCGGAGCAGCCCTGGTGGCCGGACGCGCCGTGAACGGGATCACCCCGGGCGTGGGGTTCATGTTCCAGAACGATGCCGTGTTCCCGTGGAAGAGCGTGCTGGACAACGTCGCGGCGGGTCCCCGGTTCCGCGGCAGGTCGAAGGCAGCCGCCAACGAGGCGGCCCGGGACTGGCTCCGCCGGGTCGGCCTGACCGGATTCGAGGATCGATACCCACATCAGCTGTCCGGCGGTATGCGCAAGCGGGTGGCGCTGGCTCAGAGCCTCATCAACGAGCCCGAAGTCCTGTTGATGGACGAGCCGTTCTCGGCCCTGGACGTGCAGACCAGATCAATCATGTCGGACGAGCTGCTGGGTCTGTGGGAGCTGACGCGCCCCGCGGTGATGTTCGTGACCCATGACCTGGAAGAGGCGATCGCCCTGGCGGACAAGGTGGTGGTGCTGACGGCCGGTCCGGGCCGCGTGAAGGCAACCTTCGACGTGGACCTGCCGCGCCCGCGCCGGGTGCAGGAGATCCGATTCACGGACGAGTTCGTCCGGCTCTATTCCGAGATCTGGGAGGCGCTCAGGGCCGAAGTGGAAACCGCCTACGCCCGCACCACCTCCAAGGCCGCCTCGTGAGCACGTCTTTCCTCAGCGCGGAACCAGCCACCACAGACCCCGGCACCCGACCATCATCGTCGCGCACCCGGTCCCGGCTGCGCGCGCGGCTGGTGATCAACCTCGCCAGGCTCGCATTGATCGTCGTGCTGCTCGGCGGCTGGGAACTCGGGGTCAACCTGAAGTGGATCGACCCGTTCTTCTGGGGGCAACCCAGCGGTGCCTACAAGCAGCTGAAGACCTGGTTCCTCAACGGAACCGCGCAGGGCTCCCTGGCCAGCCAGATACAGGTCACTCTGCAGGAGGCCGTCTACGGCTTCGTCATCGGTGTGACGCTCGGCGTGGTATTCGGCATCGCCCTGGGACGTAACCAATTCCTGTCGGACCTGTTCGCGCCGTTCATCAAGGTTGCCAACTCCATTCCGCGGATCGTGCTGGGATCCTTCTTCACGCTCGCTTTCGGTTATGGGATCAAGTCGAAGGTGATCCTGGCCGTCGTCCTGGTGTTCTTCGGGGTCTTCTTCAATGCCTTCCAGGGCACTCGGGAGGTCGACCGCAACCTGATGTCCAACGCCCGGATACTCGGCGCATCCCGGTGGCAGGCCACCCGGCAGGTGGTACTGCCCTCGGCCTTCACCTGGATCCTGGCGAGCCTGCACATCAGCTTCGGCTTCGCGCTGATCGGCGCGCTGGTGGGTGAACTGCTCGGTGCCGACCAGGGTCTCGGTCTGCTCATCAAGGACTCGCAGAACAACACCAACAGCAACGGTGTGCTTGCCGGAATGGTGATCGTCGCCATCATCGCTCTGATCGCCGAAACACTCATCACCCTGCTTGAAAGGCGAATCCTGCGCTGGCGACCTGCCCAGCCCGGTGCAGACCTGACCATTATCTGATGTTGCCGCCGTTCGCAAGGCAAGAACCCACCCATCCAAGGAGAATTCATGATCACACAACGTCTGGCGTCGGCCACGGCACTCGCCGCTTGCGCCGTGCTGGCGATGACGGCCTGCAGCAGTAAGGCAACCAGCGGCACCAGCGGTTCGACGGCCAAGGCAGCCGCCGGCTCGCCGAAGATCACCATCATGGTCGGCGGCCTGAGCAAGCAGATCTACCTGCCGTACATGCTCGCCCAGCAACTCGGTTACTACGCCAAGGCCGGTGTGAACGTCAAGCTGCAGAACGAGCCGGCCGGTGGCGATGCAACCAAGAACATGCTGGCCGGCCAGGTCGACGGTGTCGGGGGCTTCTACGACCACAACATCGCCCTTCAGGGACAGGGCAAGTCGTCGGAATCAGTGATCTCGATGCTGCAGATCCCCGGCGAGGTGGAGCTGTGCCGGACCGACCTGAAGGGCAAGATCACGTCGCCCGCGGACTGGAAGGGGCTGTCGCTCGGCATCACCGACACCGGCTCGTCCACCGACTTCCTGTCCCAGTATTTGGCGACCAAGAACAACGTCGATCCCGCCACGACCCATCGCAAGGGCGTGGGCGCCGGCACGACGTTCATCGCCGCACTGAAGCAGAAGGCGATCGACTGCGGCATGACCACCGAGCCGACGGTGTCGCAGATCCTGAAGGACGGCACCGGGTTCATCCTGCTCGACATGCGGACCGCGGCCGGTTCTCGGGCCGCGCTCGGTGGCACGTACCCGGCTACGTCGTTGTATCTCACCACCGGCTACGTCCAAGGACACAAGGAGGTCGTGCAGAAGTTGGTGAACGCCTATGTCGGAACGCTGAAGTGGATCCAGGCGCACTCCGGAGCGGAGATCGCCGACAAGATGCCACCGGACTACTACGCCGGAGTCGGCAAGGATGCCTACGCCAAGGCCCTGGACAGTGAGAAGGGGATCTTCAACCCCACCGGCATCATGCCGCCGGACGGACCCAAGACCTGCCTGGCAGTGCTGTCCGCCTTCAACCCGGCTGTCAAGGGCAAGTCGATCAACCTGCCTGCCACCTACACCGACGAGTTCGTGAAGGCGGCCCAGCCCGTGTCCTGATCGGGCGGATTCGAGCCACGCAGGTGTCCGGCCCGCTCGACGGCAGGTCGAACGACTGAACCGTGACCAGGCATTGACGGCCGAGCGTGTGCTCCGCCTCGTCAATGCCTGGTCACGTTGGTTGTGCGCCGTGCTCTCGGCAGTCTCTTATCCGCTCGCGGTAGTGTCCGCTGCCGTATACCGGTCGGTTGCCTGCGGTTGTCGAGGAGCGATGTCTTGATCGAGCAGAGGGGCACTTCGCGATGAGCACCAGCTCCGTGGAACCTGCCCCGGCTGGCGAGGCCGAGAGGGCGCGCGGCCGTCGCCGGCTCGGTCTGGCGACGTTCGGCGCTATCGCCCTCGCCGCCGCGATCGAGCTGCTTCGGCTGAGCCGTGGTGGGAGTTTCTTCTTTGACGAGTGGAGCTGGGTACAGGATCGGCGGGGATGGGGCTCGGCAGCTTTTCTGGTGCCGCACAACGGGCACTTGAGCCTGATTCCGGTGCTGGTCTACCACCTACTCTTCGCCACCGTCGGTTTGCGGTCCTACCTGCCCTATCGCCTGGCGTTGATCCTGGCTCACGCGACAACCTGCTTGATGCTGTATCTGTATGCCCGTAGGCGCATCGGCACGTTCGTCGGGCTGTTGCCCGCCGCACTCGTTCTCTTCCTCGGGGCCGCCTACCAGGATCTGGTGTGGCCGTTTCAATTAGGCTTCATCGCCTCAGTCGGATTCGGCCTCGCGGCCTTTGTGCTGCTCGACGGTAACGGTCCAGGTCTCGGACGGCGGACGCTGATCTGCAATGCCGGCGCCTGCCTGTGCCTGGGTGCGTCCTTGGCCAGTTCCGCTGTCGGTGTCGCTGTTCTGGTCGGAGCCTGCGTGCGGGTGGCGTGCAGGCGGGACTGGCGGGCGTCCTGGATTGTCGTTGCACCCGCCCTGGCTTACGCAGGCTGGTACGCGCACTGGGGCAGCACGGCGCCGGTCAGCAGTGGGCGTGCCGCCATGGTCAGCTACTTCGCACACGCCTATCGCGCTTCGGCGGGGGCGCTCGCGGGCCAGACGGTTCATCAACGAACCGGTCTGGTGCTCGCCGTAGCGCTGTTGTCGGTAGTCGGCGTGGTGGCGCGGCTGGCGTGGGAGCTGCGGCGCCGGACGGTGCCTGCCGACCTGCTCGGCGCGCTGGCATTCGCCGTCTGCTTCTGGGCACTGACCGCCTTGACGCGTACCAAGTACCATGATTTCGGTGCCAGCCGCTATCTGTATCCCGGCGGTGCGGCGATCCTGCTCGTACTCGTCGAGACCGTGCGAGGGCTTCGATTGCCCCGGATTGTCGCCCCGGCACTGGCCGTCCTCACGGCGCTGTCGGTCTGGTCCGGCCATGCGGTCCTCGTCCGGGGCGCCGGCAGCCTCAACCGTGCCGCTCAAGTAAGCCGAGCCGACCTGGCAGCCCTGGAACACAGCCGGCCGACTCCGGATTACCGTCCTAATCGCCACTTGATGCCCGTGGTCACCGCTGGCAAATACCTGTCGGTGATCCGCGACTTGGGCTCACCGGCTCTGCCGTGGAATCGCATGCCGAGCCAACCGACGGCAGCCCGCAACGACGCTGACCGGGTCCTGCGCGAGGCCGGGAATCTCAACGCCAGCACGGTCGACCGCTCATCCAAGCACTCCAGCGCGCGCATCGAAAGCTTCAATATCCGGGGGACCGCCGTCACAGCAGCTGGGTGCTTGGACCTCCGCCCAGATGCTCGGCACGCCGCGATCGGAGCGTCGGTTGCCCTTCCCCCGCGCGGCCTGCTGGTCACCGCGGGTCATGCGCGGGTGCAGATAGCCGCTCGCCGCTTCGGTCCCCGTCAGGGACCGTTGCCCAGCGTGCCCGCGCACGAAGCAGAGCACCTGAGCAGTGTCGCGGATGGGTCATCCACTCCCTGGGTCCTGACATTCACTGCTACCGCCCCCATGCGGGTGTGCCGAGCCGGCTGACGTCGCGGTATTCGGTTCAGCCGCTCGCGGGAGCGCAATCGACTGTGTTTGTCGGGTCGAACCCCTGTTATAGGCGGCCGTCGTTGATGGCTTGGGTGACCCAGGGGATGACTTCGTCGAGCATGGTGTCGAGGGTGGTGTTGCATTGGATGCCGAGGATGTTCTTGGCTTTTTGGATGTCGGGTACGC
>NZ_JAVREH010000032.1:0-35110 GCF_031845305.1 Jatrophihabitans lederbergiae | reverse complement strand
CGCCGCCGGCACTCCGCCTGCGGCTACCGCAGCCCGATCACCTACGAGAACACCACCACCGCGGCTACGCTACGACCGGCCGCATAACAATCAAATCGCGTGTCCACTTTTCGGGGCGAAGGCCCGGGATTCGAACCCCTGACCCCCACACTGCCAGGGTGAACGGCAGCATTTATTATCCCCCGTTTTCACGAATGTATCGCCTGAATTCGGGATTGTCCAGGCTCGATTCAGCGCCGTTGAAGGCCGTTCAGAGCCGTTGCCAGCGGGTCGATTCTCCAGTGTTTGCTCCACCCTCCGCTCCACCTGGAGGCCCATCTTTGCTCCAGTCCTGGTCGCCGAATCGACCGCGCGACTCCGGCGATCAAGGTCGCAGGCATTTCCGGGATCCGTGTGTCACCCACGGCAGCGGACGTCGGCCCGAGGCCCTACACGATGGCGAGGCAGGCGCCCGTCGGTGGGCAGCCGCGCGAGTGTCCCCTAAATCTCCCCAACTTGGCCCGGCACGGCCAGACGCCCATACGCGAGCTGGGTCCCCCTCGTTGTGCGCGTTACCAGAAGCGTGGCACCCCCGCGCACTGTCAGGAGCAAGGTAGGAAAACGAAACGGGCTCATCCGGATTGAGGGTGTATTTGCGGTCTGAAGCCGCGGTCTCGAGTAGTGATGTTGCGATGTAGTTGGTGAGGTTGCGGAAGCCGAGGGCGGAGCCGCGGAGGTGTTCCAGGCGCCCGCAGATCGCCTCTGTCGGGCCGTTGCTGGTGCCGGGCCGGTCGAAGTAGGCCAGGACGTCGGCGGCTCGACGTTTCAGTGTTCACCCGAGCGTGATCAGCTCGCTGAGCTGTCTCGGGACACCCGCGCTGATCGAGGTGATCACCGCGGTCACGGCCTTCTTTGCGGCCGCACGGTCGGGGTCGCGGTAGGCGGCGACGATGCGCTGGTAGGTGCCCCAGGTGGCCTCGACTTCGACGTGCCGCTGGTCGGCGAATACAGCGCTGAGGCGGGCACGTTGCTTGTCGGTGAGCAGGTCCGCGCCGGTGCGCAGCACGCGGCGGATGCCCTAGTAGCACGCCGACCGGCCGCGGACCGAGGTCTAGGATCAGCCCGCAGAACAGCAGTGCCTGGACGGCCTTTCCGACCGCCGGCAGTGGCAACTACTCGACCGAGGGACTGGGCGAGGCTCGGTGCGGAGTTGCCGTCATCCAGTCGCCGCGCACTCGCCCGACGCGGGTGTGACCGACCCACAGCGACTCGACATGGGGTCAGGAGGTGCGTCGGGTTGTCCTCGACCAGATGCCATTGCATCAGGGAGGTGATGACAGCGCTGGACTCCCTCGCAAGATCGCGAAGATCGACTCCGCTGCGGTGCCGCGTCCGGCGGCGTTCATCCGCCGCACTGTCCGGCGGGTGCCACGGTCGTCGCACTCAGCCATCACCAGCTCGGCGAGGAACCCCAGATAGGACAACTGCTCCCGTTCCGTGGCCGCAGCGATCTCGCCAAACCTCGACCGGATGGTGGGCAGTCGCAGGGTTCGGCAGCCGCCGTCGATCGCTGCGACCGCGGCCTGCTCTGTCACGCCTTTTGCGGGTGGTCATGAGCCGGCTCCTTTCAGGAGGTCGTCGTAGGGTGCGACCGACGGCCACGGCCGGGCGTCGGCGGGAAGCTCGACCGCCGGTTCCGCCGGTTCCGCCGGTTCCGCCGGGACGTCGGCTTCGGCTTCGGCTTCGGCCCTGCGGGCGCGGAGGTCGACGACCCGCGGCAGGATCAACCCGAGCGGGACAGGTCCGCCGGGGTGGACGCTCTTGCGGCCCTCGACCGCGACGACGTCGAGGCTGACCGAGGCGACCCGCAGCGCGGCGGTGATCCCGGCGATCACGTCGTCCGCGGGAAGGTGACGGTGCAGCAGCACCTCCACCAGCGCCCGGATGCCCTTCGCATCGCCGAGCTGGTGACGGGCGGCGGCCCAGAACGCGCGTCGTGCGCCTGCGTGAACGAGCCCGACGCTCGGGCCTGGACCAGCGCGGTCGCGCCGGGCAGCGCCCCGGGTTTACGTTGCAGGACCTCGAGGTAGTGGTCCAGGTTCAGCGGCTGCTCACCGCGGACGGTGACCCGCTCATGCAACGCGACCTGCCGGGTGCCGTCGAAGACTGTGACGGTGCAGGCGCCGAGCCGGACCCGGACGCGGCGGCCGATCAGCTTCGCCGGCACCGAATAGAAACACTGCCGGACCGTCACCCTCGCGTAGCGGTCGACGCGGGTTCAAGGGTCAGCCAGGTCGGAACTCCGCCGTGGGCAGCGGCCGCAGCAGCGGCGCCTCGACCGCGAAGTCCGTGCCGACCGTCGACGCGCGGTTGGCGATGCGGCGGTGGTCGTCCTTGGCGTCGGCCGCAGCGAGCAGCTCGTTGAGGGCGGCGATGGAGTCGACCTTCGGCATCGGGACGCAGTGGTTGCGCCGGAAGCGGTCGCCCTCACCCTCGACCCCGCCTTTCTCGTGGGCGCCGTCGACGCCGGGTTGGCAGTAGAACGCGTCGAACCCCATATGGGCTTGGAACATCGTCCACCGCTGCGACTCCACCCGGTTGCGCCGACCAGCACCCGCGACACCGCCGACTTCAAGTTGTCGTAGCGGATGTGGACGGTCCGGACGCCGCCGAGCTGCTCGAAGGCGTCGACGTGGCCTTCGAGGAACGCCTCCTGGCCTTGGGTGGGGAACGCCCGGTGCACCGCCTTGCCCGAGTGCGACACATCCGCAGCGTGAACAACCGCGTCTTCGTCTTCCCCCCGCAGGATCACCCACTGGTCGGCGTAGTCGACCTCGGCCTCCGCGCCCGAGGCGTGGGTCTGCGGCACGAACCCCGCCGCCAACTGCTTCCCCGCCTCGATCAAGATCTCCGGACGGCGGCGGGCGACGTAGTCCCGCACCGTTGAGTACGACACCTGCTCCGATTTGGTGCTCGTCGACCAGCCGCGCCAGCACCCGCCGGGCGGTGTGCTTCTGCTTGCGGGGCGCGTTGAGGTCCTCGCGCAGCATCTTGTCGATCACCGGCTTGAACTCCCCCAACCGCCGTGACACCCGCACCGGCGTCTTCCGCTCCGGCGGCACCGCCGACTCCATCGTTTGCCGGACCGTGCGGCGGTGCACCTTGTGCCGCTCGGCGAGCTGCCGGATCGACAATCCCTCGACCCGCTCGTCGCACCGGATTGCTGCGAACAGCTCCACTCTCGACCCCATCCCCGCCCCTGCCCTTCGGCGTCGCCGATATCTCGGAGATCACGCTCGGGTGCGGCTGCATCAAACCGTTACAGGAAGCCCGGCGTGTCGAGGTGGGGCCACATCAAACCGTCACTACGAGCGGTGAAGTGGGACCGGATCGAACCGTCCTACCCGGGCCAGATCAGGCTGTCACGACCAGACGTTGCGACGACTGTCGAAATCCTAGCCGACGAGGGCAAGATCTACCTCCGCGACTCAAGGACGAGCGGTCGAACTGGACCGTGGGCTGCTCGATCGCGGACCGGATGAAATCCTCGTCGCCCTCGCCGCACTCGACAGTGCCGTCGCACACCATGGCCGGTGATGTCACTGGATGCCATTTTCACGGCGACCGCGACGATCAGGCCCCCAGCCGGAAGCTGCGGCGGACACTGGTCCGTCTTCGGATGCTCGGTTCGACGGGTCAGGTCGGGCCAGCCGGCGACAACGCCGCTATCGAAACCCTCTTCAGCCCGCTGCAGCAGAACGACAGCGGTTTGCTGCACCAGCGATGCCCGTCCGGGCTGCTGTCGGTCGAACTGAGGTCGATGCTGCCTGCCTCGAAGCGTTCGTCGTACGCCTCGCAGCATGCGAATCAGGTCCACCCGCTCCTGGCCGATGTCGACGACGACCTGGGACCGGGCCGCGCCGCCGTTGCTCGACCACTGGCTCGGCGCAGTCGCCCGCGAAGTATCCCGACCATCGCGCCTAAATCGACCAGTCAATGAACCACGTGGCACGAGGTCTGTAAAGCACGAATACGGGCAATTTCGGAGAAACCTGTTCGCCGCCATAAGTCGATCATCAACTTAGTCAACTGCTGCGGTGCGTATGCAGATGTATGCCCCATTCGTCCGGAGTATTCGGGCGGTGCAAATGGAAGAGGCTTGAGTGGATACCTCCCGGCTTGCGGTGGAACGGGCAATAATCATGATGTGGAACCACTATGATGAACCGCTTTCATTGGATGAGATCGCGGACAGCGCCATACTCAGCAAGTTTTATTTTTCGCGGGTGTTTCGATCAGTTACCGGCACGTCACCCGGCCGCTTCCTGACCGCGATCCGCCTGTCTCGGGCGAAGAACCTCCTGCAGGAGACCACGCTCACCGTTACCGACATCGCCTATATGGTCGGTTACAATAGTTTGGGGACGTTCACCACACGCTTCACCCGTAGCGTGGGTGTGTCGCCGACCCGGTTCAGATCGCTGTCGCACAGCGGCCTACCAGCGTTGCCGCGTCCCGAGGTCAGCGCTCCCGGCGGATCGGGGACGGTGCACGGGACGTTGACGCTGCCCCCCAGCAATACCCCGCTGCGAATCTACGTGGGAGCCTTCGAAGGTCCTGTCGTCGAGGGACTACCCGCCTCCTGCGACGTCCTCGACATACATGCCGACGGCTGCCGGGCGCTGGAATACCGGCTCGGTGCCGTTCCCATCGGCCAATGGTATGTACGCGCTACTGCAGTCGCGGTGGACTGGTCCGAGAGCGTCTCGCGCCCAGATGCGCGCAAGCCGGTCTTCGTGGGATCGAGCAAGCCCGTGGTCATGCGTGCCGACATCGCAGTGAAGCTCGGCATCCGAATGCGGGCGACGAACACTATCGACCTGCCAATCCTGCTGGCGTTGCCGGAGTTGGACAACCGGTTGCCTCCGGGGCCGATGCAGAATACATCGCGGGCCACGAGGCTCGTGCTGCGCTGACCCGGTGCCACGTCTCCACGGCGCAAGTTGAGAGTAGGCACACCAACCGGCGGGTTGCCAGAATCCTCATCAGGCAGGCCACATTCCGACAATCCGCGATAGGAGAAACTAATGGCCAGCGGTTGGCGAGCACTCAGACGCCGAATTCTGACGCCGAATACGTCGGAAGCCAGTCTTTCAGTCCGCGGTTTCCACGAGAAGAGCCCCGCCGCGCGGGCGATGCTGGAGACAATCGGCGAGACCTTCCTGACTGGATACGCCTATGCTGCGGAGGCACGGGTACCTGCAGAGGCCGAGGAGTGCCTGGAAAAGCTGCCGCGGCAGATCCGCGGTTTCGCTTACGAGGGCGCCGGGATGGGCTTCGCGATCCGCGACGGCCTGCCGTTCGGCGGCAACCTCGTCACCCAGTTCCTCGAAGGCAGAGCCAGAAACCATATTTATATGGTGTACGTCGGGGTGGGCTGGGCGTTGGCCCGGCTACCGCGGTTCCGCTGGGTGAAGGCATCCGCCGCCGCGCAGGATCCGGTGCTGCGCTGGCTGGTCCTGGACGGGTACGGATTTCACCAGGCCTATTTCCACACCGACCGCTACGTGCGCCAGCAGTACCGCCACCTGAACTTCCCGTGGCCGACCGGCGGCCCAACTTCCTACGCGGGCCGCGTGATCGACCAAGGCATCGGACGGGCGATCTGGTTCGTCGGCGGGGCCGACCCCGAACGGGCCGCCGACCTGATCGATGCCTTCGACGAGACCCGGCGCCCCGATCTCTACGCCGGCGCTGGCCTCGCCGCGACATACGCGGGCGCGGCAGACCTAGACGAACTGCGGACCTTCAAGCTGCGCGCCGACCAATACCTGCCGGAGGTGGCCCAGGGTTCGGTGTTCGGCGCGGCCGCCCGATTCAAGGCAGATCTCGTGATGCCGCACACCACGCTCGCGGCCTCCCTACTGTGCGGCGTCACGCCGGCGGAGGCGTCCGAGCTCGCCGATGAGACTCGCGCTCAGTCGTTCGATCGCTCCGAACTCACCTCCTACGAGCAGTGGCGGCGACGCATCGCTTCAGGGCTCGTCGAACTGCACAGGGCAATTCCGTGACCGTCACCGCGTCGTCGGCCGGCCGCCAGCTCCCCGGCCCGCGGGGTACTTCGGCACTTTCCGTCATTGCCAAGATGCTACGAAGCCGTCTCGACGTGATGACCTGGGCGGCGACTCGGTACGGCGACGCAGTCCGCCTTCCGCTCGGCCCCAAGACACTGCACTTTTTCAACCACCCCGAACATGCAAAGCATGTGCTCGCCGACAATGCCGAGAACTACACCAAGGGCCTCGGCATAGTGCACGCCAGGCGCGCTCTCGGTGACGGCCTGCTCACCAGCGAGGGCGAGCTGTGGCACAGGCAGCGCAAGACGATCCAGCCTGTCTTTCAGACACGGCGGATCGTGGGCCAGCTCGATTCCATCAACGCTGAGGCCGAAGGTCTGGTCAGGCGGCTTCGCTCCCACGTCCGTAGCGGGCCCGTCGACATGCGTGCCGAGATGACCGGCGTCGCCCTGGGCGTACTCGGTCGAACGCTGATCGAGGCCGACCTCGGTGAGTTCGGGTCGCTCGGCGCCTCGTTCGAGGCTGTGCAGAACCAGGCGATGTTCGACGCCATCACCCTCGGCCTGGTGCCGCTCTGGCTTCCGCTGCCCCTGCAGGCACGCTTTCGACGTGCCAGGCGGGATCTGCAGCGCATCGTCGACCAGCTGGCCGATGGCTCCGCCGATGCCGGTGGCGACGACGTCATCTCGCGCTTGCTCGAGTCAGTCGGTCCCGAAGACGACCAGCACCAGGTACGGGTCCGGATACGCGACGAGCTGGTCACGCTACTGCTTGCCGGGCACGAGACGACTGCCAGCACGCTGAGTTGGGCATTCCATCTGCTCGATGAGCATCCGGACGTGTGGGAGCTGCTGCACGCTGAGGCCGTTGCGGTTTTCGGCCAAGGTCCGCTGACCACCGACAGCCTGCACCAGCTCACGTACACGACGAAGGTTCTCGACGAGGTTCTGCGCCTCTACCCGCCGGTCTGGCTGCTTCCCCGCATTGCCCGCGCTGACGACAAGATCGGCGGCTTCGGTGTCGCGGCCGGCGGCGACGTGCTGCTCTGCCCTTACCTTCTGCACCGGCACCCGGCGTTCTGGACGGAGCCCGAACGGTTCGATCCGGAACGGTTCACCCCCGAGGGGTCGGTCGGTCGACACCGCTACTCCTACATCCCGTTCGGGGCGGGGCCACGGTTCTGCGTCGGCAACAGCCTGGGCATGTTGGAGGCCACCGTCGTGCTCGCCACGGTCGCGCGCGACCTGCGGCTGACCAAGGTGCCGGGGTACCAGGTGACCGGCGAGGCGATGCTGACCCTGCGCATCCGTGGGGGCCTGCCGATGACCGTTCGTCCGGCGCCCTGAGGCAAACCGGCGGCTCGTCCGATATGAAACCGGCCGGACCTATCCGTCTGGCCGGCTCCTCGCGGCTAGGTACGCAGCCAATCGGCCGCGCGCTCGCCGATCATGATGGAGCTGAGGTTCGTGTTCGCGCGCACCGTGTTGGGCATCACCGAGGCGTCGCACACGTAGAGGGACTCGAACCCGTGTACCGAGCAGCGCTCGTCCACCACGCTCATGGCGTCCTGCACCGGCCCCATCCGTGCCGTACCGACCGGGTGGTATGCACTGTCCACGCTCGACCTGGCGTACTGCCGGATCATGTCGTCATCCTCGATCACCGACTCGCGCAGCAGCAGGAACCCCTGTCCCAGCCGGCGGATCCCCGGATGGTTGGCCAGCCGCCAGGAGGTGCGCACACCCTCCACGAGTAGATCGAGCTCGCGGCCGCCGTCCCCCAGGAAGTTCAGGTCGATCCGCGGCGGCGCCAGCGGGTCGGCCGACGTCAAGGCGAGCGTGCCGCGGGATCGAGGTCGCTGCGAGACGACCATGACGCCGAGGATCATCGTCGTACCCGAGAGCATCTGGAGCTCCGGGAAGTGCTTCAGGTCGAAGTGATTTACCATATAGTACTGCAGATCGTTCGTCTCATCAGAGCCCGGGGCGGTCGTGCGAAGGAGCGTCTGCAGGAATGGACCGGAGGGGTCGCAGGCGCCCGGGCGCGGCGTGAGGAACACGCCGGTTCGCTGGTGATCCACCATGTTGGCGCCGACCCCGGGCAGGTCTGCCCGGCAATCGATGCCCAGCCGACGTAGCTCCCCAGCCGTGCCGATGCCGGATCGCAGAAGGATCATCGGAGACCCCACTGCCCCGGCAGCCAGGATCACCCGTCGCGCGCTGATCGTCTGGTACTCGCCACCGTCGGCGCAAGCGATGACGCCGGCGGCCCGCTCTCCCTCGAAGACGATCCGGTCGACGACGGTGTGCGCCCGGATCTCGAGGTTGGCACGCTCACGGGCAGGCGCCAGGTAGGCCATCGCGGCAGTGACCCGGTGCAGGCCGTCGCGCCGGTTCGAGGGGATCGGGCCCACCCCTGTCGCGTCAGGATGGTTGTGGTCCTCCACTTCAGGAAAGCCTGCCCCCCGGCAAGCTTCGACAAAGGCCACCTGCGCCGGCACCAGCTCGTCCGGGCGCCAACGGCAGATTGGGTACGGGCCGCCCTTGCCGTGGTATTCACCATCGAAATCCAGGTCGTTCTCAAGGCGCCGGAAGTACGGTAGCACCTGCTGCCAGGACCAGGCCGGATTGCCGGCCGCTGCCCATTGGTCGTAATCGTCAGGCGTTCCGCGCAGCGCGACCCCGGCACCGACGGCCGACGAACCGCCGGTCACTCTTCCCCGCGGGTAGCGAATCCGACGGCCCTCGTGAATGTCAGCCTTGAACTGCCAATCGTGATTGGAGAAGGACATCCCGTTGCCGATGCGGATGTCGTCGGGCGTCACGGACGGCGTTGAATAGTCTGGGCCTGCCTCAAGAAGGAGCACGCGCCGCGAAGCGTCTTCAGACAGTCGTGCCGCCAGCACGGTGCCCGCAGAACCGGCGCCGATGATGATGTCGTCGTAGTCAGTCGTCATCCATATCCTCGCAACCACCGGAAGGCGGAGGGTTCAACGCGGAGCGAGCGTCCCCCGCCAGCAGGCACTCGTCACCAGGGCGCCACAAGAATCCGCGCCCCCGCAGCCAAGCGTTACGCCGGCCGACCCGGCCGGCTACTTCGGCGTTGCTCGGCACCCACGTGCCCGGGGCACGGAGCAAGAAGCCCCCGGCCGGCCACCGCCTCACGCTGGAGTGGACCCAGCCGCGTGCCCCGGTGCCGCGGCGCGAAGGAGGCTGCAGCATGCCAGAGAATTCATCGACAACAGCGGTCGAAGAGGCGCCGGTCGGCGTGAACGCCATGATTCCCAACTCGGCGCGGATCATGGACTACCTGCTCGGGGGGAATGCGAACTTCGCTTCCGATCGCGCGGTGGCTGACAATGCGTTCGTCAACTGGCCGGGCGACCCCGGCGGCATCGACGGGGTGCGGGTCGATCTGCATGCGGCCCGCGACGCCCTCCAGCGCATCGTCGGCTACCTCGCGGGCGAGTGCGAGATCCGGCAGTTCCTCGATCTTGCCAGCGGCTTGCCGACCGTGGGCAACACGCATGAGGCGGCGCGCGCGGTTGCGACCGGTTGCCGGGTCGTCTATGTCGACAACGAGCCGTCGGTTGCTGCCCACGGTCAGTCCCTGCTGGACTCCGATGCCGATACCGTCTTCCTCGACGCGGATTTCCGGAAGCCGAAGGACATCCTTGGCCGGGCCGCCGCGACGCTGGATTTCTCCAAGCCCGTGGGGCTCATCCTGTTCGGCGTGCTGCACTTCGTCGATGATGTCGGCCGGCCAGAGCAGATCATGGCTGACCTGCTGGCCGCAGTCCCGTCCGGCAGCTATCTGGCACTGTCCCACTTCGCCAAGGCCGAGGAGGACACCGCGCTGAACGCGATGCTTACCGAGATGGACAAGCAGACCGGCGACTCCGTGGTGCGCCGCACCCGGGCCGAGGTGGAGCGGTTCTTCCACGGCATGGAGGCGGTGCCGCCCGGGGTGGTGCAGACAGAACTCTGGCGCCCGGCGTCGGGAGCTCCGGGGCCGAAGCCGTTGCCCATGTGGTGCGGCCTCGCCCGGAAGCGGTGAGGCAGGCATGCCGGTATCGAGTACCTATGACGACATCATCGTGGGGGCAGGCAGTGCCGGCGCCGTTCTGGCCGCGCGCCTGAGCGAGGACCCCCGCCGGCGTGTGCTGCTGGTCGAGGCCGGCCGGCACTACCCGAGCGAGGCGGCGACTCCGGAGGACCTGCTGGATGCCAACGCGATGTCGCTGGTGAAGCACAGCTGGGGCTACACCGCTCAACTCACCCGTGACCGCCGCGCCATGTACCCGCTCGGAAAGGTCACCGGCGGCTCGTCGGCGGTAGGTAACACGGTCGTGATCCGCGGAACGCCCGAGGATTACGACGAGTGGGCGGCCGCAGGCAACCCGCTGTGGTCCTGGGAGCATGTGTTGCCGGTGTTCCGCGCGCTCGAGGACGATCTGGATTTCGGCGAAAGCGACGTCCACGGCGGCAGCGGCCCCGTGCCGATCCGACGCTGGCGCCCGGAGGAGCTGACAGAGGTGCAGCAGTCCTTCCTCGACGTCTGCCGCGATGCCGGCCATCCGTGGGCAGAGGACCACAACCACCCCGAGTCGACCGGCGTCGGACCGATTCCGTCGAACCGGCGCGACCCCAGGATCCGCGTTTCGGCGACGGGCGCCTATCTCTGGCGGGCCAGCACGCGCGAGAATCTCGCGATCCTGCCGCACGCGCTTGTCGACCGGATCGTGTTCGAGCACGGTCGCGCGACGGGTGTGGTCCTGTCCGTGGACGGCGGCGCGTACGGCGAGGTCCGAGGGCGCCGAGTGATCCTGGCGGCCGGTGCGGTCGCCACCCCGGCCGTCCTGCTCCGCTCAGGGATCGGGCCCGCGGAGGATCTGCGCGCGCTAGGCATCCCGGTGCGGGCCGATCTGGCTGGCGTGGGCGCGAATCTGACCGACCAGCCGCGCATCGGCGTGTTCATGACGCCGAAGCCGGGATATGAGAACGAGGGCAAGTCGACCGGGCAGATCGTGACCCGCACCAGCGGAAGCCGGTTCAACGATCAGTACCTGGCCATGGTCAATCGCTTCGATCTCACCATGCACTTTCCCGAGCTGCGACGCGTTGCCGGCGCGAGAACGGTGTTCGGAGTGATGGTCGTGCTCCGGCGACAGCACTCACGCGGCCGCGTCACCCTCGCAGCGGCCAACCCGTACGCCGCGCCGCGCGTGGATCTGGGCTTCCTTTCCGACGAGCGCGACTACGGCCTGCTCGCGGACGGCGTCAGAAGTTGCTGGAAGCTGGCCCGCTCACCGAAGATTTGCGACAAGGGCGAGCAGCTCGTTGCGCTTGACGAGAGCGTCATGGACGACGACGAGGCACTGCGCAGCTACCTCGAACGGGCCGTCGACAGCGCCTACAACCCGGTGGGAACTGCACGGATGGGGCCCGCCGACGACCCGCTCGCGGTGGTTGATCAACAGTGCGCCGTGCACGGAGTGAAGAACCTCCACGTCGTGGACGCCTCCATCATGCCCAGCATGGTGTGCGCAAACACCCACCTGAGCGTCGTGATGATCGGCGAGCGGGCGGCCGCGCTACTTCGTGAGGCGCAATAACGGCGAACACGACCGGACCCCGCGGGTGAGATCTGCTGCCGGCGGGTGCCGTCGTTCGGTGACTGGAGACGGTGCCCCGAACCGGCTGGGTCGACCAGCCGGGGCGCCTGCTAAGGCGTAGGAAAGAACGTACGGACGAACTTCTCCCAAGCCCGTTCCCCGAAGATCACACGCTGCGGTCGCAATAGCCGCACCGGAATGCCTAGCCGATAGCGGATCCGGGGATTGCGCACGGTGATCGCCTTCTCCAGCAGCGCGGCGACGTCCCCCGAGCGCAGCGAAAGGCGGCCGCGGCCCTTCGGATGCTCGACCTCGCGGTACGCCCCGTGCCAGACGACGAAGCGTTCCCAGAAGTCGCCGTACGGGTCATCGACGGTGGAGTCGGGAGCGAGCCCGAGGTCACCCACGGTGGTCGGTACGAACCCGCCGAGGATGGGCGAGGGCTCGATGATCACGACCCTGATCCCGAAGCGGCGTACCTCCAACCGCAGCGAGTCCCCGATCGCCTCTAACGCATGCTTGGTCGCCTCGTAGTAGCCGCGCCCCGGAGTCGCGAAGAGCCCGAAGATCGAGGACATGATGACGATCCGACCCGATCGCTGCTCCCGCATGCCCGGCAGGACGAGCTGGGTCATGCGGGACAACCCGAAGACATTGGTCTCGAATTGGCGGCGGACCTCATCCATCGGACTCTGCTCGATCGTGCCGTTGAGGCTGTACGCGGCGTTATTGACCAGTACCCCGACCGCGCCGTGCTCAGCGGTGATGCGCTGCACCGCAGCAATCATCGATTCCTCGTCCGTCATGTCGACCCGCAGGGTGGTGATGCCCGCTTCGGCCAGGTCGCCCAGACCCTCCAGGCTTCGTCCGCTGGCATAGACGGGCCATCCTGCTCGGTGCAGCCGGAACGCGAGAGCCCTTCCGGTACCTGAGGAAAGTCCGCTCACCGATGAGATGCCGGTGATGAGAACCGCGTTGGAGGGGTTCATCTGCAGCCCCTCTCATCCGGCCGCGGCGGCCTCGGCGCCGCCCGGCAGATCCTGCTGAGAGATGCGGCTGCTGGTCGTCGAGGTGCCGAGCCCGAGGCCGTCGACCAGCCGGGTGATGAAGTTGAACAGTGCGGCGCAGAAGAACGCCTCGAGAAGGTCGTCGTCGGTCCAGCCGGCGTCCCGAGCCACCTGCCAGTCACTGTCGGTGATCCGGTAAGCGCTACGGCTGAGTTTGGTCAGCAGGTGCAAGAGAACCCGGGTGCGAGCATCCACAGGCAGATCGTCCGGTGAGTCCGCCGTCGCGATTGCCTTGGCCAACTCCGCGCTACCGCCGAAGGCTTGCAGGAAGAAGCTATGCGTGCCGACACAGTAGGGGCATTGATTCACTTTTGACGTCCACGCCGAGATCAGCTCCCGCGTCTGCCGGGGTAGCTTGCCGTGATTGAAAACGCCGTCGAAGCCGGCGAGCATGGCTCCCATCAGTTCCGGGCGGGAGGAGACGAGCCGGAACATGTCGGGGACGAAGTCCAGCCCGGTCACCTCCTTGGCACGGCCGTACAGCTCCGCGAGCTGTCCGGTCGCGTCCGCCTCGTTGATCAGTGGAACACGGGCTCCTGGGTTTCCATCCATTCTGAACCACTCCTTCTTGTTGGCTAACTGACATCGCGTGGCATGTTCCTTCGACGGAGCACGGGCATTGCCTCCGCTTGAAAATCCAGTTCGGGGTCGAGGCCCTGGACGATGCCCTCGACAACAAGCAACGACAGCAGAGGAAACGCGAACTCGGGGACCGGAAAGAGACCGTAGGCGCGCTGGAGCGAAAAGAGCCGTCCGGCGAATTTCGCCAGATTGAAATCGCTGGAGCGCGTGCCCGTCGACTCCGCGACCAGCTCGACGAGCGCAGCGCGAAATCCGCTCAGATCACTGTTCTCAGCCAGACCAGCCGTGCTTTCGATCATGATCTCGGCACAGAGCGGCCCGTTGCCCAAGGCCAGGTTGATGAAGAAGTCCGCGAAAGAAGCGCGGACCTGCTCGGGAAGCTTGATGACGAAGCCAGCGTCGAGGATGACCAGACACCCATCGCCGTCGATGTAGAGGTTTCCCGGGTGCAGGTCGCAATGCACCAGCCCATCCATGAAGAGCATCTCATAGACCGCGGACATCACCCGGCGTCCGGCGGCGCAGCGGGCGTCCTTGGAAAGTGACTCCGGCGCGGCGCGGACCAGCCCCGCCACGAACTCCATCACCAGCACCTCGTCGCGGGAGAGCTCGGGCAGCGGAGCCGGAATGCGTATCCAGGGAAACTCTCTCAGGTTCCTGCCCAGCTCGCCGAGCGCCGCGGCCTCCGCCGCCAGATCCAGCTGGCGCAATATCGCCTCACCCACCTGGGCGTGCATGACCGCGATGGGCATCGAGGTCAGCATCGGCAACCGCTTCACCGCGTCGATGGCCAGCGCGGTCAAACGGAAATCACGTCGCATCACGCGGTCGATACCGGGTCTGCGCACCTTCACCGCCACCTGTCGGCCGTCCAAGGTGACTGCGCGGTGAACCGTCGCGATGCTTCCAGTCGCCACCGGAGTCCAACCGAACTCGGCGAACGGCCACTCCTGGCCGCGGTACGCACGGCCGAGCGCGCGCTCCAGCTGCGCCCGCCGCGGCGGAGGGGTCGCGTCCGTCAGCCGGCTCAGCGCCTCGCACACCCGCTCGGGCAGCAGATCACGCCGGGTGCTCAGCAACTGCCCGATCTTGATGTACGACGGCCCGAGCGAGATCAGCAACGACGTCAAGCGGTCCCCGCCGCGCGCCCACTGCCGGCCCAGCAGACGCTCGCCCATCGCGCGCGGTCCAAAGGCGACGGCGTAGCAGAGCACGATGCCACCCACCCGCAGGGAGCGAAGCACCACGCCGGGCCGGTCCACGAAGGATCTTGCAGCTGGATGAGCCAAGTCCGGTTCTCCTGCCGATGGGCGAGCGGCGCGAACGAGCACGCTCACGTCGTTAGCTGTGCGAATTCGATCTAGCCAATCCTTGGCGGGGATGCAGGGCTCGTACTACTCCGAGCGTGCCCGCCGAGACAGCGTCGATGCTGCGTTTCGCCTGGTCATCGACGAACCCCTGGGCAGTGCAGGAGAAGCAAGACTTTCGCCACCGCTCCAATACTTTGGCTCGTGAACCATGGCCGAAACGAGCACGACCCTGTCTCCACGGAGGCTGAATCGCTCTCGACCCGGGACTCGCTCAATGCCTGGCTGGACCTGCGGGAGCGCGTGCTGCGTGGCGACTCCGAGGCCACCGCCCGCCAGCACGCCAAGCGCAAGCTGTCGGCCCGCGAGCGAATCGACCTGTTGCTCGACGACGGTTCCTTCGCCGAGCTCGACCTGTACCGCAGGCGCTTACCACGCGACGCCCCGACCGAACCGCACACGGGTGGCGTCATCACCGGATCGGGCACGGTGCACGGGCGCACCGTGTTCGTCTACGCGCAGGATTTCAGGATCTTCGGCGGCGCGCTCGATCAGGTGCACGCTCAGAAGATCCACAAGGTGATGGATTTGGCGATCGCGACCGGTTCGCCGCTGGTCGCCCTCAATGACAGCGGCGGTGCCCGTATCCAGGACGGCGTCTCGGCGCTTGCCGGGTACGGTGGAGTGTTCTCGCGCAACGTCCGCGCCTCCGGCGTGATCCCGCAGATCAGCGTCATCCTCGGACCCTGCGCAGGCGGCGCCGCGTACTCCCCCGCGCTCACGGACTTCATCTTCATGGTGCGAGAGACCTCCTACATGTTTCTCACCGGACCCGATGTGGTGAGGGAGGTGACCGGCGCGGAGGTGACGCAAGAGATGCTGGGCGGTGCCGACATGCACGCGACAACCTCCGGGACCGCCACCTTCGTCTACGACGACGAAGCGACCTGCCTCGATGACGTCCGGCATCTGCTTGCGCTGCTGCCACCGAACAGCCGTACCCTTCCGCCGTCCTACGCGGTGGAGGATTCACCGGAGCGCTCGTGCGAGCGGTTACTCGACATCGTTCCGGCCGACCCCGTCAAGCCATACGACATGCGCGACGTGGTGGCCGAACTCGTCGACGAAGGGGAGTTCCTCGAGGTTCAGGACGCCTGGGCACAGAGCGTGGTCTGTGGCCTCGCCCGCATCGATGGCCGCACCGTGGGCATCGTGGGCAATCAGCCCATCGTGCGAGCCGGCGTACTAGACATCGATGCCTCGGACAAGGCAGCGCGATTCGTGCGCACCTGCGACGCGTTCAACATCCCGCTTGTCACCCTGGTGGACGTGCCGGGATTCCTGCCGGGTCTAGATCAGGAGCGTGGCGGAATCATTCGGCACGGCGCAAAATTGCTCTACGCGTATTGCGAGGCGACCGTGCCGCGGATCCAGGTAATCCTGCGCAAGGCGTACGGCGGCGCCTACATCGTCATGGACTCTCGGTCGATCGGGTGCGATGCCTCTTTCGCCTGGCCGGGTAACGAAATCGCGGTAATGGGCGCGGACGGCGCGGTGAGTGTCGTCCATGGTCGGCGCATCGTGGCCTCGGCAGATCCCACCGCTCTTCGCGCGGAACTGGTCGAGGAGTACCGCAGCGAGATGATGCATCCCTACTACGCGGCCGAACGCGGGCTGGTCGACGACATCATCGACCCACGTGATACCCGAGCCGTCATTGCCCGAACCCTGCGCTTGTTGCAAGGCAAACGTGCCGATGTGATCGAGCGCAAGCACGGCAACCAGCCGGGCTGACGCGGCAACCCCTTCACGGATCGGCAAATTGGAAGAAGTTTTGTGCGGCGATGACCCCTAGCTTCAGCTGCAGCGTTCGTCGACCGAGAGGAATATACATGACGTCACGGGTTAATCCACCAACCAGGGGAAAGTTCGAACACCCCCTCGCCTTCTGGTTGGGTGTGTTGGCGTGCAGCACGGGCGTGATCTTGCACCTGCCGATGTATTTCGGTGCAC
This sequence comes from Jatrophihabitans lederbergiae, assembly GCF_031845305.1. Taxonomy (NCBI): domain Bacteria; kingdom Bacillati; phylum Actinomycetota; class Actinomycetes; order Jatrophihabitantales; family Jatrophihabitantaceae; genus Jatrophihabitans; species Jatrophihabitans lederbergiae. The sequence continues at coordinate 18,471 of NZ_JAVREH010000032.1, read as the reverse complement.
GCCAGATGCACTACGTCATGTCTGGCATGAGACCGGACGCGACGATGATCACCGGAATGGTGCTGATCGGCCTCGGGCTGGCCGCGGTGACGTACGGCGTGCTGCCCGCACGCGGCGGCGGCGACCTGCAGCTATCGATTAGGCGCATCCGGGTCGCGCCCGCCGACGACGCGCCCATCCGAGGCCAGCACATCGCCCTGCTCGTCGTGCTCGCCGTCGCGATCACGATCGACGTCATGAAGCCGGCGACGCTGTCGTTCGTCGTGCCCGGCGTCGCGCGCGAGTACGGCCTGAAGTCACCCGCGAACCCGCATGGGCACATCCCGGTGTCCTGGCTGCCGCTGATGGGAATTGGCGGAACGGTACTCGGGTCGTGGGTCTGGGGTTCGCTCGGCGATCGGATCGGCCGCAGATCGGCGATCCTGCTCGCCGGGATCCTCTTCGTCACCACGTCCATCTGCGGTGCGATGCCGGGCTTCAGCTGGAACCTGCTGATGTGCTTCCTGATGGGAATTGGCGTCGGAGGAATGCTTCCGATCGCGTTCGCGCTGATGGCTGAGACCATTCCCGCGCGCCACCGAGGCTGGCTGATGGTGCTGGTCGGCGGCGACATCGCCGGCGCGTACGTTGCCACGAGCTGGCTGGCGGAATGGTTGACGGCGACCTATAGCTGGCGCATCCTCTGGCTTATCGGCCTGCCGACCGGGTTGCTGTTCATCGCGTTGAACCGCTGGATTCCCGAATCGCCCCGCTACCTGATCGTCCGCGGCCGGGACGACGAGGCCAGAGCCATCATGACGAGGTTCGGCGCGGACGTGCGAGAGGTGCCGATCGAGGCCGGGACGTCCGACCAATCCAGCTATCAGGGCTTTCGCCGGCTCTTCCAACCCCCTTTCGCGGGCACGACGCTGGCGATCATGGTGCTGGCCGTCGGCACCGGCCTCGTCACCTTCGGCTTCCAGCTCTGGATTCCCACGAACCTGCAGCACCTGGGATTTTCGGCAGTGAACTCGGCCTATGTCATTCGCAACGCGGCACTGTTGGGGCTGCCCTTCACCGTGCTGGTGGCCGCCGCCTACGGATGGTGGGGCAGCCGAAAGACGATTGTCGCCCTGTCGGTGGCAGCGGCGCTCACCCTGAGCGGCTTTGTTGTGGCCGGCAACTCACTTGCCCACCATCGGCTCGCGCTCTCGCTGCTGCTCGTCATTCCGCTATCGGCCATCAGTTCGGTGGCAGCGGTGGTCTCCGCTTACGCCGCTGAGGTTTATCCGACGATGCTGCGTTCGCGCGGTTCGGGTCTGGCAGCCGGCATGGCCAAACTGGGCGGAGTCGTCATCATCGCGGTCGTTGTCGCGGCCACGACCGTTCCGTCGATGGCCATGACAGCGCTGATCGGAGCGGTGCCGCTGCTCCTGGCGGCGATCCTGTTCCTCTGGATCGGTCCGGAGACGAAGCACCGCCCGCTCGAAGAGATCACCGGCGAACTGGGTGCGACAACACCCTGACATCGCCGGCGGAATCGGCGGCGGGCGCGGTGCCCGCGTCGGGGCGACCCTTCATCGGCCGACGCGGTCCGAAAGATCACCTACTGCAAGCAACCATTGCCCTATTGCATTGGGTGAAACTCAACGGCAAGGCGAGAGAAGCCTGGCAGGAACCGCAGCCGCATGCTCATTACGGCGGCTGGCTAGTGCGGTCACGGACACTCCGTCACGACAACCTCGATCTGGAGAACCATGAGTACACAGCGATATGAAGTGGCAATCCTCGGCTCGGGACTCGGCGGCTCCATGCTCGCGTGCATCCTTGCTCGGCACGGCGTCTCGACTCTCTTGCTCGAGGGGGCGAGCCATCCGAGATTCGCGATCGGCGAATCCCTGATTCCCGAAACCGGCCTGCGTATGCGTATCGTCGCCGACAAGTACGGTGTCCCGGAGATCGGATGGATAGGCACGTTCCACCAAGTGCGCAAGCACGTGAGCAGCAACTGCGGCGTAAAGCGTTCGTTCGGCTTCATGTATCACCGTCCTGGCGAAGAGAACCGGCCCGAAGAGATCAACCAGTTCGGCACGCTCGCTCCGCCGGTCGGCCCGGATTCGCACCTGTTTCGCCAGGACACCGACGCCTTCCTCGCCGCGCTGTCGACGAAGTATGGCGCGACGTTCCGATCCCAGACGCGCATCACCGCGATCTCCTTCGGCGAGGACGAGGTCGAGCTGCGCGCGGACTCGGGTGACACCTTCCGTGCCAAACTCCTCATCGACGCTTCGGGAATGCGCTCGATGGTCTCGGACCAACTCGGGCTGCGCGATGAGGTGCCCCGCTTTCGAACCAACACACGCGCGATCTACACCCACATGACGGGTATCCGGAGCGCCGACCTGCTACTGAACCCCGAAGCCCAGCGCGACCTGATCTCGCCGCTCGGTCAATCCACCATGCATCACGTCTTCGATGGTGGCTGGATGTGGGTGATCCCGTTCGGCAATCATCGCGATGCCACCAACCCGCTGACGAGCGTCGGGCTGATGCTCGACCGGCGCAAATACCCCGAGCCGCGCGGGACGCCGCAAGAGGAGTTCCGCCGGATCATCTCTGCCTACCCGACGGTGGCGCGGCACTTTGCCGACGCGGACGCCGCGCGGCCCTGGGTCAGATCGGGCCGCATCCAGTACTCCTCGAAACATCTCCTTGCGCCTCGCCTGATCCAGCTTCCGCACGCGGCAGCCTTCATCGACCCGCTCTACTCAAGCGGGATGTCGGTACTCATCGCCGCGGTCGACCTAATCGCGGAGGAACTGCTGGGAGCCGTCGCCGAGAACGATTACGCGACCGAGCGGTTCAAGTTCATGGAAGACGTGGTCAACCGAGGGTTCGATCACTATGACACGGTCGTGTCGGGCTCGTTCGACTCGTTCGCCGACTACGACACGTGGAATGCCTGGAATCGCAACTGGGTGATGGGAAGCCTGCTCGGTACGTTCGGTCCGCTGTCCCTGCTGATGCGCTATCACAAGACGAAGGATCGCCTGCACCTACAGCAGACGACCGAGCCAGGGCGTATCGGAGTGCTGGGCAGTCACCTTCCTGGTGTCATTGACATGACCCGCGCCTCGCGTGCCGACATGGATGCCGTCATCGAGGGCCGGCTGACCCACCGGGAGGCCAGCGACCGCATCTTCGCCCGATTCGGCGCGATCGACTTCTTGCCGCCGTACATGGGGTTTGGCGATCCGAAGAAGACCGCCACAGCGACCTTCACGTTGCTTCCCGGCGCCCGGCACGTCCTGTGGTACCGACGGCACGGCGACGCCGTCTTCCGAGACAATTGCGACTTCCCCTTGTCGACCTACGCCCTGGATAGCGCCGGCTTCATGCTGGGTGAGGCGCGCGATGCGTGGCGGCGCAGTTTCTCCGCCGTGCGCGATGTCTTCTCCGCCGACAACGGCGACTGGCGCCACACCGCGCCCGCCCTGGCCGCGCATCCCGAACTCGCCACAGCTGTGCCCGCACTTGCGGCACACCACAGTGGCGGCGCGCCACTCCAGAGTTCCCCAGACCTTCAAGACGTTTCGAAAGGAGATCGCAGTGAGGCTGAGTAAGCGTCTGCGTCGACTGCTCCCCGGAGTGCTCGCCATCGTGGTCGGCGCATCGCTGTACGTCGGCGGGAGCTCGGCGGTCGCCGTCTCGGGCGAAGCACAGACCGCCGCCCACTACAAGTTCCAGGAACAGCCGATCGCGTTACCCCCCGGTTACAACAACCAGCACATGAACACGATCCGGCAGGTGAACCCGGCGTTCGAGAAGATCCGTTCCTGGATCTCAGCTGTCGGAGCAAGCGTCGCCATCAACGACGTCACCGGCCATGGCCGCGCGGACGGCATGTGCATCGTCGACACCCGGACCAACGATGTGATCGTCACGTACACGCCCACCGCACGGGTCGCTGACAGGTTCACTCCGTTCGTCCTGAACCCGACGCCATTGCCCTACGACAACACGATGGCACCGACGGGCTGCGCGGCCGGCGACTTCACCGGCGACGGTCGCATCGGTTTCCTCGTGACGTACTGGGGCCGCACTCCGATATTGTTCCTCCCCAAGTCGACAGCTGACACGCCCGCACCTGGTGCCTATCTGGCGCGAGAGCTCATTCCCGCGGAGTCGACGGACGGCAAGTACCACGGACCCCGCTGGAACACCGACGCCGCCTACATCGCAGACCTGGACGGCAGCGGGCATCCGTCCATCATCATCGGCAACTATTTCCCCGACTCCGATGTACTGGATCCGAACGGCCTGAGAAATGTCTCGATGACCAACAGCCTGTCCTCCGGAAACAACGCTGGCGGCGATCACGTGCTTCGCTGGTACAGCGCGACGTCGGGCGCCCATCCGAGCGCCCAATACGTCGAGGAGAAGGCGGCGATCCCGTTCCAGATCTCTACCGGATGGACGCTGGCGGTCTCCGGAGCCGATCTGACCGGTGACGGCTTGCCCGAGATTTACATCGCCAACGATTTCGGCCATGGCCACCTGCTCTACAACGAGTCGACTCGAGGCCACGTCAAGTTTCTTGAGGCCAAAGGCGCGCGGACGCCGACGACTCCCAAGTCCTTCATCGTCGGCAATGGCTCCTTCAAGGGCATGGGTATCGACTTCGCCGACCTGAACGGCGAGGGCAAATTCGACTTCCTCATCAGCAACATCAACGTGGCCTGGGGCTTGGAGGAGAGCAACCTGCTCTTCATGAACGATGCCAAGAATGATGCCGACATGGCGCAGCAACTGAGCAAGGGCGTCGCCCCATTCACCCAGAAGGCTCAGCAGTACGGCCTAGCCTGGACCGGCTGGTGCTGGGACGTCAAGACGGGTGACTTCCTCAACAACGGCCAGCAGGAAGTGCTTCAGACCGACGGCTTCATCAAGGGCGACATCAATCGCTGGAACTGGCTGCAGGAGGCGGCTACGGAAAATGACGATCTGCTGAGCAACCCGGCCATGTGGCCCAATTTCCAGCCCGGCGACGACATGTCGGGCAACGAGGCCATCGCCTTCTACGCCAAGAACTCCAGCGGCACCTACGTAAACATCAACTCCGAATTGGGCCTCGCGGTGCCGACGCCGACCCGCGCCATCGCCACCGGCGACACGACCGGCACCGGCACCCTGGACTTCGCGGTGGCCCGGCAATGGGGACCGCCGGCTTTCTACGCCAACGAGTCGCCGGACCTCGGCAAGTCGATCGAGCTCAAGCTCTACCGTCCGGCCAACGACCCAGCCGCTGCCGGCAAGGGCCTCGAGTCGATCGGAACGCCGGCCTACGGCGCCACCGTCCGGATCACGACCCCGGGAGGCAGCCAGGTCTCGCAGGTCGATGGCGGCGGCGGACACGTCGGATTCCGCAGCTTCGACGTCCACTTCGGGGTCGGTTCGTACAGCGGTCCGGTATCCGTCCACATTCAATGGCATGACGCCGACGGCGGCCTTCACCAACAGACGCTTTCACTCACGCCCGGTGTCCACACGCTCATGCTCATCAGCGCCGCTCAGGAGGTTTCGAGCCGATGACCGCTGTCGCGAACCGTCCCCTGGCTGACAGTGCTCCACCGAGCGCAACGGCCAAGCCCTCGAAGCCGAAGCCCGATCCCCGCTATCTCGCACTGCGCAACTTCGCCCTGTCGATCACCATCTTCAACGTATTCGGCTACGCCCTGCTCGGCTTCGAGCAGCCCTACATGTGGCCCGTCTTCGCCCTGCTGACGGGCTACGCGGTCGAGATCACGTTCGAACTGATCAGCGCCTGGGCGTACCAGCGACGGCCGCGGTTCCTCGGCGGCGGTCCGCGTGGGATCTATGAATTCCTGCTGCCCGCCCACATCACGGCCCTTGCCGTCAACATGCTGCTGTACGCGAACAACCAGATCCTGCCGGTCATTTTCGGGGTGTTCGTGGGAGTGGCAGGCAAGCACGTCTTCCAGGCGCCCATCAACGGGCGGATGCGGCACTTCATGAACCCGTCCAACTTCGGCATCGCGGTCTCGCTGCTTTGTTTCGGTAGCTGGGTCAGCATCGCGCCGCCGTACCAGTTCACCGAGAACGCAAACACATTCTTCCGGATAATGATCCCGCTCATCATGATCACGGCCGGCACTGTCCTCAATGCCGTGCTCACCCGGAAGGTGCCGCTGGTCGTCGGTTGGATGGGTGGCTTCGCCATCCAGGCTTTCGTGCGACACGGCATCTGGGACGTCGCTCTTTTTTCCGCACTGGGTTCGATGACCGGCGTGGCGTTCGTCCTCTTCACCAACTACATGATTACCGACCCGGGCACGACGCCGATGAAACCGCGCGCGCAGTTCATGTTCGGCAGCTCCGTTGCGGTGATCTACGGGGTGCTGATGGAATTCAACGTCACCTACACCCTTTTCTACGCGCTCGTGGTCGTATGCGCCCTCCGCGGCATCGGCTGGTGGTCGGTCGCCCTCATCGAGCGATCCCTGTCCCGACGCGAGCCCGAGGCCACGGTGTCCGACGAAGAGGTCCCCACCACAACGCTCGACAGAACCGACCTGGAAGCGACGCCGTTATGAGCGGCGATCGACCCGCCGCAGCCCCCACTGCCCGCCGGCACCCGGGTGGGCGGTCGACCCCGGCATTGCCGAACCAGCATCCAATCAAAGGACATTCTCTGTGAGCACGACATCTATCGCCGTCATCGGCATGGCCTGCCGCTACCCCGACGCCGATGACACCGAGCAGCTGTGGGAGAACGTGCTGTCGGGCCGTCGGGCGTTCCGCAACATCCCCAGTGAGCGCCTCAACCCAGACGACTACTACGACCCCGATCCTACCGTCGAGGACAAGCACTACACCCGCAAGGCCGCGGTGATCGAGGGTTTCGAATTCGACCGGGTCAAGTACCGGATAGCCGGCAGCACCTACCGGGCAACCGACCTCACCCACTGGCTGGCGCTGGACACCGCGGCGCGAGCCCTTGCCGACGCCGGCTTCGCCGGCGGCGTGGGCCTGCCGACCGAGCAGACCGGCGTTTTCATCGGTAACAGCCTGACCGGGGAGTTCACACGAGCCAGCACCATGCGGCTGCGCTGGCCGTACGTGCGCCGAACCTTGGCCGCCGCGTTGACCGACGACGCCGGCTGGTCCTCGGAGGCGGTGACGGGCTTCCTGAGCCGACTGGAAGGCAGTTACAAGGCGCCGTTCGCCGACGTCGATGAGGACAGCTTGGCCGGTGGGCTGGCCAACACCATCGCCGGCCGGATTTGCAACCACTTCGACTTCGGTGGTGGCGGCTACATCGTGGACGGTGCCTGCGCCTCGTCGTTGCTGTCCGTCGCCACCGCGTGCAACGCGCTCGCCGACGGTCCGCTGTCGGTCGCACTGGCCGGTGGGGTGGACCTGTCCATCGATCCCTTCGAGCTGATCGGCTTCGCCAAGACCGGCGCGCTCGCCCGGCGCGAGATGCGCGTCTATGACAAGCGCTCGAACGGCTTCTGGCCGGGGGAAGGCTGCGGTGTGCTGATACTGATGCGCGACGAGGACGCTCAAGCGCTCGGCCTGCGCCGCTACGCGGTCATCCGGGGCTGGGGAATCTCCTCGGACGGCAAGGGCGGAATCACCCGACCGGAGGCTTCCGGTCACCTGCGTGCCATCCAGTGGGCCTATCAACGAGCTGGATTCGACTTCGGCAGCCTCGGTTACCTGGAAGGCCACGGCACTGGAACCGCACTGGGCGACGCCACCGAGCTGTCGGTGTTCGCGGAAGCGCGCCGGCGCGCCGCGGCCGATCTGCCACCGCTGCCGATCGGCACCATCAAGGGAAATATCGGCCATACGAAGGCCGCCGCTGGTGTCGCCGGCGTGCTCAAGGCCGTACTGGCCCTGCACCACCGCGTGATTCCCCCGATAACCGGTTCCGTCGAGGCCGCCGAGCAGATCGACGGCACGACGCTCAGGCTGCCGCGCGCCGCCGAACCGTGGCCGGCCGACCAGCCGCGCCGGGCCGGCGTCTCGTCCATGGGATTCGGCGGCATCAACGCACACATCGTTCTGGAGGGCGCGGAGTCAGGGGACACCGGGAAGGCAGCGCCCAGCGAGCTCGACGAGCGCACCCAACGGTTGTCCCGGTCACGTCAGGACGCGGAGATTCTGCTGCTCGATGCCGACTCCACCGACGAGTTGGCCGACCGCGCCGAGCAACTGATGGCCTTCGCCGAGTCGCTGTCCTACGCCGAACTCGGGGACCTGGCATCCACCTTGCAGTCCGAGCTGGCCGACCGGCCGGTTCGCGCGGCGGTGGTCGCCTCGTCCCCGGACGAAGCCACCAGCCGGCTGACCGCGCTGCAGGCGCTGGCTCGTTCCGGCGCCCGGCAGGCGCTGCAGGCCAAGCAGGGAATTTTTCTCGGCGTCGGCTCCACAGCGCCGCGAATCGGCTACCTGTTCCCCGGCCAGGGCGCGGGCAGCCGGTTCGACGGCGGGGCGCTGCGGCGGCGATTCGCCTGCGTGGACTCGCTGTACCGCCACCATCCGAACCCGGTCGGCCCCGACGCGGTGGCGACGTCGGTCGCCCAGCCTCGGATCGTCACGGCATCGCTGGCCGGTCTGCGACTGCTGACCGAACTGGGCATCAGCGCAATCGGCGCGGCCGGGCACAGCCTCGGTGAGCTGACCGCTCTGCACTGGGCCGGTGCGCTCGACGAGAACGCGGTGCTGGACGTGGCCGCGGCTCGCGGTCAGATCATGGCCTCAGCAAGTGACGGCAACGGCGGCATGGTCAGCCTGCGTGCCTCCCAGGAGCAGGCCAGGGAGCTGATCGGCGACCTGCCGCTGGTGGTCGCCGGCCTGAACGCGCCGCAGCAGACGGTCATCGCGGGTCCTGCCACTGCGCTCGACGCGGCGATGGCCGGGGCCGGACAGGCCGGCATCGACGCGGTCCGGCTTCGGGTGTCGCATGCATTCCACTCCCCCGCGGTCGCACCTGCGGCGGCCGGACTACGCCGATACGTGACCGGGCAGAACTTCCGGCAGGTCAGGTCAGGCGTCCACTCCACCGTCACCGGCGCCGAGCTGGAGCCGGATGTCGACATCCCCGAACTGTTGGAGCGGCAGGTCGCTCAGCCGGTGCTCTTCAGCAGCGCGGTGGCGGGGCTGGCGAAGACAACGGATCTGTTGATCGAGGTGGGTCCTGGCAGCATTCTCGGCGAGCTCGCGGCCCAAGTCGCGCCTTCGGTGGCGGTTGTGTCGACAGAGACGGATGCCGAATCCCTGGTCGGCGTCTTGAGGGCCGTCGGCGCACTATTCGCGGTGGGCGCCCCGGTCCGTACCGAGCTGCTCTTCACCGATCGGTTGACCCGCCCGTTGAGCACCGGTAAACGATTCCGGTTCTTCGCCAATCCGTGCGAGGCCGCACCTGGCCCGCTGGCCGGTGCGGGCAAGCCGCTGGCCGTCCAACCGGTCCCGACGCCGGCACCTGTCCTGACGCCGGCACCTGTCCTGACCGCCCTGCCAACGGCACCGGCGATCGTCGAGCCGGCCCGCGCGTCGACCGAATCGATCCTGGACACCCTGCGTCGGATAGCCGCCCAACGCGCCGAGATTCCGGTGGAGCACATCACGGCCGACACCTTGCCGCTGGATGAGTTGCATTTCTCGAGCATCACGGTGGGCCAGATCGTGAGCGAGACGACCCGCGAGCGCGGGCTGCCGGCCCCTGAGGTGGCGACCAGCTACGCCACGGCCAGCCTCGGCGACATCGCGACCTTGCTGGATGAGCTGGCCAGCAGCGGATCCACCTTCCAAGTCGACCGGTCGGCGATCGACGGACTCGACCCGTGGGTGCATGCCTTCGCCACCGAGCTCCGCGCTATCGAGCTGGCCGAGCTGCCGACGGCCCGGTCGACCGAAGCATCACCGGCTGATTCCTGGCGTGCGTTTGCACGGTCGGCCGAGGGATTCGCCGAGGCGCTCGGTCGGCGGCTGGAGCGCTCCGGTCTCGGTTCTGGAGTGCTGCTGGACGTTCCTCGCCTCGGTACTCCTGATGCCGGGCAGGTCATGATCGCGGCCGCACGCGAGGGTTCGGCTACGGCGCGGTTCGTCGCCATCGATGGTGCCGCGGCATTCGGTCGAACCCTGTACCTGGAGCACCCGGAGGTCTCGACCACGGTTCTCATTCTCGACCCGGAGTTGGACAAGGCGGCTCCCACGGCCGAGCTGATGGGCCTGGCGGCTCGCTGCGTTGCCGCGACCGACGGGTTCGGTCAGTTCTATCTCGGTGCGGACGGGGCGGTGCGGGTCGCCGAGCTGGCGCACTATCCGGACCAGGCAGAATCGCTCGAGCCGTACCTGAGCAGCGAAGATGTGCTGCTGGTCACCGGGGGCGGCAAAGGGATCACGGCCGAATGCGCGCTACAGCTGACAGCCGACACCGGCGCCAAGCTCGCGCTGTTCGGCCGCTCGGATCCACGCACCGACCCGGAATTGGCGGCCAACCTGGCTCGCATCGGGCAGCACGCGGTGACCAGCCGGTACTACCGGGTGGACGTCACCCGGGCCATCGAGGTGGCGAGCGCGATCGAGGCGGTCCGCGGCGAGCTGGGTCCGGTCACCGCCGTACTGCACGGCGCCGGAGTGAATCGGCCGCAGCCCATCTCCGCGCTGGACAGCGCCGAGTTCGACCGCACCATCGCGGTCAAGATCGGCGGCCTGGAGAACGTGCTGAGGTGTGTCGAGGAGGACTCGTTGAGGCTGCTGGTCACCTTCGGCAGCATCATCGGCCGGGCGGGGCTGCCAGGTGAGGGGCACTATGCCAGCGCCAATGACTGGCTGGCCGAACGCACCCGCGAGTACGCGCTGGCCCATCCGGTGGTCCGGTGCCGGTGCATCGAGTGGTCGGTGTGGTCCGGGTCGGGCATGGGTGAGCGGCTCGGCGTGCTGGACTCGCTGATCCGTTCCGGCATCGAGCCGATTCCCACCGAAGCCGGCATCGCTGCCTGCACCCGGCTGATCGACCAGCCGGACGCCCCGACCGTGCCGGTCGTGATGGGCCGTGTCCGGGGGCTGCCCACCATCCGGTTCGCCGACGCCGCCCTGCCGCTGCTGCGTTTCATCGATCGGACGGTGCATCACATCGCTGGCGTCGAGCTGATCACCGAGACCGAGCTCTCGGCCGGGACCGACCTTTACCTGGCTGACCACGACCTGGACGGGGACCTGCTATTTCCGGCGGTGATGGGCCTGGAGGCGATGGCGCAGGCGGGGGCGGCATTGACCGGCAACCAGGCGGTGCCCGGTTTCGAGGACGTGCGGTTCTTCCGGCCACTGGTCGTGCCGAAGCACGGAAGCGCGACGATGCGGATCGCCGCCCAGGTAACCGGCCCGGGGCGGGTGCAGGTGGCGATCCGCAGCAACGAGACCGGGTTCCAGGTGGATCACTTCAAGGCCACCCTGGTGCAGCCGCGCCCAGAGATCGAGGGCACCGTCATGCCGCCCTTCATCGACCAGACACCCTTGCTGCCGCTTGATCCCGGCCGCGATCTCTATGGCCAGATCATGTTCCAGGGCAACAGATTCAAGCGCGTGCTCGGCTACCGGTTCAGCTCGGCCACCTCCTGCGTGGCCGAGGTAGCGGTCCACAACGACGAGCAGTGGTTCGCGGCCTATCTACCCAACCGGCTGCTTCTCGGCGACCCAGGGGCCCGGGATGCGTTCATGCACGCCATCCAGTGCTGCGTGCCGACCGCGACGCTTCTGCCGTCGGGCATCGACAAGCTGTACGCCGCGACCGCGCAGGCCATCAACCAGTCCGACCAGGTGACCGTCTACGCCATGGAACGGCAGTGCGACGGGGATGTCTACGTCTACGACCTCGACCTGCGCGCGCCGTCCGGCAAGGTGATCGCGCACTGGAGCGGGCTGACCCTGCACGCGGTGCGCAAGACGCCGGGGTCCGGACCGTGGCATCCCGCTCTGCTCGGGCCACATCTCGAGCGACGGCTGAACCACGGCGAAACCCATCACCGGGTGGTGCTGGTCGCCGACCCGACCGGTAGCGAGCCGGTCAGCCGGCGAGCCAACACCGCCGCGGCGGCGCACGTGGCGCTCGGTCATGAAGCGGTGCTGAACTACCGGCCGGACGGCAAGCCGGAAAGCACCGACGGCCGGCAGGTCAGCGCCTCGCACGGAGCCGGCGTGACCCTGCTTCTGGCCGCGGAGCCGCCGGTGGCGTGCGACATCGAACCGGTCGGATACCGGGAACCTGCGGTCTGGCGGGACCTGCTCGGCGCCGCGGGATACCGGTTGGCCGAACAGCTCGCAGCCGAACGCAACGAGCCGCTCGATGTCGCGGGCACTCGGGTGTGGGGGGCTGTGGAGTGCGTGCGCAAGAGCGGCCACGCGATAGTGCCCGCGCTGTCGCTGGCCGACGAGGGCGCCGAGCCGAGTTGGGCCACCTTCTCAGCCGGCAGCAGCCGCGTGCTCAGCTTCAGCACCCGGCTGAGTTCGGCGACCGAACCAGTCGTGATCACACTTCTGTCGGAGACGGCTGATGTCTGAGTACTACGAGTTCAAGCATCTGGTGGGTCTTGAGGAAACGAACCTCGTCGGCAACGTCTACTACGCGAACTACGTTCGTTGGCAAGGGCGGTGCCGGGAGATGTTCCTTCGAGAGAATGCACCGGAAATCCTGTCCGAGTTACAGAACGATCTGAAGTTGTTCACTCTCAAGTGCGAGTGCGAATTCTTCGCCGAGCTCACCGCCTTCGACGAGATCGCCATCAGGATGCGGCTGGAGGACATGGCCCGCAGCCAGCTCGGATTCAGCTTCGACTACGTGCGACTCGGCCCGGGCGGCGGCACCAACCTGGTGGCTCGGGGGCGACAGCGGATCGCCTGCATGCGGGGCCCGAACAACGACACCAGGCCGGTCGATATACCTTCCGCGTTGCGCCAGGCGTTGGAGCCCTACTCGGTGAATCTGGAACGTCGCCCACTGGCCGGCTCCGGAGGTGGCGGATGACCGCGCCCCAGGCCGTGCCGGTCGGGCGGCAGCTTCGATCCACCCTGGGCTGTTTCGCTACCGGCATCACCGTGGTGGCGACCGGCGGCCAGCAGCCGCACGGAATGACGGCGAACTCGTTCACCTCCGTGTCCATCGAGCCGCCATTGGTGCTGGTCTGCGTCCGGGTTGACGCGGTGTTTCACGAGAGCCTTCGGGCGTTCGGCAGCTACTCGGTCAACGTGCTTTCGGCAGCTCAGGAAGAGGTGGCCAGGCACTTCGCCAACCCTGCACGCCATGCCGTGGGCAACGAGTTCCCCCTCGGCAACTGGTCTACGAGCGAGCAGACCGGCGCGCTGCTGCTGCGCGACTCACACGCCTGGCTGGACTGCCGGCTCGAGCAGGTCTATGACGGCGGCGATCACTCCATCTTCCTGGGCCGGGTGCTCGACTTCGGTGCCGACATCGCCGCCGAGCCGCTGCTGTACTACGAGGGCGAATACCACAACCTATCTCGATCGCAGTTCACCGTGCCCCACCGTGACAGCGGTGCACGCCGAACGGCCGACGCCCTGCGATCGGCATCGGTACCAACGTGACAGCACGACGAAGCGCCGGCGGGCAATCGGCGCCATCGGCGCATTGCCGATCGAGTAGGGCACGCCGGCGCCATTGCCGGCTCCGGTCGAAACACCGCCCGGCCGGCCGCATCTTGAGGAGACCACATGACTTCCAATTACACAGACATAATCGTGGGCTGCGGTTCCGCCGGAGCCGCGCTGACCCTGCGCCTGAGCGGGGATCCGACCCGGCGACTGCTGGTCATCGAGGCCGGTCCGGACCTGGTCGGTCGGCAGGTGCCGGACACCATCCGCTACGGAAGGGAAATGTCCTTCGCCGATCATGATTGGGACTTTCGAGCCGAAGCGGTGGACGGTCGCCGGGTCCGCTTCCCGCGAGGAAAGCTGACCGGCGGCTCGTCGGCGGTGGGTGCCACGATCGGCCTGCGCGGCATGCCGAGAGATTACGACGAGTGGGCCGCGCTCGGCAACGAGGGCTGGGCCTGGGCGGACGTGCTGCCCTACTTCCGCAAACTGGAGCGTGATCTCGACTTCAGCGACGAATGGCACGGCAGCGATGGGCCGGTCCCGATCCGTCGATTCGCGGATGAAGAGCTCAGCCCGCTGCAGAGCAGCTTCACCGCCGCCTGCATCGACCGGGGATTTCCGGACGTCAAGGATCACAACAACCCGACCGCGACCGGCGTGGGATCGATCCCGTCCACCCGACTGGACGCCCAGCATCGGTTCACCACCGCGATCGGCTACCTGGCGCCTGCCCGGCAGCGCGCGAACGTGACCGTAGTCGCCGACAGCTTCGCCCGCAGGCTGATTCTCGAACACGGTCGTACGGTGGGAGTCGAGATGGAACGAGCCGGCGGGACGGAGACTGTCCGAGCCGATCGGGTGATCGTGGCCGCCGGCTCGGTGGCCACCCCGCTGCTGTTGATGCGCTCAGGCATCGGTCCCCGCGCGGAGCTTGCCCGGCTCGGGATCGATGTGGTGGTCGACCTGCCAGGTGTGGGCGCCAACCTGATCGATCATCCGCGCACCGGAGCCTTCATGGTGGCCGATGCCAGTGTCTGGGACCGATCCATGCCGTTCCTTCAGACCATCCTGCGTACTACCTCGACCGGTTCCACCGAGCTCAACGACATGCAGTATTACATGATCAATTACTTTGACCTGCGGTACTTCCCCGAGTTGCAGATGCTTTCCGGCGCCCCGGTGATCGGCGGCGTCATGGTCTGCGGGCAGCGGCCGAAGTCTCGCGGCCGGCTTACCCTCACCTCCGCCGATCCGGCTGAGCGGCCGCTGATCGATCTCAACTTTCTTTCCGACGAACGGGATCTAAGCACCTTGCGGGAAGGGGTCCGGCTGGCCTGGGACCTGCTGAACAGCGACCAACTGGCACCCCATATGCAACGGCCATTGATCGTCCACGACGCCATGATCGAGAACGACGAGATCCTGGATGTCTACCTGCGCAGCAGCGTCGACAGCGCGTACCACCCGGTCGGCACCGCACGCATGGGACCGGCCGACGACCAGAATGCGGTGGTCGACAGTCGAGGCGCGGTGTACGGCGTCGACGGCCTCTATGTCTGCGACGCTTCGATCATGCCAAACATCCCGAGTGCGAACACAAACCTGACCTCCATCATGATCGGGGAGAAGATGTCCGACCACTTCCTGGGAATGTGAGCCGGGTGGTCCGAGCGGCCGCTCCAGGCGGTTGCTCGGGCCGCACCCGTCTGAGCTGGATGACGCTACGCTGTATCTCTGGAGTCCTCATCGCCCTGGCCGGCGTCGAACGTATTGTCGTCGGCCGACTTCGCAGCGGCAGGTTTTCCGCTGTCGCCACCGATTCACCGCGGCGGCTGCGGTGACCCCATGTTCACCCCTGAGCAGCACCGAAGTGCATCCGTTGTGACGAACGGTGGGGACCCGAGGCCGGTCGACGGGGCATTGCGGGAAGGCACGAAAACCTTCGAGGGCTCGTTCGCAAAAACAGCTCGCGCTCCACTCGAACGTCTTCGCTTTGTCAGCCGACCGCGCGGGCCGACAACCGTGTTGCCGCGGCACACCGCGCGGATCACCATCAATGCCAGGGCATCTTCGGGAACCACCCGATGCCGAACACCGCCGGAAGTTGAACGACCCAGTAAACCAGGGAGAAAGATCCTCCGACCAGCCACGCCATCGCGGTCGCTGTGGTGGTTCGAGTGCACTTGCGGCCCAGCGCAATTGGGGAAGCGGGTCATTGACGATACCAGGAAGAGCAAGCCCATCACCAGCATGTTGTCAACCGCGACGAGGATGAAGGTGGCGGCTCCGTACGCGGCGTCGTGGGTACTCGCGGCGTGGGCAAAAATCTTGTGGAACAACGGCCATGGCCATCCGATCAGAAAGCCTCCGATGAGCACCCCGGCGACCACGTATCCGGCGGGTTGCCACCGTTCGGACAGCCGGTCCACCATCGAGGGCAGCGCTCCTAGCGCGGCCAGTCCCAGGTAGAGCATGACCAGGCCGATCAGGCCGAACACGATCGTCGATTGCAACAACCTGACCGGCAGGTGGTGCGATCCGACCGTGCCCGTGGACAGCTCCGGTATGTGGCTGTCGATCAGCGCACCGATCGCGCCATAAGTACCGGCCACGATGATCGCACCGAACGACAGCCAGCCAAGGGGCGCATGGCACGCCGCAGACGACCGGACATTGTCGCATCGTCCTGCAAGTGCGGGGCGATGGCCGAGAAGACGGCGACGTTGCAGGCGGTGAACGTTCCGGCCAGGCCGGTCACCAGCGCGAATACTAGCCGGACCACCGTTCCTGACAGGCTTGCCGATTCTGCATTGCCGCCGAGCAGGCCGTTGGCGGTGTTGACACCAATGTCCTCATCTACCAGCCGGGCCGACCAGAGCACTGCGATGGCAATACCAAGCAGCAGGCTGATCGCGGTGAGCGGGCCGGGGCGCAACCGGGATGGCCTCGATGAAAGCGCGCTGGATGGCCGCGCGGAGGTTGGTGGATCCTCCTCGCCGAGCGGCTGGGTGGTCGTCGTCATGGTGCCTCCGGTCGTTGGTTGGCCTGCGTCGCCGCGGGCAGGGAAAGCGCTGGAAAGGGCCAGAGTGGTTGTAGCTTCATGTGCCTGCGACCAGATCCGTCGTCCCCGGCTCTAATGCCGGTCGATCAGGACAAAGTTCTTCAGCAGATGACCGGACAGCGCCGCGCGCGCTGAGGCGGCGTTGACCCACATCAGCTTCCTGCCCGGATCGGTTTCTCAGACGAGCCGTACGGTTCGGCCGGCATCCGGCTGACGGCCAGCCGAAGCAACGGCGGCGCCATCATCGAGGTGAGCACCGCGATCAGCACGATCACCGTGTAGGATGCCGGGTTGAGCACGTCCAGCCGCAGCCCGACCACCGCGACGATCAACTCGACCACGCCGCGGGCGTTGAGTCCCGCGCCCAACGCCACTCCCTGCCAGTGGCTCAGCCTTCCGATCCGGGCGCCGAGATAGCTGCCGACGAACTTGGAGGCAACCGCGACAGCAAGCAGCGCGAGGCCGGAGCCGAGCACTGCCGGCTTGCCGAGCAAGCCGAGGTCGACCCGTAGACCGGCGGTGGCGAAGAACAGCGGTGCGAGCACCGCGAGCACCACCGTGCGCAGCGCCAGCGAGGCGGACAGATCGAGCAGCCTGGACGAGCTGATCAGCAGGCCGCCGAGGAAGGCGCCCAAGATCGGCTCCATGCCCAACGCCTGGGTGCCAGCGCCACAGAGCAGCAGCAGCACCACGACCACAGCCGCTCGGGACCCTGGGTTCGGCGAGGCGTTGGCGAGCCGGAGCACGGCCCGGACCACCGGCCGGCCAACGGTCACGGTGACCAGCAGGATCAGCGCCAGGTAGCCCAGTGGCTTGCCCAACGCCCCCATCCGGAAACCGGTGGTTGCGGTGGCGGAGAGCACCGAAAGCAGGAGCCAACCGACGATGTCGTCCACAGCCGCCGAACCCATGATCAGCTGGCCGATGGTCTGGTCGAACAGGCCCATCTGCATCAGCGCGCTGGCGATCACGGGGATAGCAGAGATGCAGACCGCCACCCCGATGAACACGGCGAACTCGGCGCGATCCGTGCTGGCCGACCGCAACGCATGGGGTAACAGCAGGCCGGTGACAATACCGACCCCGAGCGGCACGATCAGCGCGCCAGCGCCGACCCAGGCCACACCACGCCGATGCCTTCGGATCAGCCGGAGATCGAGCTGACTACCGGCGCTGCCCACCAGCAGCAACACGCCGAGCTGGCCGACCGCGTCCAGCAGGTGCATCTGGTTGGCGTCGTACGGCAGAAGCCAGTCCGACAAGCTTGGAACAATTCTGTGCATCAGGGTCGGGCCGAACAGCACGCCGGCCGCCAGCTCACCGACCACCGCCGGCATACCCAGCCGAGTGGCCAGCACGCCGAGTAGCACGGCCATCCCAAGCAGCAGTCCCATTTGAAGCAGGAACAACAGCAACTGATGTCCGGCGAGCGAAGCAACCGGGGCCATCACCAGGATCGAAGTCATCTGTCTTCGTCTCCTCGAGCCAGGATCAGCTCACCGAGTCGAGAGAGAGCGCGCGCATCGAGCCGCCGGATGGCGCGCGTAAGGGCAGCACTTGTCCAGGCGATTGCTTGCGTCAGCAGCTCGGTCGCCGCCGGATCGACTTCGCCAAGCCGCTCGATCACGTCGGATCGGCTAACGTGGCGCGGGCGCCGAGGCGCTAGCCCGGGGCTTTCATGGTGGCGGCGTGCCGGTGAACTGAAAAGTGCTCCAGGTCAACGATGATCGAGGTTCTTGAGGCCAGATCGTCGTCAACAAGGAGCACCTTCAGGGTGAAGAATATCGGTT
>NZ_JAVREH010000031.1:0-37985 GCF_031845305.1 Jatrophihabitans lederbergiae | reverse complement strand
CTCCACTACCTTGAGCACGGACGTACCTTCCCGACCAGCGTTGCAGCGCCGGCCTTGCTCGATCACCACATGGCTACCGGGAAGGTACGTCCCACCCGGCCTCAACCACAGGTTTCAAGCATTGCTCGCGAACATCCTCACCAACCCCAGCACCATAAGCCTCGGCATAGGCCGAAACCGCGGCTTCGGTCTTCGCGACAAGCGTTGGCGCAACCCACGGCAGCGTTTCACCAGCCACAAGCTCGTCGTTGAGCTGAGAGAAGCGCTCCGTCACATCCCGCTGCTCCTCATCCGTCACAGCTCGACCTGACACCGGTAGCTGCGGATCCTCGACGCCGACCACGCGAACATGTTCGCGTGGCGCTGGCTACGTGACCTTGCGGAGCGGGAGCACCTTCGGCTATTCCTGCACACCACAACCGTGCCCGACGGCTGCTAGGCCGCCGCGTTGACCGGATGCCGCGTTCTGACCCTTAGCCCGCAACAGTTGAAGGACTCGAGTCACTGTCCAGAGCACTCAACCGCAGGTACTGATACACGGTCTCCCGGCTGATCCCGAATTCGCGTGCGAGTTGGGCCTTGGCGCGGCCGGCAGCAGCACCGGCACGCCGTGGTCGGCGAACGCCATCAGCGGGTGGAACCCGAACCCCTTCTTGAACGTCGGAGCCGCCAGTTCCTTTCTGAGTGCGCCGTGACCAAGGTCGCGTCGATGTCGATGACCACCGGACTGTCCACGCTCGCGCCGTGGTTCGGAGCGCGCTCACCCGCGCTGCGGACCTGGCGGCGTCGATCGCTTTCAGGGCATGGTCGGCGTCCGCGGCGAGGGTGTCGACCAGCCGGGACACGGTCGGGTCCGAGGCCACCGGCCCGAACACTGAGGGCTCGGCGCGCAGCACCGCGACATCAGCGAGGCAGTCCCCGCCCACCGCCAAGGCGATCGCCAGATCGGTCACGATCTTGCCCGGATCGTGGCGGCCCAGAGGTTTGCGCCATGGAGCGAGCGCCTCGGACAAGCCGCGGTCCAGGCCGGCCGCCCGGACCGTCTCGACCAACGACACCGCCCCAGCTTGGGAGACGACCCTGGCCCTGCCGTGTCGATGTGGACACGCGGATACAACCCGATATTCTTCACCCTGAAGGTGCTCCAAGCTTGCGGACTCGGTTACTAGACATCTCCGATTCTTGCTGGCCTGGAGCACTTTTCAGTTGATCACCACGCGGTCCCGTGAAAGCACCGGGCTAGTTAAGACAGGTCGAATCGACTGCTCCGTACCGGCGGGCCGGTTCGCTCAGCGCGGGTCGCCGCTGATGATCCAGAGGTGCCCCGAAGGGGTCCTGGACCCGGCCTTCCCGCTTGCCGTAGGGCCGGTTCTCGATCGGGACGAGGACCGTCGACCCGTGCTGCACCATGCGTTGGCCGACCGCATCGGGGTCATCGCTCGCTCGTCGGTGACTTCTCCGACCCGGGCGAGCTGTTCGGCGACGTCGTGCGGGCCAAGCTCGGCGAGCCGGTGTGGATAAGTTCGTAGACCGCCGGGCACCCGGAAGCGGAGCTACCGGATCCCTTGTGTTATGTCTCTGAGAGTAAGTGGCGGGCCGTGCCGGCATCGGTGATGAGGGTGTTTACAAAGCCCCCGAGGACGGCGGCTTTGATGGCGGGGTATTTGCTTGGTCCGCCGGCTACTGCCAGGGTGCGTTGGCATCGCTTGAGCTGTTCTAGGGTGACCCCGACGATGAGCTCGTCGAGTTCGGAGAACACGGGTGATCCGTCCGCGGCGATGAAGCGCAGGTTGACTTGACCGACTGCCCCCAGGGATCGGGCGTATTCGAACTGCTCGGTCGTGAAGAAGTTGTCGCCCGCTTGTAACGGCGGCACGATCTCGCACGTCCCTATGCCGACGAGGGCGAGGTCGACCCGGTCGAGCAGTGCCAGTGCCTCCCGGGCATGGGCATCGCGATCGAGGAGAGCTTGGCGAACCTCGGCTGAGCTGACGACCCCCGGGACGCGCAGGAAGCGCGGTTCAGCTCCGGTGAGAGCAGCTAGCTGCTGGGTCAGCTGGGCTGCTTGATGCTGGACCGTGGGTGGCCCGACGTCGCCGAGCAGTTCGACGACGTACTTGGCGCTCGACTGGGAGGGCTGGTTCATCGACCCTACGGTTTCGCGCAGTGAGCGGCTCCAAGACGTGAACCCGATGACCTCGGCTTCCAGTGGGTTCGATTCCAATCGGCTGGCGAGCATCCGGCCGAGGTCGCTGACCACCCCGGTGTCGTCGGCGCCATCACCAACGTCGAACACGTGCGCCTCGCGTAATCCGTACCTCGCCTCGAGGCGTTCTTCCAGTTCGGCGTGCAGGCCGTCGGGGACGACGACGGTGGTCCTCACAATGCCTGCCGCGACCGCTGTTTCCAGCAGCCGTGAGACCCGCGACTGCGACAGTCCCAGCCTGCCAGCGATCTCGCCCTGTTTCATGCCCCGGACGTGGTACATCCAGGCGACCTTGGCCATGAGGCGTCTCGGCTCACCTTCGGTCAGCGGCTCGGGCCGGGCCAGCCGCGTCGACCGCGAGTCATCCGCGTTCACCAATTCCGCCCCCTTCTTCCGGGAGTGCACCGATCGGTACCTGCCCAATTTACGAGTTCGTCATGTCCATCAGCCTCGGGCATTGACCTGGAACCGAACTGGAACGTAGCGTTCACTCCCACGGGTAGACATGCTACTTGCAAATATTTATGCAGCCAAGTCCTCTGACGTTCGATGGGAGAGATCATGCGTAGACGGGGTACCGCACGAGTCGCGGCTGGGGTATTAGCGGTCGCGGTCGCGATCGCGGGGTGCAGCAAGACGGGTGGTGCGACTGCGACGAGTGAGAAGTCGAAGTCTGGTCCTCGGACCATCGGCGTCTCCGTCGCTGACCAGAAGTCCTTGTTCTATATCGCGGCCGTCGATGGCATGCGCAAGATGGCGGCTCAGACCGGCGACAAGCTGATCGTCCTGTCGGCCGACAACAACGCCACCCAGCAGGTCAACCAGGTCAATAACCTGGTCACCCAGCGGGTCGACGCGCTGATCTTCATCGCCCAGGACGCGACATCGGCTCTGGCCGGTGTCCGTGCAGCCAACAAGGCTGGGATCCCGGTCGTGGCGGTCGACGAGAAGCCGGAGTCCGGCGACGTCAAGCTGGCCACCTATATCGCCACCGACAGCGTCAAGGCCGCTGACAACCTGTGCACCTGGCTGTTCAAGCAGATCGGCAACTCCGGCGAGATCGGCATTCTCCGCGGTGTGCTGGGCGCGACCGCGGAGGTCCAGCGCAGCAAGGGCTGCAAGCAGGCACTGGCGCGTACCCCGGGGATCAAGGTCGTCGCGACGCAGTCGGCCAACTGGGATGAGACGCAGGCTTACAAGGCGACCCAGAACATGCTGCAGGCCAACCCGGGCATCAAGGCGATCTTCGGGGAGAGCGACGCGATGGGCCTCGGTGCCGCCAAGGCGGCCAAGGACGCCGGCCGCAAGATCGTCTCCGTCGGCATCGACGGGTTCCCGACCATGGTTGCGGGGATCAAGCAGGGACTGACCCAGGCAACCGAGGCGCAAATCCCGTACAAGATGGGCCAACGTGCGGTGACGAACGCTGACCAGATCCTCAGCGGGCAGGGCAGCCAGGTTCCGGCCCTGCAATACCAGGACACCACCTTGGTGACATCGGCCACCGTCAACCCCGTCGACTTCTACGGGCCCAACGTCAAATGACCCACCGGCCGATCACGACCCACCAGGAGACACCGCCGTGAACGACGCGAACCTTGCCGAGGCCACCGAGCGCGCGTTGGTCTGTCACGACCTCGTCAAGTCCTACGCCGGCGTTCAGGTGCTCAAATCGGTGAGCTTCGCCGTTCCCGCCGGCGACGTCGTAGGCCTCGTCGGCGAGAACGGGGCCGGAAAGTCCACCGTCAGTTCGATCATCGCCGGCGTCGTGCGCCTGGACTCGGGCACCATGACCCTTGACGGCGAGGACTACCTGCCGCATTCGCCGGCCGCTGCGCTGGCTCGCGGCGTCGCCCTGATCCACCAAGAGATCAAGATGGTTCCCGCGCTGTCGGTCGCCGAGAACATGTTCCTCGGCCGCTTGCCGATGCGCGCCGGTCGGCTCGCCACCGAGCGCATGCACGAGCAAGCCGCGGAGGCGCTCGGCGTGCTCGGCGTCTCGATCGATCCCCGGCGATCGGTGGCGGGGCTGTCGATGGCCGCGCAACAGAGCATCGAGATCGCCAAGGCAATCCTGCGAGAGCCGCGGTATCTCATCTTCGACGAGCCCTCTGCGTCGCTCACCTCGCACGAGACCGACCGCGTGCTGCACCAGATCGGCGTACTGCGCTCGCGGGGCGTCGGCGTTATCTACATCTCGCACCGGCTGTCGGAGATCACCGCGGTGGCGCAGCGGATCGTATGTCTGCGCGACGGTCAGCTGGTGCGGACCTGGTCGAGTGCGGATGTCGATCAGCACGAGATCGTGAAGGCGATGGTCGGCCGGGACTTCACGTTCGCACATCAGGCCCCGAGGGCCGCCCAGGGCGACGTGGTGCTGGAGGTTCGCGACCTCGCCCGCAAGAGGGCCTTCCACGGCATCAGTTTCTCGGTAGCCCGCGGCGAGATCCTGGGCCTCGCCGGTCTCGTCGGTGCCGGACGCACTGAGGTCGTACGCGCCATCGCCGGTGCCGACCGCGCCGATCACGGGCAGATCCTGGTGGAGGGCCGCCCGCTCAAGGCCTCGACGCCCCGCACCGCCATCCGGGCGGGCATCGTGATGGTGCCCGAGGACCGCAAGGGCCAGGGACTGAATTTGGGGCGCAGTTGCGCAGAGAACATCGTCGCGCCGTGGGAGCGCACCATGCGCCGCGGCGGTCTTGTCACCAGGCGGTGGCTGAACCGGTTGGTCGAGAAGAGCCGCGACGACTATGACATCCGGGGCAGCCTCGACCAGCCGGTCGTCCGGCTCTCGGGTGGCAATCAGCAGAAGGTGCTGCTGGCGAAATGGCTGGTCAAGCAGCCCAAGGTCCTCATCCTCGACGAGCCCACGCGGGGCGTCGACGTAGGCGCAAAGATGGCGATCTACCAGATAATCCGGGACTGCGCTGCCCGGGGAGTCGCGGTCATCGTCGTCTCATCCGAGCTCGAAGAAGTCCTGGGTCTGTCCCATCGCGTGCTGGTGATGTCTGGCGGAAGCCAACGGGCGATCCTGCCGCGCGGGGAGGCCGATTCCGAAACGGTCATGCGGATGGCCGTACCGCAGATCAGCGCCTGAGGCCCGAGTGCCGGTTTCCCCGAAGGAGAGACGATGAGCAGCAGAATCCACGAACGTCACGATGCCGCTGTGGACGCGGACCATACCCTGCCGTCCGGCACCGCTCGGCCGACCGGCCGCCGGTTGGTTGCGCGGGCGCGGGCGCTGGGCGGGCCCATCATCGGCCTCGTCGTCATGGTGATTGCGCTGTCCTTCCTGTCGCCGTACTTCCTCACCACGCGCAACCTGAGCAACATCCTGTCCCAGTCCTCCGATATCGGGATCATGGCTGCCGGAGCGGCGCTCGTTATTCTCATCGGCGGCATCGACCTGTCCGTAGCGGCCAACCTGGCACTGACGATCATGGTCTCTGCCTGGCTGTACAAGTCGCATGGTGTCCCGTTCGCCCTCGCCCTGCTCGCCGGGTTGCTGGTGGGTGCCTTGCTGGGCATGTTGAACGGGCTGCTGTCGACCTACGGCCGCGTCCAGCCGTTCGTCGCCACGCTGGCCACGATGTCGGCCGCCCTCGGCATGGCGCTCGTAGTGACCAACGGCAACACCCTCAACGGCTTCCCGACCTGGTTCGACGACCTCACCCAGACCGTTGTCCTGGGCATCCCGCTGCAGGCGCTGGTCATGATCGTCATCTACCTCGTCATTGCCTTCTGGTTGCGGTACCGGCCGGGTGGGCGCGCGCTGTTCGCGATAGGCGGCAACGAGGAGGTCGCTCGCCTGTCCGGATTATCTGTTCGGTTGTCCAAGACCTGGGTGATTATCTGTTCGGTTGTCCAAGACCTGGGTGTATGTGATCGCTGGTTCGCTGGCCGCGATCGCGGGTTGGATCGACATGTCCACGCTGGATTCCGCGCAGCCGACGGCCGGCTCGAATTACTTGCTCAACGTCATCGCGGTCGTCGTCATCGGCGGTGCCAGCCTGTCCGGAGGCGTGGCGTCGATGGGCAGGACGTTCATCGGCCTGCTCATCATCGGCGTGCTCAACAACGGCCTGTCGCTGCTGCACGTCAACCCGAATCTGCAACAGGTCGTGATCGGCGCGGTGATTCTGGCCGCCGTCCTCACCGACCGAGCTTCGATCAAGCTCCGCTCCTGACTACCAGTCAACGGTGAATCACCTTATAGCGGAACGAGAAGGCGAGACTGATGAGTGCTGTTCCTAGCAAGGAGACGCTGCTGGAGATGCAGCGGCGAATGCTCCGCATCCGGCGCTTCGACGAGCGAGCGTCGAAGATGGTCAAACGGGGCCAGATCCCGGGCACCGTGCACACGAGCATCGGGCAGGAAGCCCAGGTCGTCGGAGCCTGCATGGCGCTCGGCACGAAGGATTACATGACCGGCAACCACCGCAGTCACGGCCACCCGATCGGCAAGGGCGCCCCACTCGGGCCGTTGATGGCCGAGCTGGTCGGCAAGGCAACCGGCGTGTGCCAGGGCAAGGGTGGCTCGCTGCACCTGGCCGACTTCGCGGTCGGCAGCCTAGGCGAATCGGGGATCGTCGGATCGTCCATCCCGATCGCGACCGGAGCAGCGTTGAGCGCCAAGGTGCTGGGCAATGGCCGGGTAGCGCTGGCGTTCTTCGGAGACGGTGCGGCTAACCAGGGCAACCTCTACGAGGCGATGAACCTGGCAGGGGTGTGGAAACTACCGGTCGTGTTCTTGTGCGAGAACAACCAGTACGCCCTGTCGACGCCGGCTCACACCGTGACGTCCGGCGTGATCGCCGACCGGGCGCACGGCTTCGCCATCCCCGGGGTCCGGGTCGAGAACGGCCAGGATGTGTTGGCCGTATACGCGGCGGTCGACGCTGCGGTACAGCGTGCGCGCCGCGGGGATGGACCGACCCTGGTCGAGGTCATGACCTACCGCTTCAACGAGCACTCCGAAGGCCTTCGGCTGAGCACCGACTACCGCGACGCCGAAGAGAAGAAGCGCTGGCTGGAGCTGGACCCGATCGTGCTGTTTCGGGCCGAACTGCAGCGTCGCGGGGCATACGACGACGCCGACCTCGACTCCCTGGAGAAAGAGGTGATGGCCGAGGTGGACGAGGCCTTCGAGTTCAGCCAGAGCAGTCCCTACCCCGACCCGTCCGTGGCCTTTGCGGACCTGTACACCGACCCGATCGGAGAACCGTCATGGTCATGATGAGCTACCTCGGCGCCATCGGCGCCGCGCAACGAGAGGCGATGGATGCGGATTCGCGCGTGATCATCATGGGCGAGGACGTCGAAGCCAACGTCTACGGCACCACAGGCGCCGGCAAATCTCGTGCCGTCGAAGGCGACTTCCTGCAGCTCTACGGTCACGACCGGATCCGGAACACCCCGATCTCGGAGGAGATCATCGTCGGCGCAGCTGCCGGTGCCGCCATGACGGGCCTGCGCCCTATTGTCGACCTGTCCTACTCCAGCTTCCTGTACCTGGCCATGGACCAGTTTGTGAACCAGGTCGCGAAGAACCGCTACATGTTCGGCGGACAGGCCTCACTTCCGGTGGTCTTTCGATCAGCGATGTTCTACGGCCTCAACACCGGCGCACACCATTCCGACCGGCCCTATCCGATGTTCATGAACGTCCCTGGCCTGAAGATCATCGCCCCGGCCTCGCCGTCGGATGCCAAGGGGTTGCTGCGCTCGGCGATCGACAGTGACGACCCGGTACTTTCCTTCGAGGCGTGCCCGCTGTGGAGCATGAAAGAAGAGGTGGACGAGGCCGAATACCGAATCCCGCTCGGCGTGGGCCGGACGGTGCGCTCCGGCTCCGACGTCACGGTTGTCGCGGTGTCAGGGGCGGTGCCCGAGGCGGCGTTCGCGGCCGACCAACTCGCCGATGAGGGAGTGTCGGTCGAGGTGTTCGATCCCCGCACCCTGGTTCCCCTCGACGTCGCAGGCATTCTCGAATCGGTGCGGCGCACCGGTCGACTCGTCGTGGCCGATCCCGCCCACCGCACTTGCAGCGCGGCTAGTGAGATCGCGGCCATCGTCGCCGAGCACGCCTTTCCCTCGCTGCGCGCGCCGATCGCCCGAGTGACGACACCCGACATGCAGATTCCGTTCAGCCCGGCGCTGGAAAAGCAGCTCTATCCCAACCGGATCACGATCGCGGCGGCAGTGCGAAAGACCCTTGAGCTGTCGGCCGCGGCGTAACGACCGGACATCTGACCACGAGAGAAGGAATGACAGTGCGCGTTGAGGTTTTGCTTCCGCAGTGGGGCATGGGCATGAGCGAGGGAACGATCACGAACTGGTTCAAGAGCGTCGGCGATTCCGTCTCCGAGGACGAGCCGATCGCCGAGGTCGCCTCGGAGAAGGTCGAGGAGGAGTTGCTCGCGCCGGCGACCGGGACGATCACCGAGATCGTCGTCCCGGCCGGTGAGACCGTCGAGGTCCGCACCCTGGTCGCGGTCATCGACGACGGCGACTGACCCAGCCCGAACACCGTGACTACCCGCCACGCCCAGCCTCTGGACAGGAATCCTTCGATGCAGCCCACCCGTACCCTCCCCGAGGAGTACGACGTCATTGTCGTCGGCGCCGGGATCAACGGGGTCGGCATCGCCCGTGACGCGGCCCTGCGCGGCCTGCGGGTCCTGCTGCTTGACCAGGAGGACATCTGCAGCGGCGTCTCGGCGTGGTCCGGGCGTCTCGTCCACGGCGGCTTGCGTTATCTCGAGCAGTACGATGTGCGGCTGGTCCATGAGTCGCTGGCTGAGCGGGAACGGCTCTTTCGGCAGGCCCCGCACCTGGTCAAGCCGGTGCCGTTGATGATCCCGCTTTACCGGCACAACCGCCGGCCCGGCTGGCTGGTCGAACTCGGAATGATCACCTATGACGTGCTGTCGTGGCGCAAGACCCCGCCGCGGCACCGGGTTCTGTCCCGCACCCAAGCGAAGCGACGCTTCACCGGCATAGCAGTAGACGGGCTGCAGGGTGCGGCGGTCTTCTTCGACGGCCAGGTCGAGCTTGCCGAGCGGTTGTGCGTCGAGCTGGCTGTCGACGCCCACCGCCACGGTGCGATCGTGCGCACGCACGCGCGGGTCGACGCGCCGGTCGTCGAGCACGGCCGGGTCGTTGGGGTGCGCTGGCGTGACCAGCTCACCGGAGAGGCCGGGCAGGCCCGCGCGCCGATCACGTTCAATGTCGCCGGACCCTGGATTGACCGGGTGTTCGCCAGCGCCGACATTCCGGAACAGCCGCGGCTCAACGGCGGCACCAAGGGCAGCCACCTTATCGTCGGTCCGTTCCCGGGCGCCCCGCGCGACGTCGTCTACTACGAGTCCCAGCGCGACGGCCGCCTCGTGTTGGTGATCCCGTGGATGGGCCGATACATGATCGGTACCACGGACATCCGCTTCGACGGGGAGCCCGACGAGGCCCGCTGCGACATCGGTGAGGCCGAGTACCTGCTGACGGAGGTCAACAGCCTCATCCCCGAGGCGGGTTTGAGTTTGGACGACGTGCTCTACACGTTCAGCGGTGTCCGGCCGTTGCCCTACGTCCCCGACAAGGCCGAGTCGTCCGTGGCCCGGTCGCACAGCTTGCACGATCACGCCGCCGACGGGCTTGCGGGTTTGATCACCGTGATCGGCGGCAAGCTGACCACCTACCGGCAGCTGGCCGAGGATGCGGTTGACGACGCCTTGCGCCGGCTCGGACGGGTACCGCAACCGTGCCCCACCCGTGATCGCCCGCTGCCCGGCGGCACGTTGCTCGATCTCGGCGCACTGCGCACCCGGCTGCTGAACGAGGGGGCGCCGCTCAAGACGGCCGACCGCCTGCTGTCCTTCTACGGCAGCCGTGCCGGCGACGTCTGGCAGCTGACCCACGAGCTGGGTGAACTGGCGAAGCCGCTGGATGAGCGAACCGGGTTGGTCGCGGCCGAGGTCGTGTTCTCGGTCGAAGCCGAGCTGGCCCGGACCCTGACCGACGTGATGGCCCGAAGGACGCTGCTCGCCTTCGAACCTGATCACGGGCTGGCGGTGGTGGACGATATCGCCGCCGTCCTGGCCAGGCGCCTGGACTGGGATGAGGCTCGGACCGAGACCGAGCTGGCCGGATACCGGTCCTGGCTCGATCATCTGGCAGTGCCCGACCCGACCGGCCCACGGTCGGACAGCTTCGGCGCGGGCCTGACAGCGGGCGGGCGTTGAGGCTATGAACCCGCAGTCTTTGGTTATGGCGCTCGATGTTGGTTCGAGCACCGCGCGAACCGTGATGGTCGACCCCGCTGGTGTGATCGTCGGTGAAGGGCGCGCCCCGGTGGTGTGGAAGCATCCCCGTCCGGGTTGGGTTGAGCTCGATCCGATGGCGCTCTGGCAGGCCACCCGGACGACCATCGGTTTGGCCCTGCGGTCTGCGGGCGCGCGGGCCGAGGACGTGGTGGCGCTCGGTATAACCAGTCATCGTGAGACCGTGATGGTCTGGGAGCGGGACACCGGCCGTCCGGTGCACGACGCGATCGTGTGGATCTCCCACCAGACCGATGACATCGTGAACCGCTGGCAGGAGCGCGGTCTGGCCGAGGAATTCCGCACCCGGACCGGCCTGCGCAACGACTCGTTCTTCTCCGCGGCCAAGGTCGCCTGGTTGCTGGACAACGTCCCCGGTCTGCGAACGCGGGCCGCGGCCGGGCAGGTGCTCTGCGGCACGGTGGACACCTGGCTGTTGTGGAACCTCACCGGCGGCCAGGTGCACGCTACGGACCCTTCGTGCGCCTCCCGGACTGCCCTGTTCAATCTGTCATCGATGTCCTGGGATGAGGAATTACTCGAGCTGCTCGATATCCCGGCCACCGTTTTGGCGACGGTGCAGCCCTCAGATGCCGACTTCGGGCGGGTGGACGCATCAGTGTTGACCGGCCGCCCGCCGATCCGAGCTGTGCTGGCCGATCAGCAGGCGGGCATGTTCGGCCAGGCCTGCTTCGAGACCGGTGCGGCCAAGAACACCTTCGGCACGGCCGGTGTTCTCACCGTGAACAGCGGTGCGGAACCGGTGTTGGTCGATGGGCTGACCAGTAGCGTGGCCTGGACCGTTCAGCAGCAGACGCGTTTCGAGCTGGAAGGCGTGGTGTTCCACAGCGGGCAGACCCTGCAGTGGTTGCGCGAGTCCCTCGGCATGGTCGCCGATCCCGATCGCATCGACGCCCTCTGCGCGAGCGTCCCCGACTCCGGCGGCGTCTATATCGTGCCCGCCTTCGGAGGTATCTGCGCTCCGCACTGGGATCGCCGCGCCCCGCGCCTCGATCACCGGGCTGTCGCTGGACAGCACCAGCGCCCACGTCATCCGCGCGGCCGTCGAGGCGATGGCCTACCAGACCTGCGACATCGTCGAAGCCCTCTCCGCTGGCGGTATGACGGTTTCGCAGCTCAAGGTCGATGGGGGCGGGTCGAGCAGTGATCTGCTCTGCCAGTTCCTGGCTGACATCAGCGGGCTGCAGATCGTGCGGCCACGCGAACTCGAACGCACCGCGCTCGGAGTCGCCTATGTGGCCGGCACCGGCGTCGGGCTGTGGGACGGGCCGGCCGACGTGGAAAAGGCCTGGGAAGCCGACCGTGTCTTTGATCCCGCGATGGCCCCCGATCGCCGCGAGGAGCTGTACGGGGGCTGGCGGCAGGCACTGGCCCGAACGCTGACCGGGCCGCCACGCACGGCCACCGTTGTTGCGCCGCCGAGCGCTCAATCACTGACGAATGATCGATCTTTGGAGGAGCAATCATGACCGGGCTGGCCCAGGACTTACTGCATCGAGCCCGCACGGGCGGGTACGCCGTCGGCGCGTTCAACATGCACAACGACGAGACCACACAGGCATTGCTCGCGGCGGCGGAGTCGTGCGCCGCCCCGGTGTTCCTGCAGGTGGGGCGCGCGGTCATCCCGCATATGGGTGTCCGCAAGGCATACGAGATGACCCGTCGCGTCGTGGCGGAATCGGACGCCGTGCACGTGATCCACCTCGACCACGGCTCCTACCAGGAGGTGCTGGAGGCGATCAGGCTCGGTTTCACTTCGGTCATGTATGACGGGGCGCATCTGCCCTTCGAGGAGAACATCGCCACCACCCGTCGGCTGGTGTCCATCGCGCATGACTTCGGGGTGGCGGTCGAGGCCGAGTTGGGCCGCATCCCCGATGCCGATCAGCCGGTGGAATGGAGTTCTTACTACACCGATATCGGTGAGGCACAACGCTTCGCCGCCGAGACCGGAGTGGACTTCTTGGCGATCTCCGCCGGTGTCGTTCATGGGGTACCGCTGAGCGCTCCGCAGCCGCTGGCCATCGACCTGATCACCAAGATCGCCGAGGTCGTGGAAGCACCGCTGGTGCTGCATGGTGCTTCCGGCGTTCCGGACAGCGAGATCACGGCGGCGATCGCGGCGGGCGTGCACAAGCTCAACGCCGACACCGACCTGCGCCTGGCTTTCCGGCGCGGCATCGAGCAAGTCTGGGCTGGCGGTGACGGCCAGCTGGAAACCGCGATGGCCCATGGGCGTGAACTGATGGTCGAGGCGGCCATCCAGAAGATGACGCTCTACGGCTGTGCGGGCCACGCTGCCGAGCTCACCGGGACGACGACGCCGGCCGGCAGGCACTGGTGAGCGCCGGCACCGAGCTGACCGGTACGCCGATACCGCTGAAGGGAATTCGGCGAATCGCGGCCCGGCGCATGGTCCAGGCTTGGGCAGCCCCGGTGTTCCACCTGTCGGTCGCCGTGGACATGACCGAGGTGCTCGGCACCGGCCACCGCATCCCAGGCGCGACCGTCACCGACGCCCTGATCAAGGCCTGCGCTTCGGCGCTGGTGGCGGTGCCGGAGCTCAATGGCCACTACGCCGACGAGATCGTCACCCTGTTCGACACGGTCAACATCGGTGTCGCCGTGGCCACCGACGCCGGTCTCATGGTGCCGGTCATTCACCACGTCGAGAAGCTCGAGCTGCCCGACATCGCCGACCGCCGCCGCGACGTGGTCGCCCGCGGCCGGATAGGCAAGCTCGGGATGGCCGACATCGACGCGGCGACATTCACCGTATCGAACCTCGGCATGCTAGGAATCGACCAGTTCGACGCCATCCTCAACCCGCCCCAGGTCGGCATTCTCGCCGTGGGCTCGACCGCGCCCACAGCGGTCATCCGCGAGAACTCGGTGCAAGCGCGCCCGATGGCCACCCTCACGCTCACCTGCGACCACCGCGCCGTCGACGGGGTCACCGGCGCTCGCATGCTGGGCGCGCTCCGCGACGAACTCGAGACGACCGCGCGGGCGACGCCGTGACCGGGCAACTCCGGGCCGGGTCGCTCGCGCCGCCCATCCCGTCCGCCGTGGCCCCGACGGGACGGTTGCAACTGGTGGGAGACGGCTCGATGCTCGCCCGCACCACCGGAGTCGAGCTCGGCCCGACCCTGCTGGCCCACGCAGCCCAGACGGGGTGCGGGCCGTTCCTGCGCCTCTACCTCCCCGCGCCGACGATGGCCTTCACCGGTCGGGACCGGGTCACCCCCGGCTACGCCGCCGCCGTCGAAACGGCTCGCCTGCACGGCTTCGCTCCCGTCTTGCGGGCACCGGGCGGCCGTGCGGCGGCGTTCCACGAGGACACCCTCTGCATCGAGATCACCGCTCACGACGAGAACCCACGCCGGGCAGTCACCGCTCGCTTCGCTGAGCTGGGACGTGCCGTCGCTGCCGCGTTGCGTACGCTCGGCGTCCCCGCCCAGGTCGGCGCGGTGCCCGGCGAACACTGCCCCGGCGAGCACAGTGTCAACGTCGCCGGCCGCTACAAGCTGGTCGGCACGGCCCAGCGGTTGACCCGCCACGGCTGGCTGTTGGGAGCGAGCATTCTGATTCGCCGGGTCGAACCGGTTCGTGCCGTGACCGTCTCGGTTTACGACGCTCTGGGGCTGCCATTCGTCGCCGATTCAATGGCCGGGGTAGTCCGGTGGATCCCCGGGATCGGCGTCGATGACGTCGCCTCGGCTGTCCTGGCAGAGCTGGGGCGCCGCGCATCCCTGATGCCGATCGACCTTTCAGGCGGCCGCTCGCTGACCGCGGACTCCCGTGAAACCGGAGGTGCAACGTGCGCGATGTCCCTGGGTTGATCGAGGAGGTACAGCAGGTGCTGCGCCGCGTCGATCCCGACGGCGTCCTCGTGGCGTGCGAGATCCGCGACGTGCACATCGGGCCCAGCGAGCTGGCTCGGGTCGCCGATGAGGTCGATCGGTTGCTCGGCAGGGGCGGCGAGCCGCCATCCCGTCTTCCTACCGTGCTGCTGGTGATGGATCGGACCGTCATCCGCCGTGCCGGGTCGGCGGTGAAGGACGAGCTCGTGGCCCAGCTGGCCCAGCGGTTCGACCTGCGCACGTTGGTCCTCGATGACGGGCAGGCCGAGCTGCACGCGTCGGATGAGGTGATCGACAGTGCGACGGCTGCCGCCGACGGCGTCGATGCGATCGTCAGTGTCGGCGGTGGCACGATAAGCGATATCGGCAAGCTCAGCTCGGTCGGGGTGGGCGGGCTGCCGTTGGTGGTCGTGCAGACCGCGGCCTCGGTGGACGGATTCACCGACAATGTCTCGGTCGTCCTGCGGCACGGGGTGAAGCGCACGGTGCCGTCGCGCTGGCCCGACGTCGTGGTTGCCGACACCACCCTTATCGCCGAGGCGCCGCAGGCGATGAACCGGGCGGGCTTCGGCGAGATCAACTCGATGTTCACCGCACCCGCGGACTGGCGATTGGCGAACCTGCTCGGCTTCGATGAGTCCTTCCACCACGGCCCGATCGCGTTACTGGCCGAGGTGGGCGACCAGATCGAGGAGTGGTCACGTGGACTGGCCACCGGACAACGGAACTCCACCGAGCGGCTGGTCCGGGCCTTGGGCATGCGCGGGATCGCCACCGGCGTCGCGGGTACCACGGCCTGCCTGTCCGGCGTCGAGCATCTGATCAGCCACATGCTCGACATCTCCAACGCCGCGAACGGCCGCCCCACGGGGCTTCACGGTGCACAGGTAGGGGTGGGATCCGTGGTCGCCGCGGCGGCCTGGGAACTGCTGTTCGCGCGTATGGACGCGGCCAGCACCGTGCCCGGGCCGGAGCTGACGCCGCCGGACCCCGCAGCGGCCGAGCAGCTCGTCCGCGCCCAGTTCGGTCCACTCGATCCCACCGGTGCTCTCGCCGAGGAATGCTGGCCGACTACCACCACAAGCTCGGCTCCTGGACGCGGAATCGGTTGGTCGTACTACGGGTGCTTTCCCGATGGGAACTGCACAGGCAAGAACTGCGGTCACTGGTGCGCACACCCGAGGAGATCGCGATCGGGCTGCAGGCCTCGGGGTCACCGGCGCGATTCGGCGACCTCGACCCGGCAGTGGAATCGGCTCTGGCCCGCTGGGCCGTGCAGTACTGCGGCCTGATGCGTAACCGCTTCACGGTGGTCGACCTGCTCACCTTCCTGGGTTGGTGGCAGGATGCCGACGTGGCCGAGGTGATGGCCCGGGCCGAGACCGCCTGCACCTCGACCGCGAGCCGGTCATGACGAGCGACGCCTACGTCATCGGCGTCGACTGCTCGACCACCGCCGCCAAGGCCGTGGTCTGGGACAGCCGCGGGACCGCCGTGGCTCAGAGCCGGTCACCTTACGAGTTGAGCCAGCCTCGTCCCGGGTGGGGCGAGCAGAACGCAGAGGACTGGTGGACCGCGACGTCCGCCGCCATCAGACGCGCGGTTCAGACGGTGGACGCCACCAGGGTGCGCGGCGTCTGCATCACCCACCAAAGAGAGTCTTTCGTCTGCGTCGACAGCCACGGCCGGCCCTTACGTCCAGCCATCCTGTGGCTCGACTCGCGCGCGGTGGAAGAAGTGCGCGAGTTCGGCACCGACGAGGTACACCGGATCACCGGGAAGCCGCCCAACCTGACCCCAGCCTGGTACAAAATCCTGTGGCTCGCTCGGCACGAGCCCGAGACGCTGCGCAAGACGGCGAAGATCGTGGACGTACAGGCCTTCCTGGTCCACCGGCTCACCGGGCAGTGGCTGACGTCGTGGGGCAGCGCCGATCCCCTGGGCCTGGTCGACATGCAGACCTTCGACTACCACGACGGGCTGTTGAGCCAGGCCGGGCTGGGCCGCGTGCAGATGGCCGATCTCGTGGAGCCCGGCGCGCGGCTGGCCGTGATCGACGAGGACGTCGCCGCAGGGCTTGGCCTGCCCCGAGGCGTGGCCGTGATCGCCGGGGTCGGCGACGGGCAGGCGGCCCAGATAGGCACCGGAGCAATCAGCTCCGGCCGGGCCTACCTCAACCTGGGGACCGGCGTGGTATCCGGCACGTTCAGCGATCACTACAGCTACAGCCGTGACTACCGGGTGCTATCCGCCGCCATCCCCGGCAGCTACACCCTGGAAACCTTCATCGGCGGGGGGACGCACAACCTGGCCTGGTTCGTCGACAAGTTCGCCGGCGTGGACACCCGGGCGCTGGGCATCGAGCTCAGTCCCGAACAAGTGCTGGAGACCGCCGCCGCCCTCTTGCCGCCCGGATGTGGCGGGCTGATGGCCCTGCCGTACTGGACGGGGGCGCTCACGCCCTACTGGGATCACCACGCCCGCGGCGTCCTCATCGGACTGACCGGTGCCCACGGCAAGTCGCACGTCTATCGCGCGTTACTCGAAGGGATCGCCTTCGAGCAACGGCTGCTCACCGAGGGGGCTGAGCGGACATTGGACGAGCCTATCCATCAGCTCATCGCCCTCGGCGGCGGCTCGCGCAGCCGGGTGTGGTGCCAAATCATCGCCGACATCATGCGCCGCGAAGTTGAGGTCGTTCGCGAGCCCGAGAGCACATGTCTCGGCGCGGGCATGCTCGCTGCCGCCGCAGTCGGCGTCCACTCCAACCTGCCCGAGGCCGCCGAACAGATGAGCGGTATAGGAGCGCGATTCGTACCGGATTCCGACACCACGCCGGTGTACGACCGGCTCTTCGAGGTGTATCGCCAAATCTATCCGGCCGTGCGCGACATCTTTCCCCGGCTCAGCGTGGCGGGTGGGACGTGATCACCACGACAGCGGTGCGGCCCTACCGCGGTTATATCTTCGATCTCGACGGCACGATCTACCTCGGCGATCACCTGCTGCCGGGCGCCCATCACCTGATCACGAGCCTGCGCGAGCGAGGGCGCCGTACAGTCTTCCTGTCCAACAACCCGACCCGCGATCCGCGGATGTACGCCGACAAGCTGACCCGGCTCGGCTTGCCGACCCCCAGTTCGGACATTCTGAACCCGGTGGTGACCATGGCCTCTTGGCTGCGGCGGAACGCCCCGAACGCCGCCGTATTCGTCATCGGTGAAGCGCCGTTGCGCGATGCGATCGCGCACGCCGGACTCGAGCTGAGCGAAGATGCCGACCGGATCGACGTCGTGGTCGCCAGCTACGACCGCACGTTCGACTACCGCAAGCTGCAGATCGCCTTCGACGCACTGCGCTCAGGTCGCGGGACCATTCTGGTGACCACGAACCCTGACGCGTACTGCCCGTTTCCCGGCGGCCGTGGTGAGCCGGACTCGGCCGCAATGGTTGCGGCCGTCGAGGCATGCACGGGCGTGCGGTGCTCGGTCAACGTCGGCAAACCCGATCGGTTGATGGCCGAGACGGTCCTCGACATCATCGGGCTGTCACCGCAGGACTGTCTCGTCATCGGAGACCGCCTGTACACCGACATCGCGATGGCCGTCGACGGCGGGATGGACTCGGCCCTGGTACTCACCGGCGAGACCACCCGCGAAATGCTCGACTGCGCCGCCCGGGACCGGCAACCGACCTACATTCTGAACCAGATCGACGAGCTGCTCGGCTGAGCACGGCCGAACTCAATCAGACGAAGGCCCGTCTCGATCGCTTGTTCGACCTCGTTGCCGAGCTCGGACACGGCCAGCAGGCAGCGTGGCCATCAAGACTGGATTGGGTGCTCGTACCGGATCGGGCTCGGTCCGGTACGCGACACCACCTCGTGTCCGGACACCCCAGCCCGCACCTGCTCCTGTAACCGCGCGACTGCGTGAACCAGGTTCTGCCGCATGACATCGCCTGCCGCCGCGGACTGCCCGATAGCGATGGGGTACTGGTGGATGCCGGCGACGACCTGAGCGAAGGCCTCACGCACCGGCTCGCAAGCGAAGACATCCACCCTTGCCTGCAGCGTCAGATCCGGCTGGACGGGCACCGGACCGCTGTTGGGGTCGGTCTCTGACGGGGTCCTCATAGCAGCCCGGGTCCAGGCCAGCACATCGACGTAGGTGTCGGCTTCGCGCTGCCACCGCCGGTCCTCCGCGGCGTTGTCGCGTGCTCCGCGCAGGACATCCGCGCTGGTGCTTTCGTGCACCTGCAACTGCTCTCGCAGATTCCGCGCCCCTACCACGATGGCGCCCGCAGCCACACTCACGGCCGCGAGGCCGCCGCATGCCGCGACGATAGCGGCGACGTCCGTGGCGTTCACAGCACGAAGTATGCCGGCCGCTGGCTGTAGTTCGAGCGATTACCGCTGCGAAACGCCCGAAAAGCGGTGCTGACGGGTTCCGGTCAGGGCCCGTAGCAGGTCCAGCCTCCGGTGCGTTCGGACACCGGCAACGAGCACTGGTCCACGCTCCCCTCCACCAGTCGGGTCTCCCGTCGTCGCACGCCGACGGGCGCTCCGGGACCGCTCGAACCGAATCGGGCTACGAGGTCGTGCCCTCGACGGTGGACGGCACCGTCAGCTGATCCTCGGCCGAGCCCTTCGCATAATGTGCTGCCAGCTGGGCGAACCCCTCGTCCAGGCTGACGCGCGGTTGCCACCGCAGCGCTTCGCGGGTCCGTCGCTGGTCGAACCAGTGCGCGGTCGCCAACTGCTCGGCCAGGAAGCGGTTCAGCGGGGGAGTGTCGCGCCGCCTGGACACCGCCCATGCTCCCTCGATGATCGAACCAGCCGCCGCGGCAAGGGGATATGGCACGCGGCCGCGTGGCCCGGGGACTCCCGCCGCACGGCACAGCAGTCGCAGGATCTCGGCCACCGAACGCGGTTCGCCGTTGGACACCACCAGCGCCTCACCGCGCACCTGCCCGCATACCCGGACGGCGGCGAGCAGCGCGTCGACGGCGTTGTCGACATAGGTGCTGTCGATCAGCGCCGCTCCGGAGCCGATGAGAGGCAACCGGCCCGCGCGTGCCCGGTCGACGATCCGTTGGACCAGCTGGGTGTCGCCCGGGCCCCAGACCAGGTGTGGACGGATCGCGAGAACCGCCAGCTGGGCTGAATCAGCTTGCAACGCGAGGGTTTCCGCGATCGCC
Source organism: Jatrophihabitans lederbergiae (assembly GCF_031845305.1). Lineage (NCBI taxonomy): Bacteria > Bacillati > Actinomycetota > Actinomycetes > Jatrophihabitantales > Jatrophihabitantaceae > Jatrophihabitans > Jatrophihabitans lederbergiae. The sequence continues at coordinate 18,378 of NZ_JAVREH010000031.1, read as the reverse complement.
TTCGACCGCGCATAGTTGCCCCGGGCGGCCCTCGAATCGGCCGGCCCGGCCCCGACGCCGACCAGTGCCCGGCCGGCATGGGCTACTGCCGGCGTCGACACGTGCACCAGCGCGCGCACGCCGTGCTGCCTGCAGGCATCGACCACCGCCCGGGTACCGGCCACATTGGTCTGCTCGTACTCCGCCCATGGGCCGACCACATCGACCTTCGCCGCCAGGTGCAGCACGACCTCCTGCCCGGCCGCGGCGAGCTCCACCACGGCGCGGTTCGACACGCTGCCCAGGATCTCCCGGCAGGGCAGGCCACTCGGGTGACGCTGCAGCACCGTCAGTTCGACGCCTTCAGCCAGCAGGGCGCGCGCCGTCGCGGCGCCGAGCATGCCGCTCGCACCCGTGAGCAGCACTCTCACGAGCGGCCCGCCAGCACCTTCTCGGCCCAACCGGCCAGCGCGGTGCGATCCACTTTGGAAGCATGCCGAATGTCGACCGGCAGGGCGTCGCGCACCAGCACCGCGGCGACCGGCACGTCGACCGCGGCCCGGACGGCCGCGCTCAATTCCAGGTCCGCTACCCGCACCTGGCGCGCCCTGCCGCGGCTGACGGCTGCAGCACCAAGCACGACTATTACGACGACCTGCTGAGTGCCCGTAGGGCCGACGCCGACGACCGCCGCGGCAGTGACCTCGGCGACTGCCTCGACGCGCTGCTCGAGACCGACCGGCGTGAGCAGGCCGTCCGGTGTGGTGATCAGGTGCTGGCGTCGGCCCTGCACCCACAGGCGGCCCTCTGCGTCGAGGTGGCCGACATCGCCAGTACGGTGCCAGCCGGTGTCGCGCGAACTTGCCCGCTCAGTGGCCCACAGGCTGTCATAGCGCTGCTTGCCATGCTCGGCCCGGACGCAGATCTCACCCACGACACCCGGCTCGCTGGTGAGCTCACCGACATCGCGGGCCAACCCGTCCAACTCGCTGATCGCGATGTCGACGCCGGGCACCGCTCGCCCGACACACACCCCGTCGCCCTGGCCGGCCTGTTCGATCTCACGCATCGACACGTCCGTGACGGGCAGCAGCTCCGTCATGCCGTACGGCGTGTGGGCCTCGGCCACCGGCATCAGCTCGGCGACCTGCCGCAGCAGCTCCAGCGGGACGGGCGCGCCGGCCGACATGAGCAGCCGCACCCGCCCGAGCGCCGACCGCTGCCCGGGCGTCAGCTCGCCGGCGGTCGCGGCCACATTGCGCAGCGCGGCCGGAGAGGCGAACACGACGGTCGCCTCAACGGCCAGCGCGGCATCGGCCAGCGCGGCGGCCGTCAGGGTGCCGGGCTTGGTGACATCGGTTGCCGGAACCGCCGAGGCTACCCCGAGCGCGGGACCGAACAAGGCGAACGGCGCGAAGGCCGCCACCATCCGGTCCTCGTCCGTCAGCCCGTACACCTGCCGGACGACGTGGAGTTGGGCGTGTACCTGCCGGTGCAGGTACAGCACGCCCTTGGCCGGACCGGTGGCTCCGGAGGTGAAGACGACCGCGGCCTCGGCATCGGCTGTCACCTCGGGCAGCGGATGCTCGTCCGCAGCCAGCTGTTCAGCCGCTAGCTCGGCCAGGCTTTCCCGCACGCCGAGAAGGCGGCGCTCAGCGGCAGGGGCTGCCCCGCCCTTCAGCGAGCCGGTGCCGGCCAGCCAGCGCGTGCCCGGCAACCGCATCGCACGTGCCGCCGCGAGGCCCTGGGCGGTGCCGATGACGTGATCCACCCTGGCACCGCGCAGCGCTCTGCCCATGCCGCGCAGCCCCAGGCCCTTGTCCGCCACCACGATCACGGCGCCGGCCCGCCACACCGAGTACACCGCCACGGTCAACTCGATCGAGGGCGGGACGAGCAGAGCCACCCGCTGCCCCGGTGCCACACCGGCGTTCGCCAGACCCGCGGCGGTGTCGCGCACCCGCCGGTTGAGCTCCGCCCAGGTGATGCTCGCGCCGCCCACCTCGGCCGTCGCGATCTCGTCCGGGGTGCGCGCGGCCCGGTCGACGAGCGCCTGCCACACCGACGGGGCGGCGGTGTCAGCCTGGGCAACGGTATCTGCGTCACCAGCTGCGGCCGGCTGGCTGGAATCCAAGTCGTGCAACCACCGGCCGACGTCCTCGGCATAGCGCGGGGCGTCCTCGGGAAGCAGGTGTGATGCGCCGGCGTAGCGGTGGACATCGGCGCGCGGCAGCCGCATCAGCAGATCACGCAGGTACTGCTCGCCGAATACCGGGTCGCGCGGGCCCCACAGCAGCAGCGCCGGCACGTCCAGGTCCTTGATGCCGCCGCTGATGACGTCCAGCGCCGGCCGGCTCGGGTCGTGCTCGCCGAACGGGATATCCGCGACGAAGTCCCCGACGGACCGGCGGCGCCGCGCCCCGTGGTACGGCGCGGCGAACGCTCCACGCACCTCGCTCGGCAGCGGCGGCCACGACAGTGCGGTGGCGCTGCGGACGAAGACCGGCGTCCGGACGCAGAGCGAGTCGCGCAGCATGCGCAGGTGCGCCAGCCGGATCAGGGCGGCCGGTCGGGAGTCCTCAGGCTGGTGCACGGCGGTATTCGTCAGCACCACACCCCGCACCTGCGCGCGGTGTTCGAGCGCCCAGCCGAGCGAGATTATGCCGCCCCAGTCGTGGGCGAGCGTGACGACAGGGCCGGTGATTCCCAGTGCGGCGGTCAGGGCGCCGAGGTCGCGCACCCGCTCGGCCAGCGTCCGGGGCGCCGGCAGCCGCTCGGAGTACCCCATGCCGAGCTGGTCGGGGGCGATGACCCGCCAGCCGGGAGGGGCGACCGCGAACATCCGCCGCCAGAGGTAGGACCAGGTCGGGTTGCCGTGCAGGCAGAGCAACGTCGGCTGGTCCGGCGACCCGTCGCCAGCAACGGAGCCCGCTTCCGAGTCCAGAAGGTGCCAGGTGTGCCGGACGCCGTCCGAGCCCGGCACCTCGACCGTGCGTGACCAGGCCGGATCGAGTCCTGGAAGGCCGGTCAGGTCCGGTGCCGGACCGGGCAGGGGCGGGGCTTTCAACGAGGTGGCGCGGGTCACCACTCCAGCTCGAGACAGCTCGCGTTCAGGCCCGATCCCACGCCCATCAGCAGCACCTTGTCACCACGGTTCAGCGAGTCGGCGCGGGTCGCCAGCGTGAACGGCACCGAGGCCGGCCCCATGTTGCCACGGGTGGGAAATGTCCGGGGAACCCGGTCCGGGTCGATGCCCAACCCGGCGCAGATTGCGTCGGTGTGCACCTGTGACACCTGGTGGATGACGTACAGGTCGGCGCCGTCGGACCAGTCGAAATGCGCCCGGGCGTCCTCCCATAGCCCCACGCACAGCTCCAGGCCGTACTTCAGCAGGTTCTTGCTGTCGGTGCGCATCAGCTCGACGTCCCCGACGCACAGCTCGTGATGCGACGTCGACGCCCGGGTCGCGCCACCGATGATGCGATGACCCTCGGGATGCCGGTCGGCACGGCCCAGGACCATGGCCACCGCTCCGGAGCCCAGGGTCAGCGTCGCGAACTCGGCAATCACATCCTTGGACGTCGAGGCCTCGTCGGCGAGCCTGCGCAGCGCCGCCTCGTGCGCCGGGCGAGCATCCTCGCCGCACACGATCAAGGCGTGCTCGATCTGGCCAGAGTCGATCATGGCAGCGGCCAGCTGCATGCCGTTCAGGAAGCCCAGGCAGGCATTGGTGATGTCGAAACTCTGGCACGAGCTCGGCAGGCCGATCGCGTCATGCACCGATGCGGCGGTCGCGGGCTCGAGGTGGGCCCGGCTGACGGAGGTGTTGACCAGCAGGCCGATGTCCTCGACGCTGACCCCGGATTCGGCGATCGCCTTGCCCCCTGCCATCGCGGCGCCGTCGGCGAAGGTCGTGCCATCAGCCCACCAGCGCCTCTCCCGGATACCGGCCAGCCGCTCGATGAGTCCAGGACGAAGACCCACCCGCCGGTAGGCTTCGACCAGTCCCTCGTCCAGTTGCGCTGAGGTGACGACGACAGGTGCGTCGATCAGGGCGACCGTGAGTACGGTGGCGTTGGTCGATCGGAACTCCGAGTTGCCCGCCATGTCCTACCTTCTGCAAGCGACGTCGGGTCGCTGCACCCGCGTCGTTCCGCCCGCTGCGACGTCGCTGCAGCGATATCTCGCATTCAGTGTGCCATCGTCCCTGCGCTCCGCCACCATCACAAGTCCGGTCCGGCGCCGGGCGGCTACCGCTGCGTGCGCCCGTAGCCGCCGGTGTGGCGGTGTCCCCGGCAAGCGCTATTGAGCACTTCGCGCGGTATTATACCGGCGTGAACTCAGACTTCGACGGTTTCCGGCCGAGTGAACTCTCCCCGGCCGAGAACGGGCGTCGGGGCCTGCTCCGCCCGAAGCGATCGGCCCGCACCGGTGATTCCGAGCGGGCCGCCGGATCGGTTCGCCGAGGCGCGCTGCTCGGCGTCCAGATCGTCGCCGCCGTGCTGTCGCTCACGGTCCTGGTCGGCAGCGGCATCGCCTGGGCCACCTACCGCAACTTCACCGCCGACATCCGCCGCGTCGAGATCAGCACCCACTCCACGGCCGCGGCGAAGAACATCGACGGCAGCGCGGAGAACATCCTGATCGTCGGCAACGACGACCGCGACACCGCCACGGACGCGGAGCTGGCGCAGCTGGGCACCACCCGGGACGGCGGGTCCTACAACACCGACACCATGATGCTGCTGCACGTTCCCGCCGACGGCAGCAAGGCGACCGTCATCTCGTTTCCGCGCGACTCCTACGTCACCATCCCGGGCCACGGCAAGAACAAGCTCAACTCCGCCTACGTCGACGGGGTCGCCGACAGCCACGGCAACAAGGCTGCCGGCGCCTCACTCCTCACCGACACGCTGGAGAACCTCACCGGCCTCAACATCGACCATTTCGTGCAGGTCGACCTGCTCGGCTTCTACCGCATCTCCAACGCGATCGGCGGCGTCACCGTCTGCCTGAACAGCGCCATGCGCCCGGCGACCTACACCGGCCAGATCGGCAACGGCTTCGACTCCGGCTACGAGGCGGACGGCTCCTTCGTCCGCAGCTACTCGGGTATCGACCTGAAGAAGGGCGACAACGTCATCCGCGGGACGCAGGCACTTGCCTTTGTCCGGCAGCGGCACGGCCTGCCGGCCGGTGACCTGGACCGCATCAAGCGGCAGCAATACTTCCTGTCCGCGGTGTTTCGCAAGCTGACGTCCGGCGGCACCCTGCTGAACCCGTTCAAGCTGCAGCACCTGCTCAATGCGGTCACCTCGTCGCTGACCATGGACCAGAGCCTGGATCCGGCCAAGCTCGCGCAGCAGATGCAGAACCTCAGTGCCGGCAACGTCACCTTCACCACCATTCCGCTGGCCGGTGAAGACCCGAACTCGCCGGTCGGCGACGTCGTGCTGGTCAACACGGCCGCCGTGCCCGGCTTCATCAGCTCCCTCATCGGTGGACAACCGGCGAAGGCCCCCCAGAGCCCCACGACCGCCGATCCCAAGACCGTGACGGTCACGGTGGTCAACGACAGCGACTCCCTCGGTCGCGAGAGCGCCAATGCCGCCGCGTTGCGGAAGCTGGGCTTCAAGACCACGGTCCCGCCCGCGACGACCGACGTGGTGCAGAAGACGACGATCGAATACCCGCCGGGTGCCGATACCGCAGCGCGGGCGGTGGCGAAGGTGGTGCCGGGTGCCGCGCTCTCACAGAGCGACGGCGTCAGCGCGGTCACCCTGGTGCTCGGCAACGACGGCGTCCAGGTCCCGTCTGCTGGGTCCTCCGGTGGATCGTCCGATTCGTCGTCCGCGACTGGCCAGAGCAGCGCCCCGGCGTCCGCCAGCCACCCGGTCACCACCAACGCGGCCCAGGCCGGCTGCATCAACTAACTCCCAGCTTCGGCTGCTCAGCGGCTGGTGCTGGAGTGTCTGGACGCGGCCGACGCCAGCCTGAAGACGTTCCGGGGGGTCGCCCGCTGAGCTGGGCTTGCCGGGCAGCACCCGCGCGTGATGAGCGATGATCGCGGGGTGACGACGATGCGGGAGGCGGCCTGTCCCAAGCACATGGTGTTCGGCCCGTGCGGCGGCGTCCGTCCGGACCTTGCGTGCGAGATGGGATCGCACCGCTGCCCGTTCACCGAGCGTCCCGCGGTGACCTGGCCGCAGCGCCCGGCCGGCGGTCCGGTGCCGTTCAGCAGCTTGCTCGATGCTGCCTCCCGCGGCCCGGTGGTGCTGACGGACCTGACGCTACCGGCCTTCGACCGGGCCGCCGTGGGCGAGATCACCGGCATCCTGCGCGGCTCGTGTGACGCCGTCCTGGTCGGTGAGCACCAGAACCGGCCGGACTTTCCGCCGACCCTGATGACGGGCCTGATCCGCGAGGCCGGCGGCGTGCCGTGGTTGACGCTGACCTGCCGGGATCGCAACGGGCTGGTCCTGGAACAGGAGCTGGCCGGACTGCGGGTGGCCGGTGCGGACGGCGTGCTGTGCGTGACCGGGGACGGCCGGGCGCCGGGGGTGCGGCCGGACGTGACACAGGTCTTCGACCTCGACGGCACCCGGCTGGCCGGGCTCGCCGCGGCGACGGGCCTGGCGGTCGCCGTTCCGGAGGCCCCGCACGCCCCACCGCGGGCGTTGCGTCCCGAGCGGTTGTTGCAGAAGCAGCGGGCCGGCGCGCACCTCGCCGTCCTGAACCACGTGGGCACCGCGGCCGAACTCGGCGCCTTCGTAACGGCCGCCCGCGGCTTGAGCGTCACCCTGCCGATCATCGCCGGGGTCGCCGTCTACACCGACGAGCGGTCGGCGCGCGTCCTGCAGAGCTTTCCCGGCCTGGAACTCGATCCAGCGCCGGTCGAGCGGGTGCTGTCCTCCACCGATCCGCTTTCCGCGGGCATCGACGCCGCCGTGGGCGAGGCGCGCGAACTGCTGGCGATCGAGGGAGTGGCCGGGGTGAACCTGTCCGGCCTGGCATCGGCCCGGGGTGAGACCGCCGCGGCCGAGATCAAGGCAGAGATCGGACGTCGGATACGGTCGGCTGATGACTGAGTCGCAGGCCATGGCCGACGAGTTCGACACCATGGCGAAGTGGACGGCGGACGCCGTCGAGAGCCTGGGCCCGGACCACGCGGTACCCGCCGGCTGCCGGGGCAGTGGCAGCCCCGCAGCATTGGAGTGGCTCGCCGAGCGGCTGGGCCTGCGGTCGGGCCTGACCCTGCTGGACTCCGGTGCCGGCGTGGGAGGACCGGCCGAGCTGGCGGCGCGGCAGTTCGGTGTGGCCCCGGTGCTGGCCGAGCCGATGGTCGATGCCTGCCGGGCCTCGGCGCGGCTGTTCTCCCGTCCGGTCGTGATCGCCTCCGGGGAGCGGCTGCCGTTCGCCGCTCACAGTTTCGACGCGGCGTGGAGCCTGGGCGTGCTGTGCACCGTCGAGGACCAGGACGGACTGCTGAGCGAGCTGCGGCGGGTCGTCCGGCCGCGCGGCGCGATCGGGTTGCTGGTGTTCCTGCGGGCGGTGCCGAGGCTGCCGACCCAGCCGGAGGGCAATCACTTTCCCTCCTCGGACGAGCTGGCGGCACTGCTCGACCGGGCGGGGCTGGCGGTGTGCGAGCAGGCCGCGCTGGCCGACTTCGCCGCCGCGCCCGAGGAGTGGCAGACAGCCGTGAACCGGGTCGACACGGTCATCGAGCAGCGACACGGTCACGACCCGCGCTGGCAGACCGCGCAGGAGCAACAGCAGCTGATCGGCAGCCTGATCAAGGACGAACTCGTTCAAGGCACCCTCGTCTCGGCGGTCGCCACGAGCTGAACGAGGCAGCATCAGCCGGCCCAGTATTCAGCCGACAGTCTCGGGCGGTCGGCATCAGCTGGTCGGGGTCAGGCGGTGAGTTCGGCCAGCGCCGCGGCGATGGTGTCCGCGCTGAGCCGGCGGGTTGCTCGCCCGACGGACAGCTCGCAGCGGACCACCCGTGGGTCCGCGGCCGCGCTCGCCTGCGGCCACACCCACAGGCTCTGTTCCTCCGCCAGCCGTCGCGCGTTGGCGGCGAAGCGTTCGGCGGAAACGTCGAACAGCAGGTGCATCATCGGCGTCTGCGGCGGGTCGGGTACCACCCGGACGCCGGACAGGCCTGCGACGGCGCGGGCGATGGCGCGGGTGTGCTCCAGGTTGTCAGGCATCGCCGCGAGCCGTTCGGGCAGCAGGCTCAGCGCGGACGCCGCCGCCGGCCACATGCCGTACAGGGTGCCGCCGAGGCGACGGCGCCACTCCCGGACCTGCGCGACCACCTCGGTTGTTCCCGCGACGCAGCAGCCGGGCAGCGCGCCGATTCCCTTGTAGAACGAGACGTAAACCGTGTCGAACAGCGCGGCAATCTCGGCCGGCTGCCGGCCGTAGCCGGCTGACGCCTCCCAGAGCCGGGCGCCGTCCAGATGTACCGCGGCACCTCGCCCGCGCGCCCACTCGACCTGGCTGGTCAGCTCGTCCCAGTCGGGCAGCTCACCACCGAGGTCACGCTGCGGCAGTTCCAGCAACAGGGCCGCGAACGGCTCGGCCACGGCCTCGAGATCGGCGAGCGTTATCAGCCGGTCGGGGTGGCCCACCGGCCGGCCGACGAGCGCGTGCAGCCGGGCGTGCGCCTGGTTCTCGTGCTGGTCGAGGTGGCAGAACGGATGCCACAGCACGGTGCGCTGGCCGCGGTTGTCGGCGTGCACCCGCAGCGTTGCCCCCTGGGCCATCGTGCCGCTGGGCAGGAACACGGCGGCAGGCTTGCCGAGTAGTTCGGCGATGTGCTGCTCGAGATCGGTGACGATCCCGCCGTCACCGTAGACATCGGGGATCACGTCCTGACCGATGGTGGCGAGCAGGTCCCCGGGATGAACCAGGCCGTCACCGATGAGAAATTCCGAACAGGCCGCTCGCCGAAGGCGGGTCTCGTCATCCACGCAGCCCAGTATCGCGCACCCTGCAAGGGACTCCCGCAGGCGCGATGCGCTGCTGGCGTTGTGGCCAGCTGAGCACGCACGTCCCCTTGACACTTCCTATAAAGCTTGTAACATCCTGTTAACTTTCGTCCTATACGTCGAGAAGAGATGCCATGCGCGTCCAGCGAGCCATGCGCGACCGTGCCGCCACGTTCCTGCTCAGGCGGCGAGTTCCAGGCGGCTGCCGAGCCGTAGGGGCCGCCGCCGCGCTGCTGGCCGGCTCGCTCACCGGAGTGCTGGTCACGCCCGCCGTCTCCGCGGCCACGCCCCCCTGGATGGACGCCTCGCAGACTCCGGCTCAGCGCGCCGCCGAGGTGCTGGCCGTGATGACGCTGGACGACAAGTTGTCGCTGATGCACAACACGACCAGCTGTCAGTACGCCGGCTGTACCCCGTCGTCCTTCTCCGGCGGCACCCTGCCCGCGCTGCACCTGCAGGACGGCCCGGTCGGCGTCGGTGACGGGGTGACCGACGTGACGCAGTTGCCCGCACCGGTGGCCGGTGCCGCGAGCTGGGACACCTCGCTGATGCAGCAGTACGGTTCGGTGCTCGGTTCCGAGCAGTGGGGCAAGGGCGTCAACGTCGTACTGGCCCCGACCGTCAACATCGTGCGTGACCCGCGGTGGGGACGGGCCTTTGAATCACTCGGCGAAGACCCTTACCTCGCGGGCCAGATCGGCGCGGCCGACATCAGTGGCATCCAGGCACAAGGCCCGATGGCGCAGGTGAAGCACTACGCGGTCTACAACCAGGAGACGAACCGCAATTCGACGTCGGACAATGCCATCGTGGACGAGCGTACCCTGCGCGAGATCTACCTGCCGCAGTTCGAGGCGGCGATCAACCAGGGCAATGTCGCGTCGGTGATGTGCTCGTACTCCACCGTCAACGGGCAGTACGCGTGCGAGAATTCGCATCTGCAGAACGACATTCTCAAGGGCAGCCAGGGGTTCGCGGGCTTCATCACCTCCGACTGGGGCGGTACCCACTCCACCGTGGCGTCGGCGAACAACGGGCTCGACATGGAGATGCCCGACAGCGACCTGTACTACGGCAGCGCGCTCAAGACCGCCGTCCAGAACGGCCAGGTCTCGCAGGCGACCATCGATGACCACGTGCGCCGCATCCTCACCGAGATGTTCCGGTTCGGCCTGTTCGACAAGAGCCAGACCGGAACCAAGAGCTCGGTCGTCACCAGCAGCGCGCACACCGCGACGGCGCTGCAGGTCGCCGAGCAGGGCAGCGTGCTGCTGAAGAACAGCGGTCCGGTGCTGCCGCTGGGTACCGGTGCCCACACCGTGGCGGTGATAGGCGCGGACGCCGGCGCGCAGGCGCAGACCCAGGGCGGCGGCAGTGCCGGGGTCAACGCCTCGTACACGGTGACGCCGTACGCCGGGATCAAGAACCGGGCCGGCTCGGGTGCGAGCGTCAACTACTACCAGGGCGTAGCCGGTTCGGACGGAGCGCTGCCCGCGGTGCCGGCAAGCGCCCTCACGCCCTCCCAGGGCAGCGGCAACGGGTTGTACGGGCAGTTCTTCGCCAACACCGGGCTGACCGGCGCAGCCGTCGCCACCCGTACCGACCAGAACCTGGACTTCAACTGGGCGGGCGCGTCGCCCAACGCCGGAGTGGCGACGACGAACTGGTCGGCCAAGTGGACCGGCGCCGTGCACCCGCCGACGACCGGCTCGTACACCTTCTCGCTCACCAGTGACGACGGCAGCCGGCTGTACGTCAACGGCCAACTGGTCATCGGCAACTGGGCGGACCAGGGCTCGACCACCAAGACCGGGACGGTGACACTGACCGCCGGCCAGGCGGCCACCGTGGAGGTCGACTACTACCAGGGCGGCGGTTCGGACAACCTCACCCTCGGCTGGCAGGTGCCCGGCCAGTCGCTGCAGGACCAGGCAGTGACGGGCGCCAAATCCGCTGACGTCGCCGTGGTGTTCGTGAGCAAGTACGAGTCCGAGGGCTATGACGTCGGGGACATCGACCTGGGGTCCGCGCAGAACAACCTGGTGAGCGCGGTGGCTGCCGCCAACCCGAACACGGTGGTGGTGCTCAACACCGGCTCGGCGGTCACCATGCCATGGGTGGCTGGAGTCAAGGGTGTCGTCGAGGCCTGGTACCCCGGCCAGGAAGACGGAAACGCGATCGCGGCGCTGCTGTACGGCGATGTCGATCCCTCCGGCAAGCTGCCGGTGACCTTTCCGGCGAGCCTGAGCGACGTTCCCGCCAGCACTCCCGCGCAGTGGCCGGGGCAGAACGGCACCGTCCAGTACTCCGAAGGGCTCGGGGTCGGTTACCGCTGGTATGACGGCAAGAGCATCGTGCCGCTGTTCCCGTTCGGGTTCGGGTTGTCCTACACCACCTTCGGCTACAGCGGGCTGACGGTGGGAACGCCCGACGCCAGTGGCAACGTGGCGGTGGGCTTCACCGTGACGAACACAGGCACCCGGGCCGGCAGCGAGGTCGCCGAGGTCTACGTCGGTGAGCCGGCGGTGACCGGTGAGCCGCCCAAGAGCCTGCAGGGATTCCGGAAGGTGGCCTTGGCAGCCGGCGCGTCCAGCCAGGTGAGTCTCACCCTGCCGGCTCGGGCGTTCCAGTACTGGAACGGTACCGGGTGGACGACGGCGGCCGGAACGAGCACCGTCTATGTCGGGGCGTCCTCACGCGATCTGCGGCTCACCGGCACCGTCGGCACCGGCTCGGCCGAGACCGCCCTGCCTCGTACCGGCTGGACGGCCACCGCCTCGTCCTCGGCGGGTGGTGACGTTCCGTCCAATGCCCTGGACGGCAGCGCCTCGACCCGGTGGAGCACCGGCACCGCGATGGCGAACGGGCAGTACTACCAGGTGGATCTGGGCACTGCCAGGACATTCGACCAGGTCACGGTCGATGCGGGCGGCAGCACCGGCGACTACCCACGCGGGCTGTCGGTGCAGGTGTCCGGTGACGGGGCGTCCTGGACGCCGGTGGCCAGCGCGACGGCCGTCACCGCGAGCCAGACCGTCACGTTCGCCCAGCAGACGGCACGGTACCTGCGACTGGTGCAGACGGGCAGTTCGACGTCCTGGTGGTCGATTGCCGAGCTGACGGTGTCCGCCGCGCCCGGCGGCAGCACCGGGGGAAGCCCGACAGCGCTCGCCCGCGGGGGCTGGACGGCGAGCGCCAACCCGTCGAGTGGTGATGCCCCGGCCAATGTCCTGGACGGCAACCTCGGCACCCGGTTCTCCACCGGCACCGCGATGGCGTCCGGGCAGTACCTGCAGGTCGATACCGGCTCGGCACATACCTTCGACCAGGTGGTCATGGACTCCGGCGGCAGCAGTGCTGACTACGCCCGGGGTTACACCGTCCAGGTATCGAACGACGCGAGCAGTTGGACCACCGTCAGCACCGGAGCCGGGACCGCCGCGGTCGTGACGGCTCGCTTCGCCAACCAGAGCGCCCGCTACGTGCGGATCGTTCAGACCGGCAGCTCATCGTCCTGGTGGTCGGTCGCCGAGCTCAACCTGTACGCCGGCTGACCTCAGCCGGATCAGTTCAGCAGTTGGAAGCAGCTCAGCCGGTCACGGTCCTGCAGCCGAGGCTGCTGTCCGTTCCCGTGGCGTAGTTCCGCGCCGTCACGCAGACCCGGTTGGTGCCCCTGGCCAGCGTGACCTGGTAGCTGTAGCCGTGGGTGTCGGTGATTCCGTAGGCGGCGTTGACGTCGCCCCGGGTCACCGCGGTGTTGCCCCAGGCGACGTGCTTGCCGTTGACGTCGATGATGGCCTCGATCGACCGGGTGGGAGCGTCGTAGTCGAACATCCAACCGTTGACGATCGCCTTTCCGGCACTGACCGAAATGGTGTCGAGCGTGCCCAGCGGGGAACCGGACAGCCGGAACGAGCTGCAGCCCAGCCTCGTGCTGGCCCCGGGACCGAGATTGAGGGCGTAGACGCACGCGGTGCTGGCGCCGTCCGGCAGCGGCACGTTGATGGAGTAGCCGTGCAGACCGGTGGCCTTGAAGGCCTGATCGATGTCGGGCCGCGACACGGTCGAGTTGACGCCGACGACGAACTTGCCGTTGACGTAAGCCCGCACCATCAGCGGGGAGTTGGGCTGGTCGTAGTCCAGGCTCCAGCCGTGGAAGGTGGCGACGTTCGCCTGGACGGACACGCCGCTGACGCCGCCCACCGGTGACCCCGACAGCACGATGGTCTTGCAGCCGAGTTGGGTGTTGGGAGCGGCCGCGCCGAGGTTGATGGCGTACGCGCAGACGTTGTTCGTGCCGTCGGCCAGCTTCAGCGGGATCTGGAAGCCGTGCGCGCCGGTGAGGTGGTAAGCGGTGTTGATGTCGGTGCGGGTGACACTGGTCTGCGCGTAGGTGAATGGCTTTCCGTTGACGTAGCTGAAGATCCGAAGGCTGCTGCTGGTGTAACCGGGGTCGAAGGCCCAGCCGCGCATGGTGGCGGTGCGCCCCAGCACCGAGACGCCGTCGACCTGGCCGACCGGGCTTTCGCTGACGATTCGGCCACCCGGCATGAGCAGCTTCGCCTCGGACGTCACCATGCCCGCGATGGGGGAGCCGTAGGTGCCGCCCTGGGTGAGGATCACGACCGCGTACCGGTCGCTGTTGACGAATCCAGTGGAATTGAGAGCCGGTTGACCGGCCGCGTTGTCGCCGCCCCAGCCCTGTTTCACACCGGCGCCGGTGCTGGCGCTCGGAATGCCGAAGAACTGGTAGGTGCCGTCCGAGCCGTACTGGGTGGCGTGGTGCATCGCGTTGCCCAGCCAGGACCAGACGTCGGGCCGGTGCCGGACAGTGTTGTAGAAGGCGGTCATGCCACGGGCGTTGATCTGGGTACCGCCCCACCAGCCCGGCCGCAGCGGCGGCGATCCCAGGTTCGGAATGTTCAACGCCTGCTTGACCCAGGTGATCACCGAGTCGCCGCCGTTGCGGCCGTACAGGGCGTTGGCCGAGGCGTCGTCGGACTGGGTGATCATCTTGTACGGGGTGGTCTCGTTCCACCCCGACATCTGGCCGGTCATCAGCAGCCGGGTCGCGATGAACACCTTCATCACCGACTCGGACGCGTAGGCGCTGTTGTAGTCACCCGCGCCGGAGAACGCCCCGGTCTGGATGTCGACGACGCCGATCGAGCTGCGATAGCCGTGCTGGCCGGCGTAGTTCACCGCGCTTGCGGCATTGCCCGAGATCGACGCCGACGCCGGTGCGGCGCTCGACACCACACTCAGCAAGCCCGCGACGAGCAACGCCGCCGCCACCCCGGAGAAGAGCCTCGTATGCATTCGCAGCCAATCTGACTCGCTGTCCGGACGCTGTTGTCCGGTCGCTTCCGTGGCCCGGCGGACACCGGGGGACGTGCTGCCGGCCTACCTATCGGTCGCTTTCACCGGACGTGCAGGCGTGCGGGAGGAAAGCCGCGGCGCCGACGGCCTGGCGGTCAGCACGGGACCGGCGGCGATGAGCGCTACCGTCACGGCCACAACCGCCACGCCGACCCGGCCCGAGGCGGCTGCTGCCAGCCCGACGGCGGCGAGGATCTCGACTGCCATGACGACCCGCAGCGAGGTGGTCTCCAGTTCGCTGAGCCTGCGGTGCACCGCGAGCAGGGCCTGCGGCGTGCGGCAACGCGAACTCAGCACGACGGCCGCGCCCCGGACGAGGCCGAACAGCAGCCCCGCACCGAGGGCCGACGAGGGCGATCCGCTGACCGCGCTGAGCAGTACCAGCAGGTACGTCGCGGCGGTCATGATGTACGTGGCGAACCCGGTGCCGATCTGGAACCCGAAACCGGCGGCGTACAGCCACCGGCGATAGCGCATCAGCCACTCCTCGTTCACCTGACGCGCATGCAACGGCAGGTGAAAGCCGCCCACTCGACGATCGGCGGCCAGTGCGACGAGACAGCCGGCGGAACCGAGAGCAGCGCTTACCCCGAGGTGGTGCGACAGCGGCGTGAGAGCCAGGGCGAGCACAGAGCCCGCCAGTCCCAGCACCGCCCCACCCGCGCCCGCGCCGGCAACGAACCAGAGAGTCGTCAGCCAGTACCGGTTACCGCGGGACCGCTCGGACAGCGGATTGATCGCCGACACCATGGACAGCCCGCACGGCGACCAGGTTCCGCGCGCGGCCGCGACCACCGCGACGAGCAGGGTCAGCGCCGTGCTCATCGGGGCCCCGCCGTGGCGGTTCCCGCCGGAAGTGCCCGGACGTCGTCGCCGACGGTTACGGTTGCCCCGCCGATCATGCTGTCCGGCGCGTCGGGATTGGCGGCGTACACCGTGTACGTGTGCGGCCCCCGCGATCGCTGCAGCGTGATCTCGAACTGCCCCTCGGAACCCTCGGTGGTGTGTCTGGACAGCGCCGCGCCGTCTTCGAACACGGTCACCGCCACGGCCGCCGCCGGTTGATCGGGATCAGCGGCCCAGCCGGTCAGCTTGACCGTGTTGCCCAGCACCTGGACGTCCTCGACGCGACCGATCGGACCCGTCTGGTCGACCGCGACGGTCTTGCTGCCCAGCGCGAGTTCGGACGTGCCGCCGCCGAGGCCCATCGGGTGGACGGTGAAGGTGTGCACGCCCTTGCCCGCAGTCAGCGTGATGTCGAAGCCGTGTTTCCCCTTGACGCCATAGCCGGTTTCGACATCGGGCCGGGACACTCCGGTGGGGTACCAGTGCAGGCCGTGGCCGTCCTCGTACACCGCGACCGCGATCTCGGCGGCCGGGTTGTCCGGGTCATAGACCCAGCCTCGCAGTCGTACGGTGTTGCCGGACGCGCTGACGGACTCCAGCTTGCCGCTGGGCGTGACCGCCGCGGCATGCACCGCGACGCTCTTCGCGCCGAGCAGCGGGTTGCCGACACCGCCGGCGACGTTGAGGGCATACACCTTGTAGGTGTGGGTTCCGGCCGTAGCGGTCAGCGAGATGGTGAAGCCGTGCGCTCCGGTGATGTGATAGGCGGAGTTGACGTCGCTACGGGTGATGGTGGTCGGCGAGCTCAGGACCCGCTTGCCGTCCTGGTAGATCACGATCCCCAGTGACTCGGTCGGCTTGTCGCGGTCATAGGCCCAGCCCGTGATCGTCACCTTGTTGCCCGAGGTGGTGATCGAGTCCAGGTGCCCGATCGGCGCCGATCCCGGATTCACGGTGAACGAGCGACTGCCGATCAGCGGGTTGCTGCTGCCGCTGCCCACGTTGATCGCGTACACCTTGAACGCGTGCGGGCCGTTGCTCGCGGTCAGTGAGAGCTCGAAGCCGTGGTTGCCGCTGATGTGGTGGGCGGCGTCGATGTCGGCACGGACGTGGTTGGCCGTGACGAGGCTCAGCCGCTTGCCGTCCTGGTAGATCGCGACCTGGATGGACGTCGACGGCTGGTCCGGGTCATAGGCCCAGCCGCGGATGTGTACGGTGTTGCCGGAGCTGGTGATCGAGTCGACCGACCCGACCGGGAGCTGCCCGGCGACGCAGGGTGCGGAATGCGTGACGGTGTTGTTGTCGGTGGCACTGGAGCTGCTGCAGGTGCCGCCGAACTGGACCCACGGCGGCGTGCACGACACCACCCGGCACAGCACGGGACCGGTGTTGGACCACGGGATCTGCGTGCTGCACTGTCCATAGCGGAACTGGTTGCAGGCCACCCGCCGCTGGTCACAGGTGCTCTGGTTGCAGTGGCAGGTATAGCGGCCGTCGCGGTAGGCGTTGCAGTCGATGTAGTACCGCGCGGAGCCACCGCAGAACGAGGCGTTGTCGGCCTTCCACCAGCCGCCGATGAAGGAATCGGGCGGGCAGCTGTTCCTGCCGCCGTTGATCGTGCAGCAGAACACGGTGTATCCGGCTTCGCAGGTGTTGTCGGCCCCGCACACCGCGTCGTACGCGCTGGCCGGCCGGGTGAGATACCCCCACGGGTCCACGGCCAGTGCCGCACCGAGCAGCGCGGCCCCGCCGAGGAAGCCGCGGCGCGGTGGGCCGGAGTGCTCCTCCTGCCGGTCCGTGCGCTTGGCGACCCGGTTGACCAGTCGCTCGGTGAGGGTGGCGGTCATGGCGAAACCTCGATCTGATCGAGAACGGCGTTGACCTGCTTGGTCAACGGCACCGCCTGCCGATGCGAGCCGAGGACGACGTAGAGGCAGAACGGACGGTTCCGCTCGGTGAAGAAGTGCTGGAATCCCGCCTGGCCGGCGACCCGCCGTTGCATGCCGTTGGGATTGAACTGCCCGGCGCTCACCCGCGGCAGGCCGCGTGGCTCGTACAGGGCGGTGCCCAGGCAGTCGGAACCGAACTCCAGCAGCGCGATGAAGATGTGGGCAGCGCCCATCCGCTCGACAGCGCCGGTGCCGTAATCGCCGCGGGAGGCGGGCAGGGCGAAGTTGGCCAGATGCATCACCGAATGGGTCCGCTCACCGGGCCAGCCGGTGGGGTGCGGGTACGCGGGACCGGCTGCTGCGGCGTGGCTCACCGTGGCTGGGCTGGCGGCCGGAGCGGCTGGAACGGCGCGCTGGTAGATCCGACCTTCCCACTGCCTCGGCAGCAGGACGGCGACGCCGTGGCCGGCCAGCTTGGTGGCTGCGTCGGCGGTCGTCATCGCGACTCCACCTGCTCAGCGGCATCGCTCGGGGCGTACAGGCTGGGGTCGCCCGGGCCGATACCGGCGCGCAGCAGTACCCGGTCGACGTCCTGCTCGCGCTCGCGGTCCGCGGCTGGCTGGACCACGGCGGAACCCGCTTGCAACGCGGGGTGATCTCGATCGTCGACCGACTGCTGGATCAGGCCGCTGACCTGGCTGAACGACGTACCCGAACCTTCGCCCTTGATGCGGCCGGTGCGACCGTCGGCCACCACGACGTAGGGCGAGCCTGGAACCTCGAACTCGGCCCATGCCTGGCTGGACATCACCAGGTCGACACCGGGGGGCACAGTTTCGACAGGGCGGCGGGGCTTTCCTCGTCGGCGCTCTTGGTCACGACCAGCAGCCGGGTGCCGCCCGGCGCCGCCCAGGAACCATCCGGGTCCGCCAGCTCGTGCCAGAAACCCGTGCAGCCCTCGCACGAGGAGGACAGGAACGCGATGATGGTGTCCTGCTCCACCCCGACGGTGCGGACGGAGATGATCTCGCCGCGCAGCGAGATCCCGTCGATGTCGTGCGCGGGTGCCCACTCGTCGCGGCCCTCGATGCGCTGCCCGGTGGGCTCGGGGATCGCTGCGATGGTGCGGAACGGCGGGGCGGCCGCGGGCTGGGCACCGCCGTCTAGATGGTTGATTCCTTGAAGGTGTGTCGCTGGCGGGGAGGTAGGCGGAGGGTTTCCAAGATCAATGCGTGACTAAAGAACTAGAAACCCTCCTGACCGGACTGTATGTCCTCATCGATGATCGT